>JARFRM010000227.1 GCA_029287235.1 Thermoanaerobaculales bacterium
CACTCCAAGCCTGTGCAGATGGTCCACTCCTGCGGGCATGAGTCCTTCGCCGCACGCCACATCGATTGGCGGCCGGCGGCGATCGATGACCGTGGCTTCGAGCCCCGCGAGCCGAGCTTCGATGGCGGTGGCAAGACCCGCTGGGCCACCACCGACAATCAGAAGATCCGGCGTTTCAGACACCCGACCCCCGCAAAGGCGCAATGGGTATTCGTAGCCTCGAGGTCTGAGGATTCTCGCGGGCGAGACGCCCGCGCCACAATGGACCGAGTTCTGTGGAAGCTCGTGGCGGACGCCCGCGCCTCGATGGGTCCGGTTCGATTGTGGTGCGGGCGTCCCGCCCGCAAGGAGCCGACGACGGGACCGGCAGATTGGCGGACGTCGGGGGCTGCAGGTCAGCCACGCCCGCGGATTTTCCGGTTGAGCCGCGCCACCTCGAGCGATCCCCTGACCGCCGCACCGGCAAGCCGCCAAGGGGTCATGGGTCTCGGGGCGTCGAGTTCGTCGGCCAGATAAAGCCGGAGGCTCTCCTGCCGGCGCAGTTTGCCGGACGAGGTCCGCGGGAGAGTGCCCGGAACGAGCACCTCCACCCCGTCGACCGCGAGACCGGTGGCGGACCTCACCTCCCTGCGGCAGGCCTCCGCGAGGGCGGCGAAGTCATCGTGCTTGACCGTGCGATGGGCCTCGACCAGGAGCAGCAGGACCTCGCCATCCTCCCCGTCGGGCAGCCAGGAGACAGCCACCGAGCAACCTGTGCGGACCCCTGCGACCTCGTCCACTGCCGCCTCCACCTCGGTTGGTGAGTGACATCGCCCGCGCAGGATCAACACATCTTTCTTGCGGCCGGTCAAAAAGAGTTCGCCCGTATGGATGAAGCCCAGGTCACCGGTGTCGAGCCAACCATCCCTGAATGCCTCGCGCGTCGCTTCCGGCCGGTTGAAGTAACCATCCATGATCGACGGTCCGCGGGCGAGGACATCGCCCACCAGACCCTCGTTGAGCTCGACGGCGTCACCATCGACCACACGAACCTCGGCGCCTGCGATGGGCCGCCCCACCGAGACCAACTCGACCCCATCCACCGCCTCGACAGCTCGCCCGTCACGGCTCAGTAACTCACGGTCGAAACAGCGGCTGACAAAGGGACGACGGAGATCTGAGAAGGTCACGCCGAGGGTCGCCTCGGACATCCCGTAGACCGGAGTCAGCGCCTCGGGCCGCAGCCCGTACGGGGTGAAACGGTCGATGAAGCGGCGCATGACCCGCGGCACCACCGGCTCGGCGCCGCACAGGGCCACCCGCCACCGCGAGAGATCAATGCCTTCGATCTGCTCGTCCTTGATCTTGTCGACACAGAGTCCGTAACCGAAGTTCGGCGCCACCGAGATGGTCGCACCGGTGGCCGAGAGGGTTCGCAACCACACCGCCGGCCGGGCGAGAAAAAGCTCCGGCGGGATCAAGGTCATGGTGCCCGGCACCGCGACCGCCGCGATGACACAACCGATGAGACCCATGTCGTGATAGAGCGGCAACCAGCTGACGCCGCTGTGATCGATGCCCGTGTCGATTGGCCAGTGGGCGTTGAGCCCGTCGATCTGCGCCAGCACCGCCCGGTGGGAGAGAGCCACCGGTTTCGGGTCCACGGTGGTTCCGGACGAAAACTGCACCATGGCGAGCGTGTCGGCACTCGGGCGAATCGGCTCACCCGGCCCGCCGAACAGATCACCCAGAACCCGGCAACCCAGCGGCGGCTCCGCCGCGGCCACCGCCGGTCCGAGAACCCTACGGACCCGACTCTCGGCGAGCACCAACACGGCCTCTACGGCCCGAAGCATGCGGATCGTTCGCGCCTGGTACTCCTCGAGCCGATGGAGACGCACCGGGGGGTAGAGCGGGACCGGCAACGCACCGGCGAGAATGGTCCCGAAGAAGGCGTCGACAAACTCCATGGAGGTCGGGTAGACCAGTGCCACACGATCGCCGGGTTCGACGCCCAGATCCTGGAGACCGCCACAGACCCCGAGCGCACGTCTCCAAACATCCGGATAGGCGAAGAGTTCCGCGTCTTCGTACCTGTCGATCATCCGCAGCCCGGTCTCCGGGTTGTGCGAAGCCCTCTCGAGCATGTCGACCAGGGTGAGATCCTCAGTCGGCAAGGAGCCTCCCGACGACATCCACCAGATCGCCAACGGTGTCGATCTCGGCCTCGACCTCAGGGTCGAGCCGGATTTGGAATCTGTTTTCCACTTCAATCGCGAGGGTCAACGCCTTGAGCGAGTCGAGCTCGAGGTCTTCAACCAACCGCATCTCCGGCCGCAACTCACCCACGAAATCGACGTGTTCTCGAGCAACGAGTTCAATACCGGCAAGAATCTCGCTTGATGTCATTTCGCTCCCGGGATCAGCCTGGGCCGATCACCCATGACCGTCAGATAGTCGGGGGTCTCGGCGAGGGCCTTCTCCTCGGTCCGGATCCTCCGACGAAGGACCATCGCGTTGGCCAGGCTGAAGATCCCGGCCGTGAGCCACGCCGTGTGCACCAGGGGCAGCGCGGCGAACTCCACCACAACCGCCAGATAGTTGGGGTGTCGAAGGCGTCGGAATGGACCGCTGGTCACCGGGCCGGTCTCGGGCAGGATCAGAACCCTCGTGCTCCAGCGCTCGCCGAGGACCGCCATCACCCACCAGCGCAGGGCGGCGGCGACGACCATGAGACCGAGGCAGAACACGGCCAACCGGGGGAAGAGAGGACGATCGAGGATCCAAACCTCCGCGACGCAGGCCACCAGAAAACCGGTGTGGACCATCACCATCCACGGGTAGAGCGAGCGGCCGACCTCGACGGCGCCGCGAGTTTTCAGTCGGGCGACGTTGCGCCGAGATACGATCAGCTCGAACAGACGCATCAATGCCACCAAGGCCACCAACCCAGTGTAGGGCACGCGCGAGTCGGTCCAATCCACCACGGTGTCGTCCTCCGCGATCTCTTCGTCGCCTCATGCAATGATCACATCCCGGATCGGCATATTGCCGGCGAGACGTCCGCTCCATTGTCGAGCTCGGCCTATTGTGGCGCGGGCGTCCCTCCAAGGCAAAATCCCCGGACCACCAACCTCGAAAGATCGAGGTCTTCGCAAGGGGCCTCGATGAGAATGTTCACCTCGCCCGCGCTACGTTACCACTCGAGCAAAACGAGCTCGGAGCAGAAACCCGGGCCCATGGCGACCATCAGACCGTACGTCCCCGGCTCGGCTGCCGAACGTTCGAGGGTCTCCTCGAGCACCAGCAGCACCGAGGTCGACGACAGATTGCCGACCTCGCGCAGGCTCCGCCAGGATGATTCGAGGGCGTCGTCGGGAAGCCCGAGGGTGTCCTGCATCGCCTCCAGGACCCTGGGACCGCCCGGGTGGGAGATCCAGGATCGAATGTCGCGCCGGGTCAGACCGTGGCCGGCGAGAAAAGCGTCCACATCACCGCGCAGATGCCGGCGAACCATTTCGGGAACATGGGCCGAGAGCACGATGCGGAAACCCGACTCGCTGATGTCCCAGCCCATGACGTCTTCGGATTCGGGGTAGAAAACCGACCGGGTGTCGATGATCCGCGGTCCGTGGGCGTTCCGGTTGGCGCCCACCACCACGGCCGCCGCCGCACCATCGCCGAAGAGCCCGGACGCGATGAGGTTGGGGATCGACAAGTCCTGGCGTTGCAGGGTCAGGGAGCACAGCTCCACCGACAGCAGCACGGCGACGTGGTCGGGAAAGGCCCGGACATAGTCGGCCGCGCGGGCGATGCCCGCGGCGCCGGCGACGCAGCCGAGGCCGAAGATGGGCACCCGTTTGACCCTCGATGGCAGACCGAGACGATTCATCAACCGGGCGTCGAGGGATGGCGTCGCCACCCCGGTCACGGTCACGGTGAAAAGGCAGTCGATGTCGTCGACGGTGAGATTCGATCGATCGAGGGCTTCACACACGGCGCGCCCGCCGACCTCCAGCGCCACCCGGATCCAGGCGTCGTTGGCCCGGCCCCAGGTCGTGAGCTCGTCGTACTCCTCCATGGGCAGCGCCAGGTGCCGACCTCCGACCAGGACGTTGCGGTGGAGCTGCTCCAGGCGGTCCAGATTGAAGTGACGCTTGCCCCAGTGCTTCTTGAACGCTTCGATGAGGGCGTCCTGGTCATAGAAGTGGGGCGGCAGCGCCGAACCCACCGCGGTGATCTGCATGTACTCACCTCCGAGTGGCTACCACCTTCAACAAACGGGGCTCCGAAGGATTTCCATCGGCGATATAAAATTTGATAATGTGTCTCATTCGCGTAAGAATCCACACTTCAACCCTAGGAGGTCATTTATGAAACCCAACGTCGGAACCGTTGACCGGATCGTTCGCGCAGTTCTCGGGCTGGCCGTCGGCGCCGCCGGTCTCTATTACCAGAGCTGGTTCGGCCTCGTCGGACTGGTCTTCCTCGGCACCGCCCTCATCGGCTGGTGCCCCGCCTATCTTCCGTTCGGACTGTCGACCTGCAAAATCCGGTCGCAAGGGAGCTCAACATGAAAGCAAAGAAACAACTCCTCGGTCTAATCGTGGTGGTGGCCGTCTCCGCCGCGGCATCTCCGGTGGTCGCTCAAACCACCTGGTTTTCCACCACTCTTTCCGGTGAAAGGGTTACCGGCGATCCCGGCGACAGCGACGGGTGGGGGGTGGCCGCCGTCGGCGTCGACGGCGGTACGACTCACTATTACATCTGGGTGACCGATGTCGCCACGCCGACGGCCGCGCACATCCACTCGGGCGTCGCCGGCGCCAACGGCGGTGTCGCCATCGATCTCGATGCGACATTCGCCGAGGTCTCCAACAACATCTATGTCGCTCGAGGAGCGGTGACCGGCGGTTCGACCGCAGCACTGCTCGACACTCCCGGCGCTTTCTACGTCAACGTCCACAACGGCGATCACCCGGCCGGCGCCGTCCGCGGCCAAGTGCTCGGCGATGGCGGCGCCCACAGCTCACTCGCCGGCACCCTGCGCGGTTCCCGGCAGGTGGGTTCGGGCGGCGATCCTGATGGCGACGGATTCGGCATCGTGACCTTTGACGACTCCATGGCGCACTTCTATTTCAGCACCGCGAACATCGCCACTCCGACCGCCGCCCACATCCACATGGGTACGTCCGCGGAGAACGGACCCGTCGTGATCGACACCATGGCGTCGTTCACCGACGGGAGCTCGTTCACCGCAGTCGATGTCGACGAAGACCTGGCGATGCGGGTTCTTTCATCACCGGATCACTATTACTTCAATGTCCACAACGGCGACCACCCCAGCGGCGCCATCCGCGGCCAGCTTCGACCCACCGAAACCGTGTTCTTCTTCCCGGTGATCTCACGCGCGGTCGGCCAGGCCGGCAGCCAGTGGACCACAGGCCTGAGAATGATCGGACTCGCCGACGAGACCACCACCGCCTACGCCGAGTGGTACCCCTCGAGCAGTACCGGCAGTACCGGCCCGGCCGACACTGAAATGATCATGCTCCACGCCGGCGAGCTGGCGATCATCGACGATGCCGTCTCGGCCCTCTTCGCCGCCAACGGCAACGGTGCGGTCAAGATCGCGTCGTCGGAGCCGTTCCGCGGCGCCGCCTGGATCTTCAACGACCAGCGCGACAACCCCGCCATCGGCGGGACCTTCGGCCAGGCCGCTCCGGCCTACGCCGAGGACGATGTGTTGGCCTCTGGCGTGCTCCTGCTCGGATCCAATCGACCCGCCGGTGACGGTGAAGGTATGCGCACAAACGTCGGCTATTTCAACCCGTGGCCCGAGACTGTGGCGGTCGAGATCGACGTCCGGGACGCCGGGGGCTCGGTTCTCGGCGCCGACAGCCTCACCCTGCCGCCGCTGACAAACCGGATTCGCGGGATCTTCGACCTGGTGCCCTCGGTGCCTCCCGCCGACCGCCGGCAGGAGGACATGCTGATCACCTTCTCGGCTTCGAGGCCCGTGCTGATGTATCTGTCGGCGGTGGACAACGTCACCAACGACGCCATCTTCGTCATGGCCGAGCCCGCACCCGTCGTCGGTTCCATGACGTCAAACTCGCCGCCCAACGGGACCATCGTCGATCCCGCCGCCGATGTCAGCATTCAAGAAGGGGAAACGGTCAGCTTCACCGGCAGTGCCAGTGATCCCGACGGCGACGAGATGACCTATCACTGGGACTTCGGTGACGGGATCAGCTCGACCAGCCTGTCGCCCGGAAACCACACCTACGACGAGTCGGGGACCTACACCGTGACCTTCACCGTCACCGACTCCCGGGGAGCAGTTGACCCGACTCCGGACACGCGCACCATCACCGTCGAGGGCGGCGGAGGCGAGCTCGCAACCTTCACCGCGGTCCAGACTCAGATCTTCAGCGCCAGCTGCGCGTTCTCCGGCTGCCACGGCGGGTCGTCGCCGGCGCAGGGCCTCGACCTGAGCGAAGGGGCTTCGTACGGCGAGATCGTCAACGTCGCCTCGGCCCAACAGCCCTCCGTCAATCTGATCGAACCCAACGATCCCGACAACAGCTATCTCTATCTCAAGGTGATCGGTGACGGGTCCATCAACGGCAGCCAGATGCCGCGTGGCGGCGGACCGCTGTCGCAGGACCTGCAGGACCTTCTGCGGGACTGGGTCGAACGTGGGGCGCCAAACGACTGATCATCGAGCCGTACATCGCGGGCGACCCTCGAACGGGTCGCCCGCGGATTTTCGCCCAGCGAAAGGACACCCCGTGAAAACCAGACAGCACAGATTACGCAGCCTCGTCATTCTCCCGGCCCTTCTCGCCATGCTTACGGTGGCTTTGCCCGGTCGGGCCCAGGTGATCGACGACGTCGAAGAGCTCGACTGGGACCGGCCCGAGGCCTGGGCAATGAAGTTCTTCAACTCGGTCAGCCTGCTGACCGGGCTCGGGGCCCCCGAAGAGCGCCGAAAGTGGTCCTTCGAGATCGGACTCGAGCTCGACACCATCCCCCAGCTCAGTGAGGATCAGCGGCGCATCGGCTTCGACGGCGCCAAGGTCGAGGATCTCAACCGACTGCCCGCCATCTTCCGTCCGCGGGTCACCATCGGGATGCCCGCCAAGCTCTCCCTCGACATCGCCTGGGTCCCGCCGGTGGAACTGAACGGAGTGAAGGCGAATCTCTTTTCCGTCGGTCTCGAACGGCCGTTCTACGCAAACGGGCCGTTGGTGTTGGGTGGCCGGATCTACGGCCAGATCGGCACCATCAAGGGCGATCTGACCTGCACCGCGGAGGAGGCATCACATCCGCCGGGCCCGCCGGACAACATCTGGGGCTGCGAGGCGCCATCGGAGGACGAGCTCAGTCTCAATTACGCCGGGCTCGCCTTCACCGGCGGCTACCTCGTCAAGAAGACGATGTTCCACTGGGGACTGGCCGCAAACTACATGGACATGGAGTTTCAGGTCGACGCCCTCACCGATGGAATTCTCGACCGTTCGCTTCTGCTGGCGAGCGGCTGGACCTGGTCGATCAACGGCGGCGCCTCGTGGAAGCTGAGCCAACGCTTCTCCATCGCCGCCGAGCTCTTCTACAGCCCGCTTTCGGTGATGCGACCACCATCGACCACGACCGAGAACGATCCCCTCATCAATCTCCGAACCATGCTCAGGATCCGGCTCTGACCGGATTCCAGGGGGAGGATCCCATGCGCAAGAAAATCGCTTCCGTTCTCTTGGGAGCCATCGTCGCTGTTCTCCCGGCGGTCGCCGCCGAGGTCCAGATTCACCTTCCACCCGAGTCGACCACCATCGACTTCACGCTCAAGGCCACCATGCACACCGTGCACGGCACCGCAAGCCTCGACCACGCCGATTTCACTATCGACACCGAAACCGGCGAGGCTTCGGGCGAGGCAGTGGTGGCGTCGGCCAGCGCCGACACCGAGAACAAAAAACGCGACAAGAAGATGCACACCAAGGTGCTGCTCTCCGACGCGCATCCGCGCATCGTCTTCAGGGCACGCAGCATCGAGGGCGATCTCAACCCCGCCGGCACGAGCGAGATCAACCTCACCGGCATCATCGAGATCATCGGCGTCGAGCACCCCGTGAGTGTTCCCATCAGGGTCACCATGGCCGATGGGGCGGTCGAGGCGGAGGCGTCTTTTTCGGTGCCGTACGTCGAGTGGGGGCTCAAGGACCCCAGCACCTTTGTCCTGCGGGTAGGAAAGACAGTCCCGGTCACGGTTCGAGCAGCGGGGATCACGGTCACGCCGTCGGTCTCGCCTTGATTCGAGCCCGGGCCACACCGAGCGACTCGCACGCAAGGGGCCGGCGGTATAATCCGAGAGTGAGTCGCCATCAAGAGACTTGGACCGACGACAGAGAGAAGGACCAGGCGTTGGTCATCGCCTGCCGGCGAGGCGATGAGGATGCGTGGATGACGGTGTGGCAGCGGTACGGTCCGCTTGTCAAGGCCGTCGCTCGACGGACCGGCTGTGATTCGGAAGAGGCCCGCGATGTGGTTCAACGGGTGGCGCTTGTGGCGTTGGAGAAGCTCGAAAGCCTGAGGGAACCAAGGAAGTTGGCCCCATGGCTCGCGGGCATCGCCCGCTTCCAATCGCTCGAGATGATCCGTCAACGGCGGCCGGCCTCCATGCTCGAAGAGGGCACCGCCGTCAGCGATCCGAGGTATGACGACGAGATGATCCGAGCGGAGGATCTTGCTCGGCTGCGACAGGCGTTCTCCCGGCTCGAGGCGCGGTGCCAACGACTGCTCAACCGACTGATGCTCAAGGAACCGCCGGACTCCTACAAGGATGTGGCCCGAGACGAGGATCTCTCGGCGACCTCCATCGGTCCGATCCGGCGGCGCTGTATGAAACGGCTGGGAAAATTGATCGAAAAACTGTCTCGTTCCGATGGCTGAGCGCACTGTTTCGGTGAGAGGGTGATATGGATCATTTGACCGAGACGGAAATCATCGACCTGATCGAGGACGACGGTTCGCTCGAGACCGAGTCCCACATCGCGGGCTGTTCACGGTGCCGCTCGGTGCGGAATCTCTGGGTTGACAGGCTCGAAGCGCTGCGCGAGATGAACCGCGAGACCCTCGATGAATCGGAGCTTCACCGCCTCAGGGTGCTCTTCCGACAGCTCGGACCGGGTCAGAGTCGCATCCCTCACCTGATCGCGAAGCTCGTGCGCTCGTCGGCGGCCGCGCCGGCAATGGCTCGCGGAGTGGCTTCGGGTGAGATCATGGAGTTCCACGCCGGACCATACACCCTGATGCTGCGGGTCGGGGCTCAAGGATCTCAGTCAACCGTCTCCGTCGTCGGTCAGATCGCATCGGTTGAAGAGGATCGTGAGATCGGCGGCACCTTTGCGCTGACGCCGCCCGACGGGCGGGTTCGTCTGTCGGATGTCGATCGGTTCGGCGAGTTCAACCTGACGGAACTGGCTCCCGGGACCTACAGGGGTACATGGTGGTTCGGTGATCAACTGATGGTCGTGCACAAGGTCGAGATCGGGACCGATGATGAGCCATGAGATCCACGCTGAGCTTCCCGACGAGGTCGCGCGTCTGCTGGCCTCGGGTGAGGAAGAGGCGGCGGGGGAGCGTCTTCGTGATTTCGCCGAACATCTCGCCCGGGCGAAGCCCGGTCGCGGTCTCGAGTGGTCGCTGAAAGCCACCTCCACCCGAACCGACAACTCGTTGTTCAGCGCCTACATTCGTTGGGCGACCGGGGTTGTGTTTCACCTCACCGGAGAGACTGTTCGTGCCGAAGAGGATCTTCGCGAAGCGGCACGCGGGATGACCCGATGCGGCCGTCTCGATCTCGCCGATCGGGCCAGCCTGCTGTTGATCGATTGCTACGGGGAGCAGCTCCGTCTGGACCGGGCGCGGCGGCTCGCACGACGACTGGAAAACCGCTTCATCCAGCGCGGAGACCCCGAACGGGGAGCGGTGGCCCTGGCCAACCTGGCTTGCGCTGAGGATGCCGCCGATCACGTCGATCGTGCTCAGCGCCTCTGGCGGCGGGCCATACGCCGCATGGAGCCCGGGAGCCTCAGACACCTGCTCGCACGAGCAAATCTGGCGAATACCGCCGCCCTCGGCGGCCGATTCTCGGAAGCGGCACTCGAGCACCGGGAGGTTGCGGCGGCAGCTCGCGAACTCGGTTTGGCGAACCTCGCTCGCCACGCTGAACTCAATCTCGCTGAAACCGAGTTCGCCGTCGGCCGGGTCGAGGCGGCCTTCGATCGCTGGCAGCAGGTGATCGACGCATCGCGTCTCGAGGGTGATCTGGGGATGGAACTGAGCGCGGAGGTTGATCTCGCCACGGCGGAAACCGAGGTCGGTGAGCTCGACCTGGCCAAGGCGCGGCTCGCGCGATCACTGCCCAGGCTCCGCACGGCGGGGCTGCTGCACGACGAGGTTCGAGCTTTGCGGCTGCATGCAGTGGTTGAGGCTTCTCAGGGCCGAATCATCGACTGGAGAGGCGCCGTCGAAGGGCTCCGCGGCCCGGAAATGCGGCATCAACGAGATCTGTTGACGGTTGACATGGCCCAACTGGATTCCTCGGCCGATCCGGCCGAGACCGTTCGAGCGGCTCGGCGACTGGCAGCCGGCGGGCTTCGCCACCGAGCATCGCTCGGTCTCGCCTGGGCCGGCGAACGTCATCTCGAGCGCGGCAATCGCGGTGCGGCCAGGCGTTGCGCCAACCAAGCCCTGGCCGGCAATCAGAGATCGGCATGGGTGAGGCTGATATCTCATCACGTCCTCGGCAGAATCGGCGGCCCGGGTTCCACCCGCCACCTCTTCAGGGCCGTCCACTGGGCGGACCACCTGCATGGACGACTCTCCGCAACATCGGACCGGAGCGCCTTTCTCAGGATGCGCGGCGATGTGTATCTGGATCTCATGGCGGCGCTCCTGGAACGGAACACGTCGCGCGATCGCCGCCGCGCTCTCGACATCCTGTCGCGGTTCCGCTCGGGCTGGTTCATCGACGAGCTGGCGCGGCGGGCCGACCGCGGCGACGATCCGCAAGTTCGCCGCTGGCAGGAGCTGCGGGCTCGTCTCGCGGCCCTCTTGAGTCGGGTGGAGGGCCAGGACGAGCCGCGCATTCGGCGGTTCGGCATCCACATTCACCGCGAGCTGCAAGGTCTCGAGGGCCAGCTTCTGGAAACCGAGGCCGCGCTGGCGCGCAGATGGCCAGGCCTGCTCCCCGGCTCCGTCGGGCGACCCGTTTCCAAGGTGCTGCTGGAGCGTATGCCTCAAAACGATCTCTTCGTCGAGTACTTCCTCGATGCGCGTGATCTCGTGGTCTTCATCGCCTGGCGGGGGAAGCTCCGGGTCGAGCGGGTCCGCAACATGGCTCCGGAGATCCGCTCGCTGACCGCCTCGGTGCGTTTCCACATGGACACCGCGACCTGGAGAGAGGGACCTTCGTCTCGCAGCTCGGCAAGCGCCCTCAGGCATCGACTCCGACGCCTGGGCGATATCCTGCTGCAGCCGCTGCCGGCCGAGGGCTGGCGAGGTCTGTGGTTGGCGCCCCACGCCGAGCTGTACCATCTTCCCTGGGCGGCGATGGAGACCGAGAATCACCCGCCCCTGATCGACCGTGCGATTTTCTCGCTCGTTCCCGGCGCCGGTGTCGCCGCCGCCCTGCTGGGCGAAAGACCCCGATCGCCGAATCGGATCGCGTTCGGCGCCGCATCGAGCGCCGAGCTGCCCATGGTCGCCGAAGAGGTCCGAGAGCTGGCGCAGATGATCGACACCTCCGTCGCCATCGAGACCACCACCCGGGCTGAGTTCATCAACATGCTCTCCTCGTACGACATCGTCCACCTCGCCGGCCACGCGGTCGTTCTCGACGGAATCCCGTCGGCCTCGGGGCTGCGATTGAGCGACGGCTATGTGACGGTGCACGATCTCGCCGCAACCCGCATCGCCGCAACTCTGGTGACCTTCGGTGTCTGCTCGGGCGTTCGCATGGGTGACGACCACCTCGAACACCGCTATGACGGTTTCCTTCGGTCCCTGTTAGCCGGCGGCGTGCGGTCGGTGGTGGGTGCGATCTCGCCGGTGAGGGATGATGTAGCCTATTCTTTCGATCTCGAGTTCTACCGGGGAGTCCGCGATCTCGAGAACCCCGGCGACGCCTTCCGCCTGGCGGTGAAGGCCCTGCGTCGGCACGATCCCAACCCGGCGACGTGGGGCAACTTCCACTTCTTCGGGGACCACCGGCCTTGGAGTGTTTCATGATCAGCAGAGTGAAACGTGCCGCGATTCCGACGCTCCTCGTCGTTGCACTCGCCGGGTCGGCATTTGCCGGGTCGGAGCAAACGCGATCCGACCTGGAAACAGGAAACACCACCGGCCGACCGGTGGCGGTGGTCCTGACCGCCGAGCTGACCTGGGTCGATCCGCCGTACCGGCTCGGCCTTGCGGGTGGATGGACGGTTGAGTTCGCCGACCCGTCGGATGCGCTGCAAGCGCTCGCCGTGACCGTGGCTGGAGGCGCCTCGCCGCGGGTGCGGGTGATCGGACAGAGGGTCCCGGGGCAGGGCGACCTTTTGCTTCTCGGCAATGGACTCGAAGTGCTGATCGAGCCCGAAGGCAACTTGCAGACACGACATCATCGGAAGACCGCGGCCTCCTCCGCTCGAGCGGCAAAATTCCCGGCGCGCCATCGAACCACCTCCATCAAAGGGGATACGACTCTCGAAGGGACCCTGACTGCTTTCACCCCGGACGGTCTGACCCTCGACGTCGACTCGACAATGATCCAGGTCATCGTCACGCCGGATACCGAGTTCCAGGATTTCAGCGAGCTGTCCGATCTCGCTCTTGGGAATGTGTTGGAGGTCCGGGGCGAGCTCGATGGTTCGACCATCGTCGCCGACCGGATCCGGCTGCGCACCGATGGCGGGGAAACGACCCTCGAAGGCGACATCACGAGCTTCACCGCAAGCGGGTTTCGCCTCAACGTCGGTTCGGAGAGCTTCGAGGTCGTCGTCACGGCGGATACCGAGTTCCAGAATTTCACCTCCCTGTCCGATCTCGAGATCGGTGACTTGATCAAGGCCAGAGGCGACCTCCAGGGAACCGTGCTCACCTCCACCGAGGTCGAGCTTGTCTCCGGCGGGTCCGGCGGAGACGGTGATGGGCTGAATTTCGACTTCAAAGGCAAGCTCACCCGATTGCTGCCCCCCGACCGGTTCACCATGGACGACGGTCGCACCTATCGGGTCGATGCCGACACCGTCTTCGATCCCATCATCGGCTCATACTCGGGGCTCGCCGTCGATCATTACCTCGAGGTCGATGCCATCCGCACCGCGGGCGGAGGAAATCTTGCTGTCGAGATCGAATACGAGGGAACCAGTCAGGGCGGCCAAGGCTATATCGAGATCGAGGGCCGGGTCCTCGACATCACCTCGAGCCAGATCGAGCTCGAAGACGGCTCGGTCATTGCGCTCCTACCCTCGACGCTGTTCACCGGCGATGCCGATTCGTGGACAGACATCGTGCCCGGCTGGTCGGCGGAGGTCTATACCCTGCTCGAGCTGACCGGTGTCTACTCCGCCCTCGAAGTCAGGGCCGAAGATCCGGAACCGGCGACGGTGGCCGATCAGGAGTTCGAACCACAGCAGGCGCTGGTGGTGCCCGCAACCGGCGCCAGCGGCGACGCCATCGCCGATCGATTCGGCGCCGAAGTCGCGGGTCGTGTCGGGGACCTCGCGGTGCTGCTGTGGTGGCCCCAATCCATCGATGACGAGCTGCTCGCCGAGTTGGCCGCCGATGCCGAGGTCGCGGCGGTGGAGCCCAACTACCTCTTCCGCGATCCGGAGACGGTTCGCCGACGCTATCCCACGGTCGATCGTCAGGCGACAAACGCAAAACTCCTCGATCAGCCGGCCGTTCACAAGGTTCGAATGATCGAAGCACACCAACTTGCCGACGGGCATGGCATCGTCATCGCGGTGATCGACACCGGGGTCGACCCGCTGCATCCGGTGCTTCGCCGGCGTCTGGTGTCGGGCGGACTCGATCTGGTGGACGGCGATCTGACTCCGTGGGAGGAACGCGACGGAGTCGATGACGACGGCGACGGCGACATCGACGAGGCCACCGGGCACGGGACCTTCGTCGCCTCGCTCATCGCCATCGCAGCCCCCGGCGCGTCGATCCTTCCGTACCGGGTGCTCGACGATGACGGCGGTGGAACGGCGTACGATCTGGCGTTGGCCCTCGCCGATGCTCTGCAACGCCGTGTCGACATCATCAACCTGTCGCTGGTCTACCAGGAGCGGTCGACGGCCGTCGATCTTCTCCTCGAGCGAGCCGCCGAGCTGGGAATCGTGGTCGTGACCTCCGCCGGCAACGACGGTCTGACCTCGATGCCGTTCCCGGCGTCCGACAGCCACACGATGGCGGTTGCGGCACTCAGCGAGAATGGTCCGGCTCTGGCCGATTTCTCAAACCGTACGGAGCACATCACCGTTGCGGCTCCGGGAGAGGCAGTGTACGGCGGCCTCGACGATCAGACCTTCGGCACATCGAGCGGGACATCCATGGCCGCGCCCTTCGTGTCGGCGACGGTCGCTCTCCTGCTGAGTTCCGACCCCGGTCTGGACCCCGTTCTGATTCGGAATGCTCTCCAGCAGGCCGGGGTTCCCATCCAGGACGGTCCCTGGGCGGGCATGGTGCTCGACATGGCTGCGACAACGGCTCTGGTCATTGGTCCGTAACCGAGTGGTGGTGTGACTGTTGACCGGCGTTGCCCGACCATGAAGAATGGTCACCGGCAAAAATCAGAGACCGGGGAGAGACGACATTGAGATCTGAAAACCGACCCCACTTGCGGGTCTCTTACGGGCTGATCTTCGGTCTCCTGTCGATCATCAGTTTCGCCGCGCCCGGGTTTGCGCAGCAGGCGGGGCGAGACCCGGCCCCGGGGCAGCCCCTGCAGGGCGAGGTGACCTTCATCGTCCTCGACCATCCGGTGACCTCCAGCGGCACGCTCGACCTCTGGCGTGCGGCCAGCAGCCAGGGTGCGCGGGTCATGCTCAAGGTCTATCGGCCCGATGGCGACCGGCTCGTGCTGGTCGGGACCTCGCCCTTGGAGACCGTTGCCGCCGGCGAGGTTGCGACCTTCGCATGCAGCATCCCCGTCGTCCGCAACGATCTCATCGGTTGCTTCTGCCCGGACTCGAGCTGCATCGATGCGTTTGTCGATGGCGATAGGTTGTCGGCGGACGGCGATCTCGGAACGAGCTCCCAGAACGAGTTCTCTCTCGGTGTCGGGTCGCCCGCGATCTCGGCCGCGGGCTCGTTGCTCGCCGATGTCCCATCGGGCGCCTCCACCGACCTCGTGATTCCCGTGGTCGCTCGGACCTCCGGGCTCAACGGCACCGTGTGGTCGACCAGCCTCGAAATCCACAACACCACCGATCGGGCCGCTGATGTCGCCCTCTTCTTCAACCGCTCGGACATCGACAACACCACTCCCGCAGCCTCGGCCCAGGCGGTGATCCAACCGCGGGGCATGTTGGTCTTCAACGATCTGCTCAGCGAAGCGTTCGAGCTCGAGGACGATGCCGGATCGGTGGACATCCTCTCATCCGAGGCCGTCCTCGCCCACGCGCGGATCGCCAATTTCGGCGGGGCCGCAGGGAGCTACGGGCAAGCCGCGCCGGCGGTACCGGTGGAGTGGGCCCTGGGTGAGGACGACGTCCCCGGTACCAACCCCGATGCCCACGTCGCCACGCTGTTCGAATGTCGAGAGGATGCCGACCACCGCTGCAACCTCGGGATCGCGAGCGTGGCGAACGTCCCGCTGATCGTCACCGTCCGGGCGTGGGATGGAACCGACGCCGTCGGGACGCCCCTGTCCCTCGAGCTCGATCCCTTTTCGCACACCCAGGTGAATCGTGTCCTCCGGACGATGGGAATCTCGGGGACCGGCGGGGTGCGTTTGGAAATCGCCGCCGCTCCCGGCTCAGCCGGTCGGTTCTTCACCTACATCTCCAGCATCGACAACCACAGCGGAGATGCCGTGTTCCTGCTCGGCGACCGGGTGCCGACGCTCCCCTGATCCCGCGGTTCTAACGGCCTCTCCAACTGCTGATGAGAACGAGCAGTGAGAGGCCGATAGACTGACTTCGTCGTTGCGACTCGAGACCATCGGCGGCGTCGAAGAAAGGTGGCACGGCCTGAGGGCGGGGAACGACGCGGTACGATAGTCCCGAGGTCACGGACATGAAACAGCTCGCATCAGTGGTCGGTCTCGTTCTGCTTTCTCTCGCCTGCGGAATACCGGAACGGCCTCCGACCACAGCCGTGGACGATGGTTCGCCGGTCCGGGGAGGCACCGTTGTCATCGGGCTGCTGAGCGACATCCAGAGCTGGAACCCCTATCTCGCCGAGGACTCGGCGACGGACAATCTGCTCGCACTCGTCTACCCATCCCTGGCCATCGAGCAGACCGACTATCGCCTCCATCCGCCATCGTTCGCGCCCGCCCTTGCCCGGAGCTGGTCGTGGTCCGAGGACCACATGCAGTTGACCCTCGAGCTCGATCCCGATGCCCGCTGGTCCGACGGTGTCCCCATCACCTCGCGCGACGTGGTCTTCACCTGGCACGCGCAGACCTCGCCCGGTGTCGACTGGATATTCTCCTCCGCCAAGGACTACATCGACTCGGTGGAGGCGCTGGATGAACACCGCGTCAAGGTCACGTACACCCGGCGCTACCCCTACCAGCTCATGGATCTCAACGACGGCGTCATCGTGCCCGCCCACGCCTGGGAGAATATCCCGTTCGACGAGTGGGCGGCGACCGACTGGAGTCTCCACGTCGTCGCGGGCGGGTCCTTCGGTCTGACCAAACACATCCGACAGCAGGAGATCGTTCTCGAACGAAATCCAGGCTACTTTCGCGCCGGTCGGCCCTATCTCGATCGGGTGGTCTTCCGCATCGTTCCCTCGGATCAGAGCCTGGTGACGCAGCTGCAAACCGGTGGGCTTGACCTCGTCCGGTCGATCCCGCCGTCGGATGTCGAGCGGGTGCGGAATCACAAAGACCTCGAGTTGGTGATCTACGACGACCGGGCCTACAGCCACATCTGCTGGAACACCTCGCGGCCGAAGCTCGCCGACCCGAGGGTTCGGACCGCCCTGACGATGGCCATCAACCGAGAGACCGTGGTCGACGCAGCTTACGGGGGCCATGCCCGGATCGGGATCGGTCCGGTGCTGTCGTCGTTCTGGGCCTTCAACCACGAGCTCGAACCGGTGCCCTTCGACCCGGTGGCGGCGACGAAGCTGCTCACTGATGCCGGTTGGACCGACACCGACGGCGACGGGGTCGTCGACAAAGACGGCAAGGCCCTGATCATCGAGCTGTTGGCCCCGGCCGAAAATCTCCTTCGACAGGACATCGCCATCCTGGTCCAGGCCGAGCTCAAACGCATCGGGGTCCGTGTCGAACCGCGATTTGTCGAGTGGGGCACCATGATGGCCGCCATGGGTGATGGCGCCTTTGACGGTCTGGTCAACAAATGGGAGGAACCGACCCGGGTCGATCTGAAGGAGATCTGGTATTCACCAGCCGAGGGTGAGTTCTCTCTGAATTTCGGTAGCTACTCCAATCCCGAGGTGGATCGACTCCTCGACGAGGTCGCCGATCTTGCCGACTTCTCGGACCAGAAACCCGTGCTCGACCGAATCCAGGAGCTCATCGCCGCCGATCAGCCCTACACATTCCTGGTGGAGAACATCCGGCTCGCCGGAGTGAGTGCTCGGATCCGAGGGGCGGAGATCAACGCGGCGACGCCGTTTTTCAACATCGATGAATGGCATCTGAAGACCGAGAGCAACCAGGAACACCCCGAATAGAGACTGCTCCGCACGAGAATTCGCGGCCCGACGCTGAGCAATCCCGCCTGGCCACAGCGCCTCGTCGCCCTCGCTGCGAAACCCGGTGAGAAGTCCGGGTCAGGGGGTCGGCTCGAGTTGCTCCACGATCGAGTCCTTCAGCTCGGCGAGTTCGGGCCCGTCGGGCACCTCCTGCAGCAAACGCAACGCCTGATCGAAGAGAGCTCGATACCGTTCCGCCCGGGGCAGGCCGCGGGCCAGGCCGGAAAGAGTGACCAGGGCGCCGCGGTGCAGGCCGACCGAGATCGAAGCCTCGGCATGCAGAAGAAGATCTTCCGGTCGAGGAGCAAGAGCAAGCACCTCATCCATCAGCGCGAGCGCTTCATGCGCACGACGCGAGCCGCCCCCGACAACCCGCCACGCGGCTCGCAATCGGCAGGCCCCGACATACAACGGGCTCGAAGGCGGAAGGGCCGCAAGATCACGGTCGAGGACTTCGAGTTGCGCCCACTGATCGGTCGCGGCCAACCGCCAACCATCGATCAGCGCCTGCTCTCCAGACGTGAGTGGCAGTAGGCGGGAGTCAGGTTCAAGTCCACGGCTGAGAGCGCCGCGTTGATCCGACAATCGCAATCCCCGGGCTTCGGTCATGGTGGGGTCGGCACCGATAACATCGGCAGTGAGCCGCGCAGCAAGCTCGCCGCGGCCCGTCGCCGAGGCGATCAAGGCGATGCAAAGGCGACGATCAACGGGATCGTTCGCCGCATCGGCGACCCGTTGCGCACGGGCAATCTGGCCGGTGCCGGCGAGCCGGCGCACCAGTCGGCCGCGATCCACGCCGGGTGGTAACGATTCGGCCAGGGGGTCGAATCGGGCAAACAGCGGCTGGGCACGGGCGCGACCCAGGGCCCGGCCGAGGACCCGTGGCGACTGCGCCTGGAGGATGTTGCGGTCATCTCGGTTGAGAGGCGCGCCGTCGCCGAGGCGACGCACACCCTCGTCGTCGAGAGCCAGAGCGGCAATCACGTCCTCCGCACCGGCGATCCCGAGGCTGACCATTTGACGACGGGTCTCGAGATCCAAACGACCATATCCGGCGACCGGGTCGAACGGTTGGTCTGAAGCGATGAAGAGAAGGGCCGCACCGGTCGGGGGCCGCAGGACCTGAATGTGCTCGAAAACGTCGCCCAGGGTGGCGGCGAGGATCGCGAGAAGATCGCGATCAACATAGTTGAGGCCGATCCACTGCACGAAAACGCCACCAGCTGTGAGGTGGTCCCGGACCAGACCGAAGAACTCGCGTGTGTAGAGATGGGCCGCAGCGGCCGTCCAGGGATGAGATGGCTGGGAAACCACGGCATCGTACCGATATTCGGTCAGCATCAGAGAGCTGCGGACGTCGTTGACGACGACCCGGACCCGAGGATCGGCAAGCGGATCACGGCGTCGGCCGGCGGAGACCAGGCGGTTGGCGGTCACCACCTCGGGCTCGATCTCGACCACGTCGACCGTCTCCACCGAGGCCGGCACGCTTTCGAGAACGACCCCGGCGCCGAGACCCACCACCATCATCGACCGCACGGCCGGTCGCGCCAAGACCGGAGCGACGGCAAGCCACCGCGTCACCAGGTAGCGGGCCGGCGCCACTCCAGCCGGCTGAATCGAACCCTCGGGAAGGCCGTTGGTGCGCACCTGCCACTCGCCGTCGACATCGGCCAGGACCACCGTCGCGCTGCGACCGACGGCAAAAAAGACGCGCCGACCCGGTTCGGCCGCGGGTGTCAGCTGCGCGCTGTCCAGGACCTTCCACGGGTTTGGCGGAGGCCAGACAAACACCGCAGCCAGGGCAGCCGCTGCCACGGCCGACAGCCGCCACATCCGAGTCCGATCGAAGAGGCTCGCGCCGATGGCGAGGACGAAATTGGTTGCGGCGGCAACGATCAGGGTTCCACTGAAACCAAGACCGGGAAGGACAACGAACGCGGCGCCGACCGCGCCGACAATGGCGCCGATGGTTCCCCACGAATACACCCGGGCGGCGGTCTGCCCGGCATCGGTCTCGTCGCGGGCGAGGAATCTGACCGCAAACGGGAAGGTGGCCCCGATGCAACAGGCTCCCGGGAACAGGGTTGCGGCCACCAAGAGCACATCGCCACCGGTCCCGGTCGTCGCGGCGAGGTCGGCGAGACGATCGAGAAAAACAAAAGCGACGATCGAACACAGGCCGGCTCCGACCTGGGCAGTCGCGAATCCGGCACGGCTCGAGCTTCTGGTCCCGGCCAGACGGGAGGCGATTCCAGAGCCGAAGGCGATGCCGGCCAGAAAGCTGGCGAGCATGGTCGAAAACGCGTACACGCTGCCGCCGAGCAGGTGGCACAGCAGCCTCGTCCACAGAATTTCATAGGTGAACGAGACCGCACTCGAAAGCAACACCAGGACAAGCATCGGCGATATGGCCGGCGGTTCTTCACGAACCGCCTCCGGCCCGATGGTCGGAAAGCGTTTCGGTTCACGGCGAGCCAGAGCCAGAGCGACGGCAAAGGTGGTCAGGCTCAGAACCACCGCAACCACCGTCGTGCGCCACAGACCGAGGACGGGAACGAGCAGAAAACCGGTCGCCAACGCTCCGACCACCGCGCCGCCCGTGTTGACCGCGTACAGAGCGCCGACCCGAGAGCCGACCTGGTCATCCTGGACCACGGCGTGACGGACCAGAAGCGGTAAAGCCGCTCCCATCAGACCGGTGGGTACCAGCAGCGAGGCAAAACAGCAGAGCAGATAAAGCAACGCCGTGGCGAGACCACCGGTCTGCGCCGGCAGATCGCCGACACCGAGAACGACCGCCACCAGGCGACGACAGAGATCCACCCACATGGGAACCGAAAGGGCCCACATCCCGACGCCGAGTTCGACCAGGGCGAAAGCTCGCAACGGGCGAGAGATTCTCGGCATCATTCTTCCCGCGAACGCCGCTCCCGCACCGAGGCCGCCGAGATAGGCGGCGAGCACGGCCGCAGTCGCCAACTCCGAGGTACCGAAGAGGAGCGTAAAACGGCGCGTCCACACCACCTCGTACACGAGACCGGAAAACCCGGAAACGAAGAACACCGTCAGCAGGAGCCCGAAGCGGAGGTCGAGCCGCATCACACCCACCTGGAACGGTCACGGCGACGCGCGAAACTCTCGTGCACCGCCCAACTCTAGCCGGTTCTCGTCCTGAGACCCCGGAGGGAACAGCGCAGTTTTCAATGTGGAGACGAGCGATTCTCGCACAAGGTCAAGAAAGACAAAGATTTGCGCAGCCTGAGCACCGATAAGCCGAGAATGGATATCCAACGTCGAACACCGAGATTGCCAACGAACGCGATTCCCGGACGAACACGAGCTGGAAGGGCTGCGACCCGTTGATTCGAGTCCACCCCGCAGTCGAATTGTCCGGACCCGCGTCGTGTGGTAACATCACTCTAACGTGTTTCGAGAAGAGATCCGTGGTGAGATTTCGTCGCGATATTAGCGGTTCCATTGAGATTTGGGAGGAGAGGGGTATGAAAAGGACACATGTTGCGATCATTTTCGTCGTTGCGGTCGCGGTTGCCCTCGTCAGCGGTGCTCTGTACGCCGACCGGGGAGTCCACCGACTCAGCGCATCGGCAACCAGTGCACCGCCCGCAGTGATGGTGCCCGGCGATCTGCCGGAGATCACAAAGAGCCCGAACCAGAACGCCACCGCAGCGACCAAGGATGGACGCGCGGTCTACCAGCTCTTCTGGGACGACGGGACATGCGAAGCCGGGATCGGTGTCGGTGCCGCGAACACCGCGTTTATGGAGTTCTACGCGCCCACCGTGTGCACCCAACCCGGTCTCAGCATCATCGCCGTCACCGCGCGGGTCAACACCCTCACGGCGAGCTCGTTCTCGCTCCGTCAGTCGGGAGCCACCCCGGGCGCCCCGGCATCGGGCACCCGTCTTCCACTGGCCACGGCCATCACCGGATTGGGTGCGTGCGGCGGATCCGCGACAACCGGGGTTCAGCGCGTGCTTTCGACCCCCGGTGTCGTCAACGGCACCGCGAACTTCTACGCCGGTCTGGTCTATCCGGTCGGCGGCTACACGGGCCGTGACACCGGAAGCGCGCTCGGCCACATGTTCCTCAACTGTGCAACATGCGGCATGAGCGTGTACTCGTCCCTCGACCTGCCGACCACCCTGCGCGGCAACTTGGTGATCCGCGTGACCATCGACGACGCCGGTTGCGTGCCGGTCGAGCTCCAGTCCTTCGCCATCGAATAGGCGATCGGTAGCCGAACGCGATCTCGCCCGGGAACGGCAGCTGCCGTTTCCGGGTGAGTTGTGTGAACTGGGGCCCTCCCACACCAGGCTTGCGAAGCCGCACTCCGACCCCTGTTGATCCCACCCGGTGTTTTCGGGATAATCACCATCCGTCGTGCATCCAGGGCACGGAGGCGGGGGAAACGCCATGGCAAAGGAGATTCGACACTCATGAGACGACCTGCAGACGAAAATCTTCTCCACAGACCGGTGGGCGAGGTCGTGTTGATGGTCACAGTGGTGGTACTCGTTGGCTGTAGCGGAGGCTCGGACAACGGCGACGTGATCGCGCGCTCGGATCTGGGCGACGTGACCCGGTCCGACCTCGACGCGCATGTCCTCCGTCTCGAAGAGGATCAACGGCGGCCGCCCGAAGGGGTCAGTCTGGAGTCGTGGCGACGCGACCAGCTCGAAGAGCTTCTGGTGGAGCGGGCTCTGATCGCGAACGCCGGCGATCGCCGCGAACCGAGCGTCAAGTCAGCCCGACGCGAGGTCCTGATGGAGGCGGTCGAAGAGCAATACGTCGCCCCCAGGACCGCGATCACCGACCAGCGGCTCCGTCAGTACTACGACGAGCATCCCGAGGAGTTCGGCCACCCGGAGCAGATCCGCCTCCGTCACATCTTCAAACGCGTGCCGAGGGACGCCACCGAGGCGGAGCGTCAGCGGGTCCGGGCGGAGATGGAGACGTTGCTCCAACAGATCCGCGACGGCGCCTACCTCGGCGACCTCGCCCGAGATCACTCGGACTCGGAGACCGCTCCCCTCAACGGGCTCATCGGGAGGCTCAGCCGGGGCGACCTCGACCCGTCGATCGAGGAGGTGGTGTGGGCCCTCGACGAGGGCGAAGTTTCGGAGATCATCCCGACCGCGGTCGGTTTCCACATCTTCCTGCTCGAGAACCACCTCGAGCCGTATCACATGGAGTACGAGGAGGCGGGCGGACGACTGGTGCGCAAGCTGGAGCAGCGTCAACGCACCCAGGTCCTCGCCGACATGCTGGTCGAACTGCTGGTCGAGAGCGATGCGATCTACCGGCCCGAGCTGCTCGAGGCGGATCCGCCCCCCGGTCCGCAGGAGGCTCTGTTCTCCCTGGACAACACGATCATCACGATGGCATCGGTGCAGGCCTATGTCGACCGGTCGACCGTCTACCAGCACCGGGTGACGCCCCCGAGCCAGTGGCTGGAGGACGCCAGCCGCCGAGCTCTTTTCCTGTGGAAAGCGGAGCAGGAAAAACTCGCGGACAAACCCGAGGTTGCCGGGCGGCTGGCTGAGATCGAGCGGCGGACGATCATCGAGACGGAGTGGCAGCGGAGGGTCGCGGAGGAGCTGCAACGGCTGGACGCGGACGGTGCTCTCGAGGAGTTCTACTTCGACAACGCCACCCGCCTGCAATCGCCCAAGCTCTTCCACCTGCGTATCATCTTTATGAACATCGAGGGCCTCGACCGGCCCTATGACGTCTACGAGCGGTTGGACGAGCTCGATGACGAGATTCGCGAGGGCCGGCGGGATTTCGCCGCGACCGCCCGCGAGCTCTCCGACGACTTCAGTTCCCGGAACGGCGGCGACCTGGGTTGGGTTCACCTCAAGTACTTCGGAGAGTGGGCCGGTCCGCGCGTGCAGCGTGCGGTGCGCGCCCTCGAGCCGGGCGAGGTCAGCCCACCGATGCTGCTCGAGTTCTATGACCAAGCCCTGCTCAAGTACCGACGGCAGGGGTACCTGCTGGTCAAGCTAGAGGCGGTACGGGAACCCGAGCTGCGGCCGTACGAGGAGATCAAGGAGCAGGTGGCGCAGCTCTACGAGCAAACCCACCGCCGCCGACTCGAGGAGGAGATCACGACCGAGATCCTGGAATCGATTGACGCCGAGATCCTGGAGGACAGACTTTGAACCGTGGGCTTTCTCTTTTTGCAGTGATCGGAATCGCCACCATGATCGTGGGCTGCGGCGCACGAGAGCCCGAGCTCAACGTGCTCCTGGTCACCCTCGACACCACCCGGGCCGACCACATCGGTTATGCCGGCCACGAGGACGCGCACACCCCGAGGCTGGACGCGTTCGCACGTGATCGTGCGGTCCGTTTCGAAAACGCCATCTCGTCGATTCCACTGACCCTGCCGTCGCACACAACGATCATGACCGGGACCTACCCGGTACACCACGGTGTCCACGACAACGACGGTTTCGTCGTCGACGACGGGGTCACCACCCTGGCGGAGATTCTGGGCGGCGCCGGGTACTCGACCGGGGCGGTTATCGCCTCCTTCCCCCTCGACACCCAGTTCAACCTCGACCAGGGCTTCGACGACTACAACGACGACTACCGGCAGGATTGGACCGATGCCGAGATCGATGGCCGCACGGTCCTCTCATTCGGCTTTATCGAGCGAAAGTCGAATCAGGTCAGCGCGGCCGCTCTGCGCTGGCTGGAGGAACACGGCGATGAACCCTTCTTCCTCTGGGCGCACTACTTCGACCCGCACCAGGCGTACGCCCCGCCGTCGCCGTATGACAGTCTCTTCGCATCCGAGCCCTACGACGGCGAGATTGCTTTCATGGACGAGGGCTTCGGGGTTCTGCTCGACGCCCTCGATGCGAAGGGATTGCTCGACACCACCATCATCGTGGTCGTCGGCGACCACGGCGAGTCCCTCGATCAGCACGGCGAGCCGACCCACGCCGCCTATATCTACGACACCACCGTTCGAGTTCCCTTGCTCATCGCCGCACCGGGGAGCGGGCAGGCGACGGGCGAGTCGGTGAAACGGCAGGTTCGAACCATCGACATCGCGCCCACGATCCTCGACCTGCTCGGTCTCCCCGCTCATCCCGACATGCAGGGATCGAGCCTCGTGCCCGAGCTCCACGATCCCGAGAGTGGCCCGGAGCGGGTGGCGTTGATCGAAACCCACTTCAGCCACTACCACTACCAGTGGGCGCCCCTGAGAGGCCTGCGCACTGATCGCTGGAAGTATGTCCTCGCCCCGAAACGCGAGCTCTACGATCTCGCCAACGATCCCGGAGAGGTGCACAACCTGATCGACGTGAGGCCGGAAATCGCCGCCGATCTCGACCAGCAGCTCGACGAGCAGTTCCGGAACCACAGCTGGCCCGATCTGGCGCGCTCGGTGGAGACCATCACCGACACCTCGGTGCTCGCCAAGCTCGAGGCTCTCGGCTACGCCACCGGCGGCGGAGAGACGGTGCGCACGACGCCGTTCCCATCCCGCGAGCAGCTCGCCGAGATGCCGAACCCCCGCGACCAGTCCCTGGTCCTGCGTTTTATCAACTCATCGCGCGAGATGCTCCGTCAGGGGCAGTTCACCAAGGCTCTCGAGGTCGCCCAGAAGGGGCTGGCGATCGACTCCGACAACCCCCGTCTCTTTGTCATGGCGGCCCGCGCCGAGTTTTCCATGGGCAACGTCGAGAAAGCGATCGAGCTCTTCAACCGGGCCGCCGAGTTCGATCCTACGGATGTCCACCCGTTCATCTATCTCGGCTCCGCCTACTCACAGCTCGACCGCAACCAGGAAGCCAAGGAACACTACCTGATTGCCGCCCGCATGAGTCCCGGTCGGGTCGATGTGCTCGAAAATCTGGGCGGGGTCCAGGCCTCGCTCGGCGAGTACACCGATGCGGTCGAGACCTTTGAAAAGGCGATCGAGCTCGAACCCGGCAAGTGGTCGCTACACATGCGGCTGGCGGCGGCGCTGCGCCAGACCGAGCGCTTCGACGAGGCACGGGCCGCGCTCCAGGAAGCCCTCCGCCTCAACCCCTACTCGCCGGTCCTCCTCGACCAGATCGCCAAATTGTACGCCACCATCGGCAACTACGCCTTTGCCCGTCAGGCCCTGGAACAGGCGATCAACATCGACCCCGATGAACCCCTGTTGCGGCTCCACCTCGCCGCAGTGATCCTCGGCGGCGGCGACGACGAGGGTGAGGCCCGAGCCCAGCTCGAGCAGGTGGTGACCCTGGCGCCCGACACGCGAGCCGGCAAGCTCGCCCTCACCTGGCTCGACGGCGGTGACGTGGAGTTACTCGAAGACGAGACCGTCGTGCCCACCACGGGCGCTTCGCCACCGTGACACCGGGGCGTTTCCTCATAGATCGGCCCCACCGACGGCCTGCAGGTCGACGGCCGAACTGACGGAGGGATGCCAGCGGGGCATCCCTCCGTCAGTGCCGGTGGATGTCCTTGTGCATGAGCTCGCGGGTGGCGATGAGACGTTCCTCCGCCGGCAGTCTCGCGAAGTCGCGGTTGAGCTTCTCGTCATCCTCCCCGGTCAGCAGCGCGATCTGGTAGTCGATGACAGTCGACGGGAAGACCCCGGTCTCCTCGTACATGGCTCGGCGCTCGTCGAGCAACCGCGCGCACTGGACGCAACTCGCGGGGAGCGGTTCCAGGCGTTGCATGGCCTCCTTGTCGGAGAAGACGTTGCCCTCGACATTGGTCGCGGCCGCCCGCTCGAGCATGCCGTCGGCGGTGAGCCCGTACTCGGCGGCGGTCGTGATGCCGGCCAGCAGCAGATGGAAGGAAGCCGAGCCGTCGGGTGAACGGATCTCGACAGTCTGCCGGCCACGAGAATCCGAATACTCTTCGGAATCGGTCGGGTTCACCACCTTGGCCAGGTGGTTCTGTTTCGACCAGCCGAGGGGCACGCGGATCAGCGCCGATCGATTGTTGTGGCTCCAACAGATCCGGGTCGGCGCCTCCTGGTTGGGAACCAATCGAAGGAAGGACGACGCCACGGTGTTGCCGAAGGCCGATAGGGTTGAAGCGTAGTCCACCAGACCGCCGATGAGCTTGCGCGCATCCACCGACAGGGCGCCGTCGGCATCCGACATGATGTTGTGGCCGTCACGCACCAACTCCATGTGGAAGTGGAGCCCGTTGCCGGCCACCCCTTCCTCGATCTTGGGCGCAAAGGTGGCGAGCATCCCGTTGCGGTGGGCCACGTTGCGAATGATCCAGCGCGACAGACCGATGAGGTCGCCCATCTCCTCGATGGGCCTGGTGAGAAGCTCGATCTCGTGCTGCTCGGCACGGCGCCCGGAGAGCAGTGGCAGATCGGAGCGGACGGAGTCGATGTATCCGACCTCGGCGTGGGCGTACTTCACCGCGCCGGTGATCTGGGTGAGATAGCGCACCATCTCGTTGACCACATCACCGCCCTTGAAGAAGGGCGATGACGCATGGTAGCCCACCTGCCGGTGGGCCGAGAAGTTCTCCGGCCCGCCCTCGCGGACGAGGAAGAACTCGAGCTCTCCGAGGGCGTGGAGCTCGAGCCCGGTGCGTTCCTTGAACCGCCCGTGGGCGATGGCCAGGATGTTGTCCGGGGTGAAAGCCGCCGGCTGCCCGTCGCGATCGAGAAAGCGACAGATGAAGTTGAGGCTCGAGGAGTCGAAGGGACTCAAGAACGCCGTCCGGTAGCTCGGAACCACATAGAGATCCGACGCTGCGGCGTCCACCAACCCGGGGAAGAGCGATGAGCCGTCCACCCGCTCACCCGACGCCAGGATCCGTTCGGCTTGGGTGAAGTCCGCGAACGGCAGCTTGAGTTCGCGCATCTTGCCGTCGATGCTGGTGTAGTGGAAGGACAAGCGTTCGATGCCCCGTTCCCGGATCACCTTGAGCATGTCCGAGCGGGTGAAATCGCACCGGTCCTTGTCGAGCATGAGGCTGAGGGGATTTGCGAGGGCGGCCTGTTCGATCATGACGTCGCCTCCGAAGCGAATGACCTGCAGTCGGAGTCAACCATTCCTTTGACCCGACGGCGAACCCAAAGTAGATCACAGTTCGAGGTCGAGAGGAAACCCTCTTGCGCGGAGGAAGGTTGGATCAATGGGTAAGTTCAGACGGTTCATCGGGGATCGCAACACCCGTGTCTCTGTGCCTCTTTGGTGAAGCGGATGGCGCCCGGTCAGCAGCTCCCGGAGAGCTCCTCGTATTTCGCCCGCACCGGATCCTCGCCGTACTTCCGCTCGAGGCGGCGGACGATGAAATGGCCTCGCGCCATATCCTGAAAGTGCTCGATGAAGAGAACATTGATGGTCGCACCGCCGAGGGCGCCGACCAGAGGTACGCCCTGGGCCATGATCTTCTCGCCGACCACGGTGTTGAAGCGGGTGGCGATCTGGGCCAGCAGACGGACGATGACCGGGGCGCTCTCTTCAACCACCGCCCTGTTGGCCACGAACCTGGCGGCCTCGCTCACCGCCTGAGCCAACGCCATTCGGACCGCGAAATAGCCCGACTCGGTGGCGTCGTCTCCGCCGGAGGGCCCGCCCATGGCGAAGACCTCGAGACAGGCGAGGCGTGACCCGGCCGCCGACAGATCCTCGCCTTCGCTGCGGGCGATGTCTGCAATGGACCGCATGATGATGGTGGTCGTGACGGGCAGCTCGATGGGCAGGGCGGCGATGCCGAAGGCGCCGCCGACACCGCCCGCAAGACCGGCCAGGGCCAGGTGGCTCCTGGGCCTCGGCTTGCCGTGGTCGCCCGTGGCCAGGGTCCGGACCGCGACGTTGACGGTCTTCATGAGGGAGTCGTGTGTGACCCTGGCGATCCTGTCGCCGGCACCGCTCGGCAGCGCCTTGAAGAGAGCCTCGATGGGTGTGCCGACCACATCGGAGATCTTGGCGATGAGCCCCGGGTTCTCCAGAAGATCGACCGCAGTCGTCAGATCATCAAGGTCCTGATCGTACCAGTCCGTCATCGTCTCGGCTCCCTCCGGCGCCGGCGCAACGCCCCTATCCTACAGGGCCTCGTGCGCCACAAACGGACGACGCCACACCAAAGGACTCCCTTCCCAGCAGGCCTTCGAGGTTTCACCTGCTATGGCACGGTGTCTGTCCACGCGGTGGTGTCCCCGGACTCGAACCCGTCTGCGAAGAGCGGCGGGACAACCGCGACACAGGATTGCACCAGAACATCGTCGATGTCCCAGCCAGGGTGGCTCACCGAAGTGTCGGTGCCGAGGCGAAAGCGGAACTGCACGGTCTCGCCGGCATAGGCATCGAGGTCGACCACCGACCGAAGCCACGGCTGGGGATCACCACACCACGCGTTGAGGTTGGCCAGCGGATTGCTGAACGAGCTGCTCACGACCCCCGCATACGGATCGGTCAACAGCACCGGATCTTCGAGTTGGGTCCACGTGGCCCCGCCGTCGGTGGTGATTTCGAGGATGCTGCCATCGTAGCAACCCGAACCCGAGTCCTCCATCTCCTGATAGTTCCAGTATTGAAGGGTTCGGCCAGATCCGGCAGACGGCAGGAAAACGGGTGGCGAGACGAGCATCTGGTCACTGACAACGCCGACATCATCCACGTGGAAGACAAAGGCGCCGCTGTGGGTGCCGGCGATCCCCCCCGTCAGCGCCCAGGTGTCCGATCCTGAGGCCGCCGAGTGGGTCCACCCCACCGCACCCGACTCGAAGTCGTCGAAGTACCGGCTTACGGGCACCGAACCGAGTCCGCAATCGCCCGGCAGAGCGGCGGTGATGAAGGTGAAGGTCGGGGACCAGGTGCCTGTACCGCAGGCATTGTCCGCCTGCACACGCCAGAAGTACGGCGTGTTGCTCGCCAGATCAACTCCTGGTGTGAAGCTCACGTCCGGCAGATCGGGAGCGTCGAGGACCACCATGGTGAATGCGGCATCGGTCGCCACCTGCAGGCGGTAGCCGGCGGCCTCGGTGGCGGCGGTCCACTCGAAGACCGGGCGCTCGGGTTGGTTGAGAGCCCCGTCTGCCGGCGCCACGAGGTCAACCGCACCCGGGGCCGCACCGAAGAGGTTGAGGGTCACCGCCGCATCATGGACGAACGAGCTCGGCGTCGATGTGCCGAGAACGTCGATGGCATAGCTCCCGGGGGCCACCCCGGCGGTGCCGCTGATGGTCAGCGTGCTCGTGCCCGGCGGGGTCACAGGATTGGGCATGAACCCGGCGGTCGCCCCGGCCGGCACGTTGTCGGCGCTGAGCGTCACCGGCTCGGTGAAACCGAGGAACTGGAGGACATCGATCGTCGCGACCCCGTCGTTCGGGCTGCAAACGTTGACGACCACCGGATCGGCAACGAGCAGGAAGTCGGTGCTCACGGGAATCGGGTCGGAGAAGACATCCGGATCGTTGTGGCCGTTCATGAGGTTGCGGTCATCGGCCCACTGGGTCACGGCGTGCGTCGCCGTCTGGACGTGGGTGTCGTAGTCGCCGTGGTAGCAGGTCGCGAGGCCGGGATCGAGGTAGATGGGTGTCGAGACATCCGAGATCCGTTGATTGGTCTGCCAGGTCAGACCGCCGTCGAAGCTGAAGGCGTGATAGGTATCGACCATCAGATTGTCGGCATCGAGACGCCGGTCGTACCAGGTCGCCGAAACCGTGTTGCTCTCGCCCACCGAGAGCGTCGGAAAGAACTGGTCGGTGGCCGTGCTGTCGTCGTGCAACCGCACCTCGGGCCCCCAGCTGGCGCCGCCGTCGGCCGATCGCCGGTAGAACGAATCGCAGTCGTCCCCGCCGCCAGGACTGTAGCTGTAGACAGTGTGCAGCACCCCGTCCGATCCGATCACCACCTGGGGCGATGGAAGATAGCGGATATTGCCCTTGAGCGCCGCCCGACCGCAGTTCCCCGTGGCGGTGGTGTTCGCGGGCCGAAGCACGCCGGCGGCCGGGCTCGTGACCATGCTGTAGCTTGCCCCGCCATCGGTCGACCGGGCGATCTCCATGGTGACGGTCCCGCTGCCGAACCTCGCCCAGCCGACATAGACATCGCCGTTGGGCGCCACCGCCGGCCAGGCGCCCTGCACGTTGTCGGTTGCACTGATGGCCTGGCTGTTGGTCCACGTCACACCGGCATCGGATGATGTCAGGGCCCATATCCTGCCGTCGGACGAGAAGTTGGTGAAGACCATGTAGAGTCGGCCGTAGTACGGGCTCGCCGGGTTGTTGTCCACCGCGAGGAGCTCCTTGTCGTCGGAAAACCCGGAGTGCATCATCCCAACGAAGTTGAAGCTCCGGCAATCGTCGGTGGACTTCCACAGCCCGAGACCGTTGCTGTGCAATGCCCCGAAGTAGAAGTGCCCATCCGCCTCGCGCCAGACGATGGCCGGGTCTCCGATACTGTCGACGCCCAGGGCGCCCTGATCGACAAAGCTCGCACCGTTGTCCGTCGACCGACTGAACCCCGTGAAACCCTCGGAGTTCGCGAAGTAGTGGTAGCTGTCGTTGTAGCCCGCACAGACTGTGCCGGTGGCCTCGTTCAAGGCCATGGAGGTCTCGCTTTGGGTCGTCGACGTGCCGGAGTCGCTCCCCGCGTCATTGACCGCCACGTCGGTGCCGTTCTCGGTGAACGGCCGGAGTTCCTCCGATGGCGTCTGATGCACCCGGCCGAGCTCATCGGTGCGATCGCACGCCACCAACAACTTGAAGAGCACACCGTCCATCAGCTCGCGCTTTGCCGGGTCGTCCAACAGCGCGCATTCCGCCGGCAGCGCCTTCTCTGTCGAGGTCTTGCCGACGTCTCCGTCCGCCGCCGTAGCCGGAACCACGCCGGCAATCAAGATTCCGGCGATTGCAAGTTGGGCGAGACTGGCCGCACACCGATTCTGACCGAGATCTTTGGACATCTGGATTCCTCTTCCTGATTGGGCTTCACGCCGATGCGTCGATGACGTCGCGTGATCCCGGCAATTCTATACCGAAACCCAGGCCTATCCTGTTCATGGACACATTTTGCCTCCGGGATATTCTTGAGTATCAAAACGTGGTCGACCAACCAAATAGTTTCTCAATTGAGAAAAGCTCGTTTGGATTCGTGATCGAGGAGGAGAACATCATGATGCAGAATCGCTTGTTCGTGGTCGTGGTTGTGTGCACGGCTTCCCTGCCATGTCTTTTTTGTCAACACACCTGGGCTATTGAGCTCAGCGCCTGGGTCTTCGTTCTGCCCTGATTGCCCCGAGCTCGTCACCCGACCAAAGAAAGGACCCCAAACTCGACACCATCCTCTCAATCGGATGGCGCCACTCTCGTCGCCCTGTGAGGACCCGCGTCCATGGGAGGTTCACGGGTGTGAAGCTCTGGTAAGCTACTCCGGCGAAATTCAATCACAGCCGCCGGCCTCGGCCCGAGGGCGGGATCGAAGACCGGTCGGCCTTCTTTCTTCGAGGAGGAGACAATGACCGCACCGCGTCGTTCGATCCCGGTTGTCGCTCTGGTACTAATCACCACTTTCGCCGCCGCGCCCGTGCTTGCCGACGAAGCGGCCGCGGTCATAGCCGAGGAGCAGGGCCGAGAGGATGTCGCAACACCGTCCGACCCCGTCGGCACGCGCACGCTCGATCTGAGCGGGCGGCAGGTGGACCTGCTGCTGGTGCCGGACTCCACCAACGACCGCGTCATGGCCTTCGACCCGGTCACCGGTGCACTGGTGGATGCTGATTTCATCCCCGCCGACCCGACCAATTTGTCGACGCCGAAGTCCGCCCTCTACAAGAGTGACGGTCTCGGGTTTTTGGTGGTCGACCAGCTCGACGACGCGGTCCAGGAGTATGACCTGACCGGCGCCTATGTCGGTATCTTCGCCCCTGCCGGTGGCGTCAACACCGCCATCATGGACAACTGCCGCAGCATCGACTACCACCCCTCGACGGGCAACCTGCTGGTGAGCGTGTCGGACGGAGCCAACGCCGACGCCATCGCCGAGTTCGACCCCGTCTCGGGCGCCTACCTGGGCAACTTCATCGCCAACGGCGCCGGCGGTATGGGCGGCCCGTGGGACGTTCTCTTCAGCGCCACCGAAGCGTTTGTTTCGGCGAGTGACAGTGACGCCGTTCATCGCTACGACGCCACCACCGGGGTGTACATCGGCGACCTCATCACGGTGGACTCGTTTCCAGAGCAAATGTCCTGGGCGGCGAACGGAAACCTCCTGATCGCCGAGTGGAGCGGCACCCAGGAGGGGATCATCGAGGTTCAGCTCGACGGCACCGTGGTCGGGATCTACTACACCGCCGAGGCCGACGGTCCGCGCGGGGTCTTCGAGCTGCCGAACGGCAACCTGCTCGTGAGCAACGGCACCGGGGTGCATGAAATCACCCGCGCGAGCACCTTCGTCGACTCTAAGATCACGGGCGTCAGTTGCCATCAGATCAACCTCGCCAGGAGGGTGGTGCCGGT
>JARFRM010000242.1 GCA_029287235.1 Thermoanaerobaculales bacterium
GGCGATCCTCATTGTGGGGCGGGCTTCCAGCCTGCCCTTCACAGACCTTCCGGTTGCCGTCGGTGGACCTCGCAGCTCCGTCACCCCATGAGCAGGCTGGAAGCCTGCTCCACAAAACTCCGCAGTTCAACAGAGGTATTCCCATGCCTGGTTTCACCTGCGATGGCTTTGCGGGACCTTTGCGTCCCTCGCGCCCTCGCGGTTCAACCCTGCGATGGTGCAATCCGGCTCCGCCGTGCCAGGCTGGAGCTCGGCGTTCCCAGGGCCATCGTCTGGAGTCTCCCCCAACCGTAACCCTGACCTGCGATGATTGTGGGGCGGGCTTCCAGCCTGCCCTTCAGAGTTCAGGCGGTTGGGCACATCGTCTCGGTTGTCCGAAGGACTCCGTCGTCGGGCGATCCCAGCTGCCGCTTCAGATTCGGGCTGGATCCGTCGTCAGTCCGGGTTGAGCACGCGACCGATCATCGCCCCGATCTGCTCCGAGGTGAACGGTTTCGAGATCCAGTCGGTCATTCCGGCGGAGAGCTCGGAGCGAGCTTCATCATCGAGGGGGTAGCCGCTCATGAGGACAACCGGGATGTCGGGGCGCATTTCCCGCACCCTCTTCGAGACCTCAACCCCGCCGAAACCCGCCAGGGCGACATCGGAGACGACGAGCCGGACATCGGATCTGAACCGCTCGAAGACCTGGAGGGCTTCGTTCCCCGAGCCCGCCGTCACGACCTCGAAGCCGAGACTCTCGAGCATTTCGTGAATGACATCACGCACCGGCGCCTCATCCTCCACCAGCAGCACGAGCTCACCCTCGCCCACCTTTGCCGTGACCTCACCAGCGTCGACATCCTCCCGCACCTCGTTCCTCGAGAACGGGAGAAAGATCAAGAATGCGGTGCCGACCCCGGGCTCGGTCTCCAGGTCGATGAAACCCTCGTGCTGTTTGACGATACCGTAGACCTGGGCGAGCCCCAGCCCCGTGCCTTTGCCGGGTTCCTTGGTGGTGAAGAACGGCTCGAAGACCCGTTCCGCGACCTCCGGTGGCATCCCGTCACCGCTGTCACGCAACGCCAGCCGGAGCCACTCTCCGGGCCCCATCTGGGGGAAGGGTCTCGGCTCATCATCCGAAAAATGCACTCGATCAAGACTGATCTTGAGCTCTCCCCCACCGGAGATCGCGTCACGCGCGTTGACCGCAAGATTCATCAGAACCTGCTGGACCTGGGCCGGGTCAGCCTCGACCACGTACTCTCCGGGCTCGATCTCGGTGCTGATTCGAACCTCCTCGGAGAGGATCTGCTCGAGCATCCGCACGGTTTCCTTGATGATGAGCTCGAGGCGCAGGGGACGACGTTCGTTGACCGAGGTTCGACTGAAGTCGAGGATCTGCCGGATGAGCCTCGCGCCGCGCCGCCCCTGCCGGCTGATTCCCTTCGCCTTCTCGATGACCGAGGACGGGAGTTCGTCGTCCCCGTGGATGAGCTGCGCCAGTCCCGAGATCGCCTGCAACATGTTGTTGAAGTCGTGAGCGATGCCCGCGGCGAGCTGTCCGACCGATGCCAGGCGCTCCGATTGTTCGAGCCGCTTCCGGGTCTCCAGATCGCGCGTCAGCTCACGGATCACGATGATCAATCCGCCGACACCCCTCAGATCCCCGGCCAGATCGACCACTCCGAGCTCGAAGGTGCGTTGATCGTCGGACTCGACGGTCACCGTTCGATGCGGATCGTCGGACGACACACCCATGAGCTCGGACAACGGCTGACCCAGCAGATCATGGACCACGTCACCGACCTCGGCGTCCGCGATGACGCGAAGGAGATGCAGACCGGGCGGGTTCGCCAACGTGACCCGGTAGTCGGAATCGACGCATACGACGCCCTCCGGGAGATTGTCGACGAGCGCCTGGAGCCTCTGCTCGTGATCGGCAAGCTCCGTTCGGAGCCGCCCCTGGTGCAGGGCAATGCCGATGACGCCGGCGACTTCTCCCGCCACCTCCAGATCCTCGCTCTCAAACGACCCCGGATTCCGCGAAATGAGGTGGAGGTCCCCCGTCCGGACATCTTGCGCCTGAAGGGATGCACACACGCATCCCGCGGCCGCGTCGCCGAACCGGTCCCTCGCCATCGGACAGCCGGACCCATCTTCGCCGAGATCCTGACAGTGATTCAACCCGGAATCGTCGATTCGACCGCATTTGGTCATACTGCCGAGGGGCAGTGTGATGCCGGGTTTCGGGCCGAGCTCTTCGTCGCCGACAGCGACGAATACGGTCGATTCCCGACTCTGTGGGTCGGCGAGCGTGACCGACGCATAGTCACAGGGCAGGATCTCGACAAGCCGGTTGAGAGCCGCTTCGACGACTTCTCGGGGTGACCTCACGGCGGCGATCTCCCGCCACATGGTGTTCAGGATCTCGAGCCGCCGGTTCGCGCGAAGCAGCGCCTGTTCGGCACGCTTGCGTTCGGTGACGTCCCGACCGATGCTGTAGATCGCCCGGGTTCCCTGATAGTCCACGACCGAGGCTGTGATCTCGAGGTTGACGGCGGAACCGTCCCTGCGGTGATGAATCGTCTCGAACTGGTGAACATGGTCGGCCGCGAGGGTCAGATCGACGTGCCGCCGGCCCCGTTCCACGTTGTCGGAAAATTCCTTCAACGACCGACCCACGAAGTCTGAGCGGTCGAAACCGTAGACCTCGCACGCCCGCTGGTTCGCTTCAAGAATAACTTCGTCTTCCGGCTCGAAGATGACGATGTAGTCGTTGGCGTTTTCGAACAGACCGCGATAGTCCTGCTCGGACTGCTGGAGGGCCGCCTGGATTCGCTTGCGTTCGGTCACATCGCGGGCGTTGACCACCACCCCGTTGACCAGTGGGTGGTCCAGGAGGTTCGTACTGAAGGTCTCGATGGTCACCAGCGAGCCGTCGCGATGGCGGACGCGGTACTCCCGGGCCACGGGATCGTGGTCGCCACTGGATACCGTCTTCATCGCCTCGGCCACGGCGTCGTGATCGTCGGAAATGACGAAATCGAGGATGCTCGTCTCGAGCACCTCTGCCGGCGGGTATCCGGTGATCTCTTCGACCGAGGGACTCGCGAATTGGATCTTCAGATCCGGGTCAAAGACGATAATCATGTCGGTTCCGCCGTCGATCAGGGCCTGCAAACGCTCTTCGGCTCGACGAGAGGCTTCTGCCTGCTCCGCCCTCAACCGGAGTGAGACGTCGCGGAAGACGACTACCGTGCCTTCCGGACGGCCCTTCTCATCCTGTAGACGGGTCACCGAGAACTCGACCGGAGTTTCGTGTCCTTGCGCACCGATCAGGCTTGCGCACACGGCTCCACGAAGTCCATCCAAAGCAACCTCGTCCAACCCCACGGGCGCTCGATTCTCATCGACCAGGCGCAGCACCTTTGCCAGCGTCTGCTCGCGAACCTCGTTGAGAAATCGGCCCGTCAGATTTTCCGCTGGAGGGTTCATGAAGGTGACGAAACCGGCCGCGTCGGTGGCGATGACGCAATCCGCCATTCCACGCAGAACGGCATCCAGCCAGCTCGTTCGTTGATGTAGCTTCTTCTCCATGCTGTGCTTGTAGAGGGCGACCTCGACCGCGCTCCGGAGTTCGCGCTCCTGAAACGGCTTGAGCAGGAAGCCGAAGGGCTGAGCTTTCTTGGCCCGCTGGAGGGTGGTTTCATTGCTGTAGGCGGTCAGGAACACAATCGGGACATCCAACGAGCCGTTGAGTTTGTGTGCGACGTCGATGCCGTCCATCTGCCCTTCGAGCCTGATGTCCATCAGGACGATGTCGGGGCGGAACTGCCTGGCCATCTCGATCGCCTCGATCCCGCAGGTGGCAGTAGCCGGGACCTCGTAGCCGAAGCCCTCGAGCGCACGTCTGAGATCCATCGCAACGATGGTCTCGTCCTCCACCACCAGGACCTTCGCCTGAACCATTTATCGATCTCCCGCTTTGAATAGCCCGGCGTGAATCCTCACGGAGAAGCAGGTCCCCTCCCCCGGCTTCAGCTCGATTTTACCTCTGAGCTGTTGGGTCAAGCTGTTCACCAACTGGAGGCCCAGCGAGCTCGGCCGATCCCATCGCACATGATCCGGGAAACCGACGCCGTCGTCGGCAACCCTGAGCTCAACCGAATCCCCACGCTTCTGCAGCTCGACTCGGACCACCCCACGCCTTCCCTCGGGGAACGCGTACTTCAGGGCGTTGGAGGTGAGCTCATGGGCGATGAGACCGAGCGGGATCGCCGTATCGATCACCACGTTCATCGGGGAGCAGTCGACCTCCACCTGTACCTTCTCGAGATCCACCCCGTAGGCGCTCAGTAGATACGATGTCGTCGATCGCAGGTACGGGGCCAGATCGATCCGCGCCAGGTCCTCCGACTGGTAAAACATCTCGTGGACGAGGGCGATCGAGCGCAGTCGATCCTGACTGGTCGTCAGGGCCTTTTTCGCCTGTTCGTTGTCCATGTGGGTGGCCTGCAGGTTGAGCAGGCTCGAGATCACCTGGAGGTTGTTCTTCACCCGGTGATGGATCTCCTTGAGGAGGACGTCCTTTTCCTCCAACGAGGCCCGGAGCTCAGACTCCGTTCCGGCCCGAATCTGGACTTCCCGCTCGAGCTCCTCCGTGCGTTCCTGAACCCGATCCTCGAGCCTCTCGTTGACCTCCTGAAGCACGACGTCGCGCTCCTCGATTTCGCCCAGCATTTCGTTGAAGCTGTCGATCAGCTGACCGATCTCGTCGTCGCTCCCTCGCTCCGCCCGGGCGGAGTAATCGCCGTGAGACGAGATCTTCGCCGCGGTTTCGGTCAGGTGTAGCAGCGGACGCGAAATCAAACCCTCAAGCCTGGTGGACAAGGCAAAGGCCACCGTCAATGAGACCAGGAGCACCCAACCGGCGATGACTCCATACTGCCGCAACGAGCGATAGGCATCAACGAGGCCCGCCGATACGACGATCACGCCGACCAGTTCGTCGCCTGTGAGAATCGGACGAGAAACGACCACGATGTCTCTCTCGCGATAGACTCCGGGTGTGAGGTACTGGTCGAGAGGCCTCGGTTCGGTCGTCTTCCGCCGGTACTCGGCGAAAAGTTCGCCGTCCGATTCGATGACCCAGGCGCCCTGCACGCGGCTGTCGGCGCCCAGCGCCGACAGCGTCTCTCTCGCCGACTCGGGATCCATGAACACGATCGCGGCGGCGGAATTGAGTCCGACGATGTCGGCCATGCTCTGCAGCTCCCGTACGAGCTGGGACCGTGCGGTGACGAGGGCGTATCCCATGAAGCTGACGCACGCCAGGAGCAGAGCCGCCGCGGAGGTGAGCACGATCACCGCCCGGAGCTTTTGTCGAATCGAGAAGCTCTGAAAGCCACGCACTCTATCGACCCTCTCTGTCGTCGACAATCTTCGCCAACCGAAGGAGACGAGAGCTGATTCTGAGCCCGGCGGCCCGGCTCGCCGCGGGGTTGATTTCAAACCGCACCCTGTTTGAAGCGAAATAGAAGCGAACCATGCCGCCCATTCTGGCGAAATCGTCGGTCTCCCCCACCGTCAGAACGGCGTTGCCTACGATCTCGCCAAGGACCCGCCGGACATCCACCCCCGGTTCTTCGCTGAAAAAGAGCATGTGACACGACCCGAAATCCCCCGCATTGGTGAGGCGTTTGACCACCAACCGCCTACCCTCCTTCATTTCCAGTCCTCGGAGGTCCAACAGCGCCGTTGTGGTCGGACCTTCGCCGACAACTCCTACCACGAACTGGTCCCCGGAGGCCGGAACGGCATCGGCGGGCCAATCGACGTATGAGAACAACTCGACGAGAAAGGCCGCCTTGATCCGATTCTCAACCGGAATCCCGGAGGACGCTCCCCGGGCCTCCTCCATCACGCCGATCGAAAGGCCGATCAAGAAGACGATCGTGCGAACCCCCGAGGGCAGATTCCGGCGTTGACGCCGACGGGTCATCACGGGTTCCGTTCCAGCACCCGAGCCCGTTCAGCAGCGCTGCACGACAAGCGCCTCGAAGAGTAGACCGTCCGGGTAGGTGAAAACCGGGGGTGCTCGTGGTTTCCCTGAGCCCGGGAAAGGTCGCCGGCCGGATCTCGCATGCTCATGATCAACTCGATCGACTTCGACACTTCGTTTGGGAGGGTCGGCAATCCGACAATGATCGATCTGAAGGTTCGACGATCGGCTGGTCCGCCCTGGGTCCGACCTGCAGGATCTTTGTTCAACATTGTCGCCCTCCTACTCGACTCTTCGATTCAACCGGCTTCCTCGCCTGGCGCTCTGGCCCGCGCTTCCAAGAGAAGGCGGTCCGCGCGTCGAAGTCCACCCGCCGGCCTCCAAGTCGAGAGTACCCGGCGGAGATTGCGATTCCTATTACGCACCTGTCTCATCTCGGTGAGTGGGCCCCGGTCACGCATCCAACACGCCCGAGCCGCCCGGAGAGGCGTCGACAGCGTTCGAAACCCGGTCTTGGGATCCGAGCGGCACGCTGTCGGTGGATCCCTGACCCGCCAACTCCGGGAAACGATAGCCGCTTCCACGGACGGTGATCACGTACTTCGGCTGCCTGGGGTTTGCTTCGATTTTGCCTCGAAGGCGGCAGACGTGGACTCTCAGGGTGTCCTCGAAGACCTCCTCGAGCGGCCACAGACGCTGAATGAGATACTCGGTCCGGACCGTTCGTCCGGCGTCCCGCACGAGGATGTGGAGGAGCTTTGTTTCAGTCGGAGTCAACGGCACTTCTCGGCTGTCCACCAGGGCTCTGCACCGGGCGAACTCGACACCGAGTCGTTGATCGACCTGCATGATCGGTTCAACGGCGTAGGTGAAGTCGCGAATCCGACGCAACACCCTCCCCACCCGCGCGACCAGCACCGGCAGCTCCACGGGTTTGGTGATGTAGTCCTCGGCAAATTCCTCGAGTGCGGTGACGACCCCATCGGCGTCGGTCTCGGCGGTCATCATGACGATGGGGAGATCGCACCGCTCCTTGATCTGTCTCGACAGGGTGATCCCGTCGACTCCGGGCATGTTGATGTCGATGATGGCGAGATGGGGAATGCCGCGATCCATCAGACACTGCATCGCCGCCTCGGCGGACTCGGCGCACCACACGTCGTAGCCAGCCGATCTCAACGCGGAGCAGGAAGTACTCACGATGTCCGGATCGTCGTCCACGACCAGGATGCGCGGTGGCAACTGCTCGTGATTATCGGTGACGACCGGGACCATCACTTCGTGCTCCTTTCGACTCGCCTCTGAATTTGCAATCTCCATGCCATGATTCGGACTTGCTCGGCATCCGGTGATTCGCGGTCCCGAAATGGCTCAGAATGCCTCATTGGAGGTCGTTCCGGGTGCAAAACACATACGCGTGCTCACTCTCGGCTACGCCCAGGGCGCCGATTTCGGTGTCCCGTATTGGTACAGCCTCCAACCGATTCTGAGGCGATTCGGACCCGCAGCGGCAGGCGTTGACCACCATCGTATCCCTCAGCCATCGCGTCTGTTACCCGGACTTGCATCCGCAGATTGGATGGGTGGTAGGATGGGAATGGCGGCAAACGATGGCGCCGGAGTCCGTCATCGCCAATCGCAGGTGATATCTTTATGAACAGTCCGAGTACGCAACCCGTCGAATCCAACTCCGATCGCGAGCCGATGCACGTGAGTTTCTACCGGCGTCACCGGGAGGGCGCCCTCGTGCGCTCGGTCGCGAGCGTCCTGATGTGGATCACGGCGATCCCGGCATACCAGGTCGGGATCCTGGACGGCACCCAGTTTCGCGGTATCTCCGCCGCAGTCGCCTATCTCGTGGCGATGAATGTTCCGTTGCTGTGGCTCGCCGGACGCCTCAGATCGAAGAACGCCCTCGAGTTCCTGTCGATCACCTTCCATGCGTGCGAGCTCTTCGGCTACACCGCCATCATTCATTTCGCGGGCGGCCTCGACGCCACTCATCTCACGTTGATCTACTGCGGCATCATCGTCTACGTCGGCGTGGTCGCCCCTCGCCGCCACCTCTTCATCGTCGCCGGAATGTCGGCGCTGGCCTTCATCCTCGTGGTGCTGCTCGAACGCTTCTCCGTGCTGCGCACATACCCGCTCTACGGCGATCTTCCCGGCGGCCAAGCTACGTGGGGCGCTACCTGGGTGATTCTGGGGATCGTCTCCGCGCTGCTCTTCGTCGTGGCCATCATCTCGGCGCACAGCTCGGACCTCTTGAGAAAAAGCCGCCGTCGTCTCAGACTTCAGACGGACCAGCTCCGGCACGAGATCGACGCCCGCACCGAGACCGAGGCCAGGCTCCGGTTGCTGGTGGACGAAAAGCAGATTCTCATCAAAGAGGTCCACCACAGGGTCAAGAACAACCTCCAGATGATCTCGAGCCTGCTCAGGCTTCAGGCCGAGGGCACATCCGAGCCCGGGACCCGTGCCGCCCTCATGGCCAGCCATGGGCGGGTGGACTCCATGTCCATGGTTCACGAGATGTTCTATCAGTCGGGTGATCTCCGCCGGGTCGATCTGGCGCCGTTCCTGCGGAATCTGACGTCCAACCTCGCCGCCGCCTATGACCTCGAAGGGGGCCCCGTGCGGGTGCGGATCGACGCCGATCCCGTGCAGGTACCGCTGGACACCGCCATTCGAGTCGGCCTCGTCGTCAACGAGCTGGTCTCCAACGCGTTGAAACACGCTTTCCCCGATCTCGACGCCGAGGGGCTCACCCTCGGGATCGCGATGAGAGTCGACTCGGACTCTGCTGAATTGACCGTCGTCGACAACGGTTGCGGCCTGCCCGAGGGTCTCGATTGGACGAAGACCGACTCCCTGGGCCTGCAGCTCGTTCAGAACCTGGCGCGACAGCTCCGCGGCGACATCCGACTCGACGCCACCGGCGGCACCGCGTTCCACCTTGAGTTCCCGATCACCGCCGCACCCGAGACGCCCACCGAACCCTCCACCTGAGGGTCTGCCCGCCCTGCGCCACCGAGCTTCCTGTGTATACCGCTGCGTGATGGCGATTCGAAACTTCGATCGGCGATAGATGGCAGGATCTCGAAATGGGCACGATTCGTAATGTGAATCGTAATCTTGGCGACCTATGTTGGAGATGGCATGAAGAATCTTGCGACCCTTCCGTGTGTGACGCCAGCGATTCACGGACCTTCTCGGTTCGTGCCGGGGGCCGCTCTCGAGGTTCCATTTCCATCGCCATTCGGTTCCCATCGAATGCGCCGTTCTGCCAAACGGCCTGAACGGTCGCCATTCGTTTCTCTTACCGCAACCTTCGACGACAAGGAGGGTTGCCATCCCGTGCACCATTCCAGCGGGACGTTTTCTCAAGCTCTTGATCGACACGGTGCACAAGGATGTATTGCCTGTATTGGAGTCAGACATGAACTCGACGATCCACAAACTGCGTGTGCGCAACCTACCGGCGGCCCTCGGCATCTCCGTTGTGTTGGCCCTGTTCGTGACGGTTGCGTTCCCACTAACCACTTTGGGGGCTGAAACGGCGGATGACAGTCGAACCGGCCTGCGTCAAGACGCGTTCGCCAAGATGAGCTCGCGCGTCGAAACCTCGGCGCGGTCCGGAGACTCGGAGATGGTCGATGTGATCATCACCTACGGTGCGGGCCTCAAGACGGCCGGCGTCCGCGGGATCCATGAGCTCGCCGGAACCGTTCAGCGTGAGTACCAGGCACTGCCGATGCGCGCCGTTCGAATTTCCGCAAACCGACTCGCGGAACTGGCCGACGACCCGAACATCGTCAACATCACCCGCGACGCGCCTGTGCAGGCCCTGTCCGAGTCGGCTCGTCTCACGGCCAACCTGCCCCAGAGCCCGATCAACTACAACTACCAGGGCTGGGCCATCCGTGTCGCCGTGCTCGATTCCGGCGTCGGCAACCACGTTGATCTGTGGCCGGCGGGGAGCCAGCTCGACTTCGTCGGCAGGCCGTCGGACCCGGCCTCCGGTCTGTTCGACGAATGGGGCCACGGAACCCATGTCGCCGGCATCATCGCCGGTGACGGCTACACTTCGGAAAACGCCAAATTTCGCGGTGTGGCGCCCTACTCGGAAGTCGTTTCGCTGCGGGTGCTCGATTCCACCGGCCACGGCGTCGTGTCAGACGTGATCGCGGCTCTGGATTGGTTGCTGGTCTACGCCGGCAACTACGACATTCGGGTCGCCAACCTGTCCATCGGGAAGGCGCTCGAAGAACCTGCGGCCGACGACCCGCTCGTTCAGGCGGTGGAAGCCGTCTGGGACGCGGGAGTGACGGTGGTGTGTTCCGCCGGAAACTACGGCCGCGACGGTCATTTCACCATCACCAGCCCGGGTAACTCACCCAAGGTGATCACGGTCGGATCGATCACCGACAACGGCACGGGCTATGACACGACCGATGACTATGTCTCGACCTACTCGTCGCGAGGCCCGACGGGCTTCGACCGCTATCTCAAACCGGATCTGGTCGCGCCCGGCAATCGGCTGGTGGCGATCATGAGCTATGAGGCACAGCTCAAGGTCGATCTTGCCGACCGGTTGGTCGAGTGCGGTTTGGAAACCTGCTCGGGGGCATACATGGAGCTCTCCGGCACCAGCATGGCGGCGGCCATGGTCTCGGGCACGGCGGCAATCATGCTCAGAGCCGACCAGACCTTGACCCCGTCCACGATCAAGGCGCGTCTCATGCGCTCCGCCCGCAAGATCGCCGGCGACCCGACCATCACCGGCGCCGGTGTTCTTGACGTCGCCGCCGCCCTCGCGGATACCGGGACGGCGGTCTCCGCCCTCTCACCGCGTATCGATCGTTCCGACGAGGCCAACCTCATCATGGTCGAGGACACCTCGATCCTCTGGGGAGGTGAGGAATGGGACGCGGCATATCTCTGGAACGACGGTTACCTCTGGAACGACGGCTACCTCTGGAACGACGGTTACCTCTGGAACGACGCCTACCTCTGGAATGACGCCTATCTGTGGTCCGACGGCTACCTCTGGAACGACGGCTACCTCTGGAACGACGCCTACATGTGGAATGACGCCTACCTCTGGAACGACGCAGTCCACGACGACGATCCACTTCTCGACGTCCAGAGCGCGACGGTTCTGCTCAACGACGACTGACGGCATCAACAACGAGCGGGTGAGAGAGCCCAAGGGAGCTGGAAGTTAGGGGCTCGCCCGCACTTTTTATCAACCCTCGACCGAG
>JARFRM010000288.1 GCA_029287235.1 Thermoanaerobaculales bacterium
CGCCGGCGGCCTGCAAGAGCCTGTTGAAACGCGATGGGAGCGGTGCCAGGCACCTTTTCGCGGCGAAAAGAGAGCCAGGCACCGAGCCCGGTACGGCATTTTGTGATACGTGAGGCGAGCGGGAGCGGGACGCCGGCAAAATGCCGTACCCGGCACCCCGCCGCACGCCCCTGTCCCGCGTGCTGTGAAGGTCGTGCCAACTGCCGCTGAACCTGCCGCTGACCTTGCCGCGGTCCCTGTTCCTGTCGCGGACGCGGGAACGGCTATCCTTCCTCCATGACACAGGAGAAGTACCACACCGTTCCTTTTGCCTTCGAGCGCCGTCACGACAAGGAGTCCAAGTTCAGAGGTCAGGCCATGCTGGACAGCCTCCGCCGCCGGCGTTCGATCCGGGAGTTCTCGTCCGATCCGGTACCGCGACCGCTCATCGAGATTGCGGTGGCGACCGCCGCCACCGCGCCATCGGGGGCCAACCGCCAGCCGTGGCACTTTGTGGCGGTGTCGGATCCGCCGACCAAGACCGAGATCAGAAAGGCCGCGGAAGCCGAGGAGCGCGAGTTCTACGAGGGCGGAAGGGCGCCCGAAGCGTGGCTCGAAGCTCTGGCGCCCCTCGGCACCGACGCAAACAAACCTTTCCTCGAGACCGCGCCGTGGCTGGTCGCGGTCTTCAAGGAGATCCACGGCGTTGCCGAGGACGGCTCCAAGATCACCAACTACTATGTCAACGAGTCGGTCGGGATCGCCTGCGGGCTCTTCATCAACGCCATCCACCACATGGGTCTGGTGACCCTGACCCACACCCCGCAGCCCATGAGATTCCTCAACGAGATCCTGAGCCGCCCCAATAACGAGCGGCCGTTCATTCTCTTTCCCGTCGGATATCCGGCCGATGATTGCACCGTGCCGGACATCAGCAAGAAACCCCTCGATGAGATCCTGACCTGGGTGGAGTAGCAATTCTCGGTGGAACACGCCCGGCGGGTTCCACCGAGAATTGCCCTACAGCAGCACCGAGAAGCTGTGTTCCAGCTGTCGGGCGATCTGCTGCCGGGTGGTCTTGTTGAACCCTTCGGCATCGACAAACGCAACCACGAATCCTTCACCGCCGGCGACCCCCGCGCGGAATCCGGACAATCGCCGGTTGGCGAACCCGAGAGCGATGAATCGAAGCCCGCCCATCTCCGGGTTCATGCTGTCGGCCTGGCTCATGACATAGCTGAGCTCGGCCCCGGTTCCCTCGAAGCCGTCCTCGGGGACATTGCCGCTCGAACCGATGACGAAGCCCTGGGGATCGATCACAAAGGCGGCTGACGAGCGCACTTTGTTGAGACCCCAGGCAAGGAACTCATCCCAGCGGGTGAAATCGTTCAGGGGCTCGTCGGTGAGCTCGCCCGCCGGCGTCGCCTCCGGTCGGGATGGGTCGAATCTGAGATACGGCGATTCGACGGCGATCCTCGGCTCTGAACCGGGTTCGAGACCGCTGAGGCGACGCGACAGGGCGCGGGCGATGTCCACGTCAGACGAGCCGACGGTGTTCGTTGTCATCCTCGACTCCAGTCATCCGGTTGATCCGGGCTTCGATCTCGTCGGAGAGAAGGGTGAAGCGACGAGCCTCGGGTCGGGTTCGCCCGCCGAGGAAGCTCAGGGGAATGCCGATCTCGCTGGTCTCGGTGAAGACATCGGCGCGGGGGACCACGGTGTCCAGCACGCCCCCGAATCCGGACCACACAGCGCTCATCACGTTGAGAGAGGGGTCGCTGTCGAGCCGAACCATGGTCGGCAGGATTCCGAGGAGCCGAAGCGAGGGGTTCTCGTTTTGCTGGACGTGGTCGATGACCCGCAGAATCTGACTCATGGTCCGAAAGGCGACCGGTTCGGCCTGCAGCGGGAGGAGGGCAAAGCGGCTCACCGCGAGAGCGGCCCGGGTCACCGGGCCGAGTCCGGACGGTGTATCGAGCACCACATAGTCGACCCCTTCTTCGATCTCGTCGAGGGTCCTTGAAAGGACCTCGCCTCGATGGAGCTGGAGCTCGTACTCGCAGGTGTCTACGGGGTCGATCCGACCGCGAGGAAGGATCCGAAGAGTCGGGAGCGAAGTGGATTGAAGGACCTCGGACGGTGGCGTGCCGGCGATCATGACCTCGGCGAGACCGCCCCAGTCACTGTCCTCCTTGGCCAGGAAAAGACCGATGGCGCCCTGCGGATCGAGGTCAACCACGATGGTGTTGTGCCCGCGTTCGGCAAGAGCCACCGACAGATTGAGCGCGGTGGTTGTTTTGCCGCTGCCTCCCTTGGAACTGGCCAGGACGATGCGATGACTCATAGTTTTACCTCGCTCCAGCGGCGACTTCGATTCCATGGGGAGAATCGCAGGCCGATCTCGGGTTGTTGGATGTCAGCCTCATGGTGCCCCGGCTTCCCGCTGGCCGGGGAGCACCTTGGCCAGGGCGTCGGCAAGGTGTTGTGTCTTGTGTCGAATTACTCCGAGCTTTGCACGACCGGGGGCGACAACGACAAGGACGGCGTCGGCGACGGGCAGGCACAGGAGCTGAAATCGGTCGTACTCGACGATGAACCCACCGAATGGTCGGCAACCCTGGCGTTCACCGAGCTCATCGGCGGTGTTGATGAGCGTCGCGAGGCCCGCACCGAGCCCGGTCACCTCCACGGCCTCGTCGGGGTTGGCAAAAGCCAATGGTGCGCCGTCGCGCGTCATGAGAATCGTGGCGAGGACCTCCGAGGATTCCACAAATGAGCTGAGCAGATGCTGGGGCGCATGCTCGTTCTTCTGCTTTTGACGGGCCCGTCGTCGCTCGTCGAGCCGGCGGGCGGCCTCGACAAGAGCGTTCTGGAGGTTCACCTCGATGGTCACCGTGGGGACCATCTTGTCGGATGAGAAGACAAAAATGCCTTCGACCCACGAGATCATCTCCACAAGGGCATCGATGCCGGTGGCTGCGCCCTCCTGCGCGTGGTAGACGGCGCCGCCTTCGAAGTAGACGTGGGCGGTTCGTTGCTCGGGGCCGCCCTCCACCCGCAGCTCACCGGTCCGACCGGTGGTGTTGAGGAACTGCAACACGTCCGTCGGGTTTGTGAACGCCAGTGATCCGCGAAGATCTTCGGTCGGTTCGCCAGCCATCGATTCGCCCTCTCATGCCAGAATACCGCACCTCGAGCGAGCGACCGGTGACGAACATCGGTTTCGTCCATCAAGCCGTCGACTCCGCTGATTTCCCGCAGAACCCGACAATTTTCATCTGTTTTGAAAACCGTATGTACAATAGTAGGTGGAAGCGTGCCTCCAACCGTTTGGAAGTTCTCGGTTGGAATCACACGCAGTGGGTCATTCGCGTCGTCTTGGAACCGGAGGAGGGCGCCTCGCGTCAGGACGGACAGGTCCGAGATCTCGGTGTTTCTTCGCGAAGATGGGAGTTTACGGGGAACAGCGATTTCTAAAGGCCATCCGGTGATTTCATCGGCCTCGTCTTGAAGATCGGTTCGCAGCGTGTATGAGCCAGATTTGACTGCCCAGTTCCGAATGGGACGTTGGTAGAACGGAGGGTGGGCTGATGTTGAGGGGCTCGTTAACCGATCTTGCGATTGTGGATCTGGTCCAGATTCCCCTGGGGAATCAGAAAACCGGCGAGTTGCTGATCGCCACCGAAGATCAGGATGCCCGTCTCTATTATGTTGACGGCAAGCTGATCCACGCGACGTCGGGTGACCGCGATGGGCCCGAGGTGCTCGATGCGATCGTCTCGTGGACCGAGGGCGAGTTCGAGTTTCGAGCGGATGTGCTCGCCGACCCCCCGGAGAGTGGCGACGATCTCAACGCCAAGCTTTTCTCCACCGTCGAGAATCTGAACTCGAGGCCGGTTTCAGCAGCCGACAACCTCAGGGTGAAGGTCTTTGTCAGGCCCGCCGGAGGCAACACCGAGAAGATCCGGAAACTGCTCTACAACTTCCTCTCGGCGAATGACTTCGCTATTCATGCCTGCCTGTTGTACGTCGACGGAACCATGGCCGTCTGCGGTGCCGAACGGGCGGACACCCCGCCCTGGCTCGAGTCGATCCGCTCGTCGGTGATGTATGCGGTCACCGGTTATCCGAGGAAGAACCTGAATCGTGTGCTGTTCGAGGACGAGGAGGGAACCCTGGTGGTGACCTGCTATCCGGAGGATCAATCGGCACTGTTGGTTGCCGCAAAGAAGGGAGCGACCCTCGGGGCCGTATCCATCGCGGTCGATCGCCTCGCCAGGGAGATCAGCCGATTCAAACAAAGCTGAGCATCGGGATCGCCGGCGGGTTTTGCCGGTGAGCCCGGAAGGGGGAGGGCGCCATGTCGCAACTGACGGATTATCTCAACGAGCTCGTCAACGTGGAGGGCATCAACTCGGCGGTGGTGGTCGGTCGAGACGGTTTTGTGATCGAGGGTGTGACCGCGGGGACGAGCCTGGACGCCGACGCCGTGGGAGCGGTGATCTCCACCGGGATCGGTTCGTCGGAGGTGATGGGGCGCGAGCTCGATGTCGGTGTCATGACCCAGGGGATGGTCGAGTATGACGACGGTTTGATCGTCATGGCGCTGCTCGGTGAGGACGCCATTGTCGCCGTGGTCGCCGATCTCAATGCCAACCTCGGCAATGTGCGTTTTCAGCTCAAGAAGCGCCTCAAGTCGATCGAGAAGGCGTTGTGACCAAGCCGGGACGCGGCGCTGTCCAGGATCCCACCCGAACCGCCGCAACCCGGACACGACTGATATCAGTTCCCATTCTCAATCAAATCAGCGGACGCCGGATCCTGACCGAGGCCCGACAGCGGTGATCGGCCGGGAGAAGGTGCGCTGCTGAAGAGGAGGCGCACATGAGTCGAGAGCTGCAGACGCTTCACAACGTCGCGTACTTCGTCGGCGCCTTGGCCCACGGAGCAGAACAAAATCTCGGCCGCGGCAGTCTCTCCATCTGTTCCATGGCCGGCAAGAAGTTTGGCCAGGATGCGGTGGAGGGGGGGCGGCAGACCGACAATCCCGAGGAGGCGGTGGCCATCCTCCGCGAGGCGCTCGCCAAACAGGGGATCGTCTGGAATTTCGAGCCGTTTGAGGGAGACCGGGGGTCCGCCATGGAATCCGATGGCGAGACCAACAAGATGCGCCTCGTCTTCAAGACCTGCATGGTGCGCAATGCGCTTTTCAGATACGGCCACGAGCAGAAACAGTCCCTGTGCTACATGGCCCACGGGGTCTTTGCCGGGGCGATGGAGAACATCATGCCCGGCACCAAGGTCGAGCTCGATATCGTCCACGCCGGTCCCAACGGGTGCCTCAAGGAAATGGTGTGGGAGGTGGCAACATGAAAGCACGAGTCTCCACCGATTGGCTCTCGGGTTGCTCCGGCTGCCATGTGGCCATGGTCGATCTTCACGAAAAGCTCCTCGGTCTCGTCGAAGAGGTCGATTTTGTTCGAGTTCCGGTTCTCATGGACGAGAAGGATTACCCCAAAGCCGATGTGGGTGTCGTCGAGGGGGCGGTGCGATCGGATCACGATCGGGTGGCCCTCGAGAAGATGCGCGCCAGCGTCGACAAACTCATCGCCTTCGGGAGCTGCGCTGTCTACGGCGGTCCGTCGGGACTCGGGTGGCTGCACGAGCGCGACGACGTGATGGCGGCGGTCTACGACGGCGGACCCACCAATGCGGGTGGCGAGCGGCCCGATGCCGATGCTCCGATCCTCGAGGACAGTGTCGTCCCCATCGACGAAGTCGTCGAAGTCGACGCCTACCTGCCCGGCTGCCCGCCTCATCCGTACTTCATCGCCGCCGGGCTGCGAGCGGTGCTCGGGGTCTCCGATCTCCAGCTCACCGCCATGAGTGTCTGCGCCGACTGCGATCGGAAGATGCTCAAGAACGAGGGCGCCGAGCTTCACCGCGGTGAGGTCACCGCCGAGAAGGACAGCCTCTGTTTTCTCAGCCAGGGTGTGGTCTGCCTCGGTTCGGTCTCGCTCAACCGGTGCCAGGCGCCGTGTCCGCACTCGGGCGTCGCCTGCTTCGGCTGCGCCGGACCATCGGTGGACCTCATCACCGAGCCGCACCTCGATCTGCGAAATCTCATCGGGCGCCGACTCAACATGCTCACCGGGGTCTCCGAGGAAGAGGTCACGCGGTATTTCCAGGAAGACGCCAAGACCCTCTACGCCTACGCGGTCGCCTCTCCGGTGATCCACGGCAAACCCACCGTCGAGATACGGGAGTGGGCGGGGCCCAAACCGGCCGCTCAGGGAGGTGAGTGATGGGAAGCCGAATCGTCGTCAACCCGGTCACCCGGATCGAGGGTCACGCCAAGATCATCCTCGAGATCGAGGACTCGGGCGAGCTCAAATCCGGCCACATGCAGGTCCTCGAGATCCGCGGCTTTGAAAAACTCCTCCAGGGGATGGAGCTGCTCAAGATGCCGCAGATGACCGCTCGTTTGTGCGGCGTCTGTCCGGCGGCGCATCATCTGGTCGCAACCGCTGCCATCGAGGAGGGAATGGGGGTGGCGCCGCCCAGGGATGCCAAGCTCCTGCGCGAGCTGCTCTACGCCGGCCACGTCCTCCACTCGCACGCGTTGTCGAATTTCGTCCTCACCGGGCCGGACATCATCCTCGGCATCAACGCCGCGGCCGATCAGCGCAACGTCTTCAACCTGCTCGCCATCGACCCCGAATTGTCAAAGACCCTGCTGCGGATCCGCAGCATCGGTCAGCGCACGGTGGAACTCGTTGGCGGGCGCGGCGTCCACCCGGTGACGGCCGTTCCCGGCGGGATGGCGTCGCGGCCGAATGCCGAGAAGCTCGAGCTCATGGCGGGCTGGGGCGAAGAGGCGACCGGTTCTCTCGAATCGGTGATCGAGATTCTCAAACCCAAGCTCGAAGAGCTCAACCCTTTGCGCGAGGCGGCACAGTTGCCCTATCACTCGCTGGCTCTGTCCAACAACGGGACCGTCGATCTCCTCGAAGGCGAGTGGGTCGTGGTGGACCCCGAAGGCAATGAGGAACGGCGGTTCACCGGTCCCGAGTACGGCGACAACCTCATCGAGCACGTCATGCCGGGCTCATATATGAAGAGCGTGCAGCTCAAAGGTCCGGGACCCAAGAATTTCTTTGTCGGCCCGCTGGCTCGACTCAACGTCAATTCGAAGATGAACACACCAAAGGCCCAGGCCCACCTCGATGCGTTTCACGCGTCGGGCAAGCCGAGGCTATCGGCCGTGGACTTTATCGAGGCCAGGCTCATCGACATGCTCAACTGTGCCGAGCGGATCAACGCCATCGCCGGCGGCGAACTCGGCGATGGTCCTGTCAGAGTGGCTGTTCCCGAGGTCAAGGCCGGACGATATGTCGGCGTCATCGAGGCGCCGCGTGGGATCCTGGTGCACGATTTTCACACCGATGACGACGGTCGAATCGCCGATGTGAATCTCATCGTCGCCACCCAAAACAACTACGACGCCATCGACCGGTCGGTGGAGTCGCTGGCCCGTCACTATCTGCCTCAGAACGATGATGAGCAGCTCCTCAACGGTGTCGAGTTCGCCATGCGTTGCTTCGATCCCTGTCTCGCGTGCGCAACCCACACTGCGGGGAGGATGCCGCTCATCGTGGAGATGCGGCGGGGAGCGGAAGTGGTGCGCACCATCAGACGAGGAGCAGCATCATGATTGAAATCGCCGTTGACGAGAAGGCCTGTGTCTCGTGCTCCCTGTGCGCCGAGATCTGCCCCACCGATGTCTTTGTCTGGGACGAGGACGAGGGCGTGCCGAAGATCAACCGGCCGGGTGAGTGTTTCGGGTGTCTGAGCTGCTCCGAGATCTGTCCGCCCCACTGCATCACCCACGAGGGTGTCGAACTCGCCGAGAGCCACTACCACGACCCCTATGCACTGCGGTTGGCGAGCCGGTTGGCGGCGGATGTCAGCGGCCGATTCAACGTGCCCTCGGACGAAGCGTCGCAGAACCAGGCGGCTGCCGATCTCGGGGTTCGCCTGCGTTCGGTGGCCGAGGTTTTCAAGCGCACCCTCGGGGGTTCTCTGCCCGCGGTTGGAACCATGGCCGGCAGGACGCTGGCGCGGCATCTGCCGCGGTATCGCGAACCCAAAGGGCTCGATGAGGCCCTTGTGCTGGCGAAACAGCAATTCAGCCCGGCCTGGGAGTTCGAAACGACCAGGAATGGTGACGACCTCACCATCAATGTCGACCGGTGCTTTGTCCGCGAGACCTGTGAGCGTGAGGGGCAGGAGATCGGCAGCGAGATGTGCGTGCTTTTCTACAACTATCTCGCCGGATATCTCGGGCGGATGGGCAAGGTGCGGTTGCGGCTGATGGATGCCGATCGCGGCGCCAAGTGCTGCTACAGCGTGAAGATCTACGAGAAGTGACCGATGGCTCATCAAGCTGTGCGTCATTGTCCCGGCGGGCGTCCCGCCCGCCGGGTGACGGACCGGGTGTCGAGGTGACGGCCCAGGCCAGGCTCGCCATCGTCGGTATCGGCAACACCATCGCCGGTGACGACGGGGTCGGGGTGGTCATCGCCGACCGGCTCCGGGACCGTTGGAAGGACATCGGGGAGGTCCTCGTGGCAACCCTGACCGGGGATCTCTTCTCGGTCTCCGATCTCCTCGACCGGACGAATGAGTTTCTTTTTGTCGACGCCATCGCCGGCGAATCGCCCGGCGAGATCCAGATCATGAACTCGGCCCAGCGGGCCTTCGCCGCATCGCTCCACCAGACCGACATCGGCACCGTCATGGCGGCGCTCAGGAAGCTCGAGATGGTCGACCCGTTTCCTTCCTGGCAGGTCTGGGGGATCACCATCGAGACTCCAGAGGAACTCGGCGAGGGGCTGAGCCCCGAGATCGCCGTGGCTGCGGACAAACTCGAGGCCAGAATCCTCGAGTATGTGGAGGGGATGCTCGCCGGGTAGATTTCATCTCCGGCCTTCTGGTCCGCGGCGGCCCAGCGTCGCCCGAGCAGCGCGGTCGCTTGGGTGGAAGCGGGAAGGGCTGCGACCGCGCTGCTCGCGCGCCGGCGGCCTCCTTCAGAGCTGGAACAGCCGAACCTCGAGGCGCTTCCCGTGGAGTGCCCGGTCCCCATTTGTACGTGGCGCGCTGCAGTACCGGGAGGTCGTACAGGCACAAATACGGACCCGGCACGTCCCGCTGAACGCCCTTTCCTTTGAGTCCTGGTACGGCTGCGGGTTCGGCAGCGGCATCGGCTGCGGTTCCGGTTGCGGCTGCGGCCACTGCTACGGCTGCGGCTCCGGCTACCGCATCAGAATCGCCGCGATCAACCCCACCGCGATCATCGTGTTGGTCGCCAGGTTCCAGGCGACGTTGGCGCCGAGGGCGGGGATGGGAACCGGTTGTTCGGTGTCACCGGCGGTCCACTGGAGAGGTTTGTGAAGGAGGAGCGAAGGCAGCGCCCCGAGAAGAGCGAACGCCGGGAGCCAGCCGATTGCGACAAAGACCGCGATGGAGATCGGCGTCGCGATGGCGGCGGTGGCGTAGACCAGCGCGGCCGGTCGGCGACCGAGGAGGATCACGAGGTTCTTGCGTCCGCCTCTGCGATCTGCCTTCTCGTCTGGAAACTCGTTGAGCAGTAGCAGATTGAAAGTCATGAAGAAGGCCGGAATCGAGGCTGCGATGGCAGCTCGGCTCCAACTGCCGTCTTGGACCAGAGCGGTGCCGATGACCGGTCCGGCGCCGAGACCGAAGCCGGCGGCTGCCTCACCGATCCCGAGTCGGGCGAGCAGATCGGTGTAGGCGAGGACGCAGACCGCACCAAGGACCATAACGGGCACCAGGGCGGTGCCGATCCGGGGGATGAACCAGAGCCCGATGCCGAGCCCGATGGCCGAGCACACGAGACCGAATCCGAGAGCGGTCCGACTGCTCATCCCTCCCGCCGGCAGCGTGCCGCTACCACCGGAGAACGGGGTGCGCTCGGTTTCGAGATCGATCCCGGTGCGCATGTCGGACCATTCGTTGAGGATGTTGACCGCCATGTGCAGCACAACCAGACCCACGAGGGCGAGGATGGTGTGGAGCCACGAGAAGTGGCCGTCCCAGGCTCCGGCCGCCGCGCCACTCGCCACCAGGGTCGGCGGGAGCAGGAGAAATGGTGCGCGGGCCACGCCGGCGAAGTCCTTGATCTGAGCCATGGAACCTCCTCGCGGGGGTCATGTTACACGGAATCGGTGTCTCGGGGCTTTGGTCTTCTGGTCCGTATTGTGGGGGCGGGCGTCCCGCCCGCCCATCAGTCTCGCACCGGTTGGAGGCGCGTGTCCGAGAGTCGGTGGGACGTGCCGGTTGGGTGGGGGATGGTTCGCAATGCACTGCGTCCTGGGGCACCGGCCTTCTGGTCCGTCTCCGGCGGCCCAGCGTCGCACCATCTGCGTGATCTGCGGGAAACCTTGCGATGGACTGCGATGGAATCTGTGTTCATCTGTGTGATCTATGGGCCTCCGCGTGGTGCGATGTCCCAGCATCCTGAATCCTGCAATGGTATATTCGCACCGATGCCGCATCCTCGTCGTTTGATTCCGCTTCTCGTGACGGCTCTGGTGATCCAGGGTCTGGTCGGGGTGGTGCCGCACACGCACCGAACGGGCGGGTTAGAGGCGGAGGTTGCGCGGGCTGATTCCGGTCTCATCACCATCTACGAAACCGAAGAGTCCGCGCATGACTGTCTCGCGTGTTCGGTCCACGCGCCAATGGTGGAAGCCGCAGCCAGTCGAGGGATCGTCCATGGTGTCGAGCAGGCCTATTCGGCACCCGTGATCCAGTGGTCGATCTCGATCCTCTCTCCCCACCGGACCGCCAATCCTCGCGCGCCGCCGCGGATCGTCTGATCAGGTTCACCCAGATCGACGATCCACGAGGCCGAGTCCGGCTCGGCCGCGACCAACGAGGAATCATCATGATGACGAACTCCGGACCGTGTGCGGTTGTATTGGCAATCGCTTTCCTGTTTTCGCTCGGAGCACCGAGCTTTGCCAACGAACCCGCTGTGCTCGCCGGAATCGTGCTCGATGCCGCCGGCGACCCGGTTGTGAATGCCGAAGTCTCGTTGCCGGAACTGCGTCGCGTGACCGCAACCGATGAACTCGGACGTTTCGAGTTCACCGATCTTCCCGCCGGTGACTATCTCGTCAGCGTCATCAGCTCGCGCGCCGGGGGCGCGGTGCAACGTTTCGTCGCTTCATCCGAACCCGGCGAACCCATCACCATCAGCCTCGACAAGCTGGTTCACGCCCAGGCCATCACCGTGACGGCATCTGGTGTCGCCCGCGGTCTGGGCGAGGTCGCTCAGCCGGTCGATGTTCTCGCTGGCGAGGACCTGGTGCTGCGCAAGCAATCGACCCTGGGCGAGACCCTGGCCCAGCAGCCGGGAGTCAACGCCTCCTCGTACGGTCAGGGTGCGAGCCGGCCCGTCATTCGGGGGTTGGGCGCAGATCGCATCCGAATCCTCGAGAACGGACTCGACACCGGCGATGTGTCCTCGATCGGCCCCGATCACGCGGTGAGCATCGATCCACTCGCTGCCGAACAGATCGAGGTCGTACGCGGACCGGCGGCGGTTCTGTGGGGCGCCAACGCCATCGGCGGCGTGGTCAACATCCTTGATGGGCGGGTTCCCGATCACCAGGCGACCGCCCCGGTTTCGGGCGACATCCAGCTCGAGGCCGGCTCCAACGCCGACAAGCTCGCGGGTGCCGTCAAGCTCGATGGTGGCGGCGGCCGTTTTGCATGGCATCTCGATGCCTACGCCCGCGACCAGGGCGACTACTCGAGCCCCGCGCCGCGTCCGGTGGAGGAGGACGACCACGATCACGAACCGCCCAAGGACGATGACGACCACGAAGAGGAGTTCGAAACAGGCACCGTGGAGAACTCGTGGGCCAAGGCCCAGGGGGCGACCATCGGCGGCTCGTACGTGACCGACCGCGGTTTCATCGGCATCGCCTTCGGCGGCTACAACACCGAGTACGGGATCCCGGGCCACCACCACCACGAGGAGGAGCCCGAACCACTCAAAGAGGACGACGACCACCACGAAGAGGAGGAGGGGGTCTATGCCGACCTCGAGCAGCGACGGATCGATCTCCACGGACAGTTGGACAACCCCTTCCGCGGCTTCTCGGCGATCCGGCTGTCGGCCGGCTGGCGCGACTACCACCATGACGAGGTCGAGGGGGACGAGATCGGAACCCGGTTCACGAATGAATGGACCGAGACCCGGCTCGACTTCCTGAACAAGGACATCCTCGGTTTCGACGGCACCCTGGGTTTGCAGTACTCGCACCGCGATTTCGCCGCGTCCGGAGAAGAGGCGTATGTCGAGCCCACCGAAACCACGAGGCTCGGCGCCTACCTCTTCGAGCAGACCGAGCTCGGCCCGGTCGATTTCCAGTTCGGTCTCCGGTACGACAACCAGGACACCCGGTCGTCCGATCCGGACCTCCCCAACCGCGATTTCCGAACCTGGACCGGTTCGGTGGGCGTGGTGTGGAGCTTTGTCGATGGCTGGAGTCTCTCGGCGGCGGTCAACCGCCCCGAGCGGGCGCCCACCGCCGAGGAGCTCTACTCGGATGGGCCGCATGCCGCGACCCGCGCCTACGAGATCGGCGATCCCGACCTCGATACCGAGATCGGCGCCGGTCTGGACCTCTCTCTCCGTGCGGAGTACGACCGGTTCGAGGCGACCCTGTCGGTCTTTGCGACCCGCTACGACAACTTCATCTACCTCGAGGAAACGGGTGAGCTGATCGACGAGTTCGAGGTGGTTCAGTTCACGCAGGCCGATGCCGAGTTCACAGGCCTCGAGCTCCACGGTCACTACGAGATCATCCATCGGGGGTCGAGCCACCTCCACCTCGGATTCTCTTATGACCGCGTGCAGGCCGAACTCCACGACACCGGCGATCCGCTGCCGAGGATCCCGCCGCAGCGTGGGCGTCTTGCTCTGATCTACATGAGCGAGAAGATCGACGCGCGGATCGAGGGATGGTGGGTCGATGAGCAGGACCGCGTCGCCGAGCACGAGACCCGGACACCGGGGTACGAGATGCTCAACGCCAGCTTCGGCTACCGGTTCTTCGCCGGACGGACGGTGCACGAACTCATCCTGCGAGGCCGGAATCTCACCGACGAAGCGGCGTACAACCACGTGTCATTCCTCAAACTCGAGGCGCCGCTTCCGGGGCGGGACATCGCCCTCATTTACCGATTGTTGCTGTAGTAGCAGATCTCCTCGGAGGAACGCGGATCCGGTGCCTAGCATCCATCTTTGTTCGCCGCGAACAAAGATGCGTGCCTGCGCACCGCTCCCATCGCCTCCACGGAGCAAGTGAACCTATTCCCGATCCTCATGCGGCTCGATCTGGACCACCACATCAGCCACGTCGGGTCCCCGCTTCAACAGATCGTGTTTGACTTCGCTGGCGATGGCGAAGCCGTCGGCCACGCTCAATTCGGCATCGACCTCGATATGAACATCCACCGCCAGTTCGGAGCCGATATAGCGGGTGCGCAGGGCATGCGCCGCGCGGACACCCGCGACCTCGAGAGCGAGCCGCTCCAGCTCCTTGCGGTGGGCTCTGGGAGCACCGGCGTCAACCAGCTCGTCGAGGGCCGGTCGGATGATTCGAATGGCGGCGTGGAGGACGAATATCGCCACCACGATCGCGCCGATCTGATCGACCACGGCAAGCCGGTGATCGATCATTGCGATGGAGACGGCGATGGCCACCGGAACCGACGACAGGGCGTCCGTGCGGTGGTGCCAGGCATTGGCGACAAGAGCGGACGATCCGGTCTTCCTGCCCATCTTGGCGGTCCAACGATAGAGGGCCTCCTTGACGCCGATGGAAAGCAGGGCTGCGGCGAGCGCGATGATGGAGGGGGGGTGAGATGGCCGACCGAATGATGTCACCGCCTCCCACCCGATGCCGACCGCGGCCGCGGCCACCATGAGACCGATGAAGACCGTGACCAGGGTCTCGAAGCGGCGGTGACCGTGGGGATGGCGCTCGTCGGCCGGGGCCGACCAGTAGCGGACGCCGAGAATGAGAGCGATGTCGGTGACGGTGTCGGACAGACTGTGGACTGCATCGGCCACAACCGCCTGGCTGTGACCGAGCAGACCGGCGCTGAGCTTCGCAGCGGCAAGCGCGAGGTTGACGACCAATCCCATCCAGCCGGCGAAGCGCATCTGGGAAACCCTGGAGTCCATTGTCGCGCTGTCCATGATTCAGAATCATAACATGATGAATATATCAGTAACTATTCTCATAATCAGTTCGGTCATCGACAACCCCGCCGGGCCGGGGGGGGCGGTCAGCGCCTAGCTATGGCGACCACCTCGTCACCGACCTGGACGAGCCCCTTCCCCCGGTGGACCAGGTTCTGACCGAAGAGGATCTTGCCGTTGGTGGTGCGATAGCGGGCGAGGGTTCGGAGCGGTTCGGCGGCATCCTCGCTATCGCTATCGCTATCGCTCTCGGGATCGAAAGGAGCTTCGTCCTCGTCCGGGACGATGCGGTCGAAGACGGTGCCCCCCTTTGTTGCTCCCCAGACCTGGCGCCCGTCGGCGGCGAATCCACGGTCCCAGCTGACGACGCCATCCGGGGTGACCACCACCTCGGAAGTCGCGTAAGCTGCTCCGCGGAGGGAGCTGGTGCAGAGCGACGCGATTGTCGAACCGATGAAGGTGTCGTCGCGGCGGCGCAAGAGGATGGCACACCCGTCCCGTTCGGCGAGATCGGCGGGTTCGAGATCGGTCAGAGGATCTTCCGCCCGCCACGCGCCGACCGCCGCGGTGGGGTTGGGAATCGTGAAGACCTGGCTCTCGAAGAGCCCGGGAGCAAGCTCGCGCAGGCGGAATATACGTTGGCGGTAAGGTCGGTCCCGGTGCATCCTCACTGCCTGCTCGACATAGAACCAGTGACCGTCCGTACGATCGGGCCAGATCGGCGCGACATGGAGTGTGAGGTCGAAGAACTCGGGATCCTCGGCTGCCTGGACGGCGTTAGAGAAGTTGCCGGTCATCCAGGTTTTCAACTCCTGGAGATCGCTCACCTCATCGTCGGCGAGGATGTTGCCGGTTGTCAGTAGCGCCAGGCCGAGGATCGCGGTGGCCCCGAGCGGTGATCCGGAATTGGGGCGTGGTCGGTTCATGTGCTCAGCCCTTTTCCCCGGTGGCGGTTGAAGCCCGCACGCGATCCACGGTTCCATCCGCGGTGGTCCGCGCGGGGTAGGTCCCGAGCACCCGCAGGTAGGGGCAGGTCCGGCGCAGTTCGGCGATGGCGATGGAGGCGCCATCGTTGTGGAGGGTGCCTTCGAGATCGACGTAGAAGAGATACTCCCATGGTCGGCGAGGCACCGGGCGCGATTCGAGCTTGCTCAGGCTCAAACCGTGCTCGGCAAGGAGATTGAGGCACTCGGCCAGAGCTCCTTGATGGTGTCGTGTCGTAAAAACCAACGAGGTCTTGGCCGGGATCCGTGGATCGATCTCGATCTCGATGCCCGAAATCACGACAAAGCGGGTCCAGTTCTCATTCTGGTCGGCGATACCCCGTGCCAGAATCTCGAGCTCGTAGACCTCGGTCGCTTCCTCGCTCGAGATCGCCGCGTGGGTCGGGTCGCCCAACCTCGCGACCTCCTGCGCCGCGGCCGCGGTGTCGATGAAGGCCACCTGTTCGACGCCGTCGAGGGAGGCGAGGAAGTTGGCGCACTGGATCAGGCCCTGTGGGTGGGAGAGCACCCGTTGAATCCCCTCCACCGACGAGCCGGGAAGCCCGGCCAGACAGTGCCGTATTTGAAGGATCTCTTCGCCGACGATGCGAAGCGATGTTCCCCGGAGCAGATCGTAGACCTGGTTGATGGATCCGGCAGTGGTGTTCTCGATGGGCAGCACCGCATACCCGACCTTCCCGGTCTCCGCGAGCTCCAGGGCCTCGGCGAATGTCTCGGTTCCCATGAACTCCATCTCCACCGATCGCGCGGCGAAGTACTTGCGTGCGGCCATGTGCGAGTAGGCCCCAACGGTGCCCTGAAAAGACGCTTTCAGGGCGGCGTCAACCGACCGTTCCACCTGATCGCGGTGGAGCAGGGCCTCCTCCTGTGCCTTGAGGGACATGGCGATGACCTCGCTGAAGATCTCCTGGACCCGAAACTGGTCGATGCCGAGCTCGCGAGCCCAGCCCTCGATTCGCGCGAGGAGCTCCGACTCGCGATCGTGATCGCGCAGGAAGTTCAGGCCGTCCGCCTTGATCTGCGCGATCTCGGCCACGGTCATCAGACGTTGACGGAGGAGCTCCACGAGCTGCCGATCGACCAGATCCAATGTACGACGCGCGTCGGTCAAATCGTTCATCAGGGCATTGTAACTTCAGTTTCCCAGAACCTTGTGAGATGAGTTTCCGTTCTCTGGAGCGGAGGAATTGATGAACAAGCTCCGAATCTCGATCGCCACGGCTCTCGTCCTGCTCACCGCCGCTCCGGCCGTCCTTGCCGCCGGGTCGACATCGATCTCGAAAAAGTCACTGTCCATCTCCGAGGGCAAGAACGGAGACGGCCTCGTCGTGGCTATGTCAGAGGCGCTTGCACAGTCCCTGCTCGAAGGAGTGGTGGGCGCGGATCTGGAATGCGGGGCCGAGATCGACTCAGATTTTGCGGCGGTGCTCCGCGAACTCGACCGCGAGGGTCGTGGCGGCCGCGCCACCATCCGGAATGAGGACGGGGTCCTCACCGCTCGTCGGTCCGGCCGCAGCCTCAAGCTGAAGTTCGAAGATGCCGACGACGGTGGAGGACTCGAGGTCAAGATGCCGTGGGCCGTCGCCGAGTGTCTCCTCGACGGATCAGCGACCCTCTCGGCCAAGGACGCCGGTTCGATCAAGGTCAAGATCACCGGGTCCGAAGGTGGGAGTTTCGAGTTTAAGGTCAACTGAGTCGATCGGGCTCCGAAGGACGTCGGCTCAGGCGGGCAGGCCTCCGTCACCGGTGAACCACTCGGGCCCGGCGGCGAGGAGATTGCCTGCCGCATCGGCGGTCAGCGGCCGCGAGAACCAGAATCCCTGACCGTGCGGGCAGGACATCTGGCGTAGTCGCTCAGCCTGCTCGGCGGTCTCGACCCCCTCAGCGACGACACCGATTCCCAGGTTGTTGGCCAACCCGAGAATGGTCTCGACGATGGCCCGGGAGTCCGAACCGTGGCTCAGACGGCTGACGAATGACCGGTCGATCTTGAGCTGGTCGTAGCGGAAACGCTGGAGATAACTGAGGGAAGAGTAGCCGGTGCCGAAGTCGTCAATCGAGAGCTGGATGCCCATGGCGCGGAGCTGATTGAGGTTATCCAACGCAATGTCGACGTGCTCGAGCACGACGTTTTCGGTGACCTCGAGACGGAGGCTTTCGGGGAGAAGGTTGGTGGACTCGAGAATCTCCATCAGCCGGTCGACGATGCCCGGTTTCATGAAGAGCTTGCCCGAGACGTTGACGTTGATGAAGAGGGGTGGATCGCTGGGGAAGCGGCTCTGCCAGAGGTGGGTTTGGCGGCAGCTCTCTTCGAGGACCCACCACCCGAGGGGAACGATGAGTCCGGTTTCTTCGGCGATGGCGATGAAACTGTTCGGGGAGACGATGCCGCGTTCGGGATGCATCCACCGTACCAGCGACTCGAAACCGACGATACGGCCACTCTCGAGGTCGACGATGGGTTGGTAGTGCATGGCGAAATCGTTGTTCTGGACCCCGAGCCGGAGCTCGGTCTCGAGCTTGAGCAGCGCCACCGCGCTCTGGTGCATGTTGCGATCGAAGACCTCGTACCTGGCCTTGCCCGCGGCCTTGGCGCGGTACATGGCGATGTCGGCGTCGCGCATGATTTCGTCGGGGCTGCGGTAGCCCGTGGCGCTGTGGGCGATGCCGATGGAGGCTGTGACGAAGACCTCGTGCCCGTCGATGGAGAAGGTCATGCCGAGCAGCTCCTGAATTCGTTCGGCGACGTGGATCGCGCCGGGGATGTCGTTGATCCTGTTGAGCAGGATGGCGAACTCGTCGCCGCCGATCCGTGCAACCGTGTCGCCGGGTCGAAGATAGTGTTCCAAACGGTGCGCAATACCCCGCAGGAGCTTGTCGCCGAGGGGGTGACCGAGGCTGTCGTTGACATTCTTGAAGCGGTCGAGATCGAAGAAGAGCACGGCAAACTGTTGTTCCGGCGCCCGCTCGAAATCTGCCAGGGCGCAGGACAGGCGGTCCATGAAAAGGACCCGATTGGCGAGGCTGGTCAGGTCATCGTGGAGCGCGTCGTGCTGGAGCTTCTCCTCCGCCACCTTTCGGGCGGTGATGTCCGACTGCGAGCCCGCCATTCGCAATGGCTTGCCGTCGGAATCGAAGACGGCGAGTCCTCTGGTGAGGACCCACAACCAGTTGCCGTCGGCTGACCGCATCCGATGCTCGAGTCGGAAATGCCCGCTCTCGCCATCGAGGTGGGTGCTCAATCTGCGTCGGAAGGTCGGGATATCGTCGGGATGAACCCGCTCGAACCACTCGCGCGGGTTTGGGCTGACCTCATCCTCGGCGTGTCCGAGCATCTTCTTCCACCGGGGCGAAAAGTAGATTGAGTCGGAGCGGAGATTCCAGTCGAAGACCCCGTCGTTGGCTCCCTGAACTGCCAGGGCGTAACGTTGTTCACTGTCGCGGAGGGCATCATCGGCCGCTTGGCGTGCGATGGCATAGCGGATGGAACGGACCAACAGACGGGTATCCACCTCGCGTTTGACGAGATAGTCCTGGGCCCCCTCGCGGACGGCATGAGCCGCCAGTTCATCGTCGTCGAGACTTGTCAGAACGATCACCGGCACCTTCGGCGCCGTCTCGTGGATGGTGAGAAAGGTATTCAGCCCAAAGCTGTCGGGCAGCGAGAAGTCGAGCAACACGACGTCGAACCGATCCTGTTTCAAACGCAACACACCTCTTGCGAGTCGGTCCTCGTGGGTGATGGCGAAGTCAGCTTCCGTCGCCTTGCCGAGCAGCACGTGGATGAGTCGGGCGTCATCGGGACTGTCTTCAACGAGGAGCACCCGGATTCGAGGGTGTTGACTCATTCTGCGTCCCTTGTGACCGTACGCCTCGAAGGAGTGCCGATCTCGCCCCTTCCCCGTGGCGCCACCCGTCGCTCAGTCGGCTGCCTCATCTTCCCCTCCTGATCGTTTCGGCAACGTGAAGTTGAACGTGGATCCACGATGCGGTTGACTCTCGACCCAGATCCGGCCACCGTGGCGCTCGACGATTCGCTTGCAGATCGCGAGCCCGATGCCGGTGCCGGGATACTCGTCCTGGGTGTGGAGTCGTTGGAACATCACAAAGATCCGCTCGATGGCGTCGGGTTCCATTCCGATCCCGTTGTCGCGCACCGACACCTTCCACTCTGAATCGTTCTGAGTGGCGCTGAGATGGATCGTCGGTGGGTGACTGCCGACGAACTTGATGGCGTTGGTCAGCAGATTGTGCAGCAGTTGGTGAAGCTGGGCGCCGTCGGCCACAACGGTCGGCAGACCGTCGTGGGTGATGGTGGCGTTGGCGGTGTCGATCTCCTCCTCGAGCTCATCCGCAAGCATGTCGACGATGGTCGTGAGATCGACCGGTGCAAACTCGCTGCCCCGGGTGTCGACGCGGGCGTAGCCGAGGACGGCGTCGACCATCTCCTGCATTCGGTCGGCGCCGCGGGCGACTCGGTCGAGATAGTCCCGGCTTTCGGCGTCGAGGCCGTCGCCGACCGACCCCTCGAGGAGCTCGAGATAGCTCGAGATCATCCCCAACGGTTGTTGAAGATCGTGTGAGACGACGTAGGCGAACTGCTCGAGCTCCGCATTGGATCTGGCCAGTGCCTGCGACCGGCGTGCCAGCTCGCCCTGGGCGGCGTGGAACTCCTCGGTCTCCTCGATGATACTCTGAATCTGACGGACTCCGGTCGGGGCGTCCTCGACCGCCCACGACGAAATCCGCACCCACATCAGGCTGTGATCGGTTCGCTGCAGCTGCGCGTCGAGATTGCCGACGGAGCGAGAGGCTTCGAGATGCGAGCGCCAGTTCGAGGCCACCGAATGGTGGGCGAAAAACTCGGTCAGAGATCGCCGGGTCACCACCTCGGGGCTGGCGAGCCCGAGCATGGCCGCGAACGCCGGGTTGGCCTCGAGGATCTCGCCGGTGGCGGTCGTGACCACCACGCCAACCGGCAGCCCTTCGACCAGTCGTCGGTAGGGAGCGTCTTTGGCCGTGGCCAGGGCTCGGCGACGGGCGCGGAAAAGGGCCGCACGAACCGCCGCCGGCAGTTCGACGTACCCCTCGCTCGATTTGGCGACAAAGCCATCGATCTGGAGGCGAAGTGCTTCGTTCCAGAGCTCGGTCCCTGCCGAGGCGGTGAAGAGAATAATGGGGCAGTCGGGACGGAGGTCACGGATCAGCTCGACGACTTCGAGGCCGTCACTCCACTCGAGCTCGGCCTCGGTGATGACCAGACCGAAGAGACCACCCGCGATGGCGGCGGAGAACTCGGCGGCGGACCCCACCTGTTCAATCTCGATACGACCAAACTCGCCGGACAGAACAACCGTCGCGAGCTGGCGATCGCTCTCGTGGTCATCGACGAGTAAGATTCGTGGAAGGCTGTTCATGTCCCCCGTGCCCGGCCTGCCCGTCGGCCGAATCCGGAATCTGCCACCTGCCCTCCAGCGGTGAAGGAATTTCCGTGATCCCGATCACGAGCTGTACTGATCGAAGTATAACATGAGCTGAGCGGTTCCTGCGAAAGCGGCAGCCAAGTGTTCGACTTGAAGAGACTCATCCTAGCCCGAAGGATTGACGTCGATGTCACCGGGGGTCTTCGCACGACCGTGCTCAATTGGTGGTGTCGTCTCCGATCGCCGACTTGAGCGTTCGGGCCAACTCGGCGAGGCTGTACGGCTTGACGGCAACCCCTGAGAATCCGTGCTCGCGGTAGTTGGCCATCACGGGGTCGGTGGAGTAGCCGCTGGAGACGATGGCCTTCACTCGGGGGTCGATCTCGAGGAGACGGGCCATGGTTTCGCGGCCACCGACACCCTCGGGGACGGTGAGATCGAGGACCACCGCGTCGAATGTGCGGTCGGATTCCATGGCCTGGATGTAGAGATCGATGGCAGCGGAGCCGTCGGCCGCCGTGTCGACCTCGTATCCGATGGTCTCGAGAAGCTCGGCCGCCGCCGAACGGACCGCCTCGTCGTCGTCCATGATCAGCAACCGTCCGTGCCCCTGACCCGAGTCCTCGACCCTCACCTCGGCAGCGACCTGAGATTTGTCGGACGCGGGAAGGTAGACGGTAAACCTCGAACCACGGCCCGGTTCCGAACGGACGACGATCGCGCCGCCGTGACTGCGGACGATGGAGAAGGCCGTTGCCAATCCGAGGCCGCTGCCGCCGGTCTTGGTCGTGAAGAACGGGTCGAAGATCCTGTCCCGGTCGGACTCGGGAATCCCGGCGCCGGTGTCGATCACCGCAATCTCAACGAAACGGCCCGCCTCGAGGGCCGGGACATCTCCATCAGTGAGGTGCGTGTTGTTGGTAGTGACGGTGATTGTGCCGCCGTCGGGCATGGCCTGGATCGCGTTGAGGACCAGATTCTGAATCACCTGCACGATCTGGCCCTCGTCGATCTCGGCGCTCCAGATTTCGTGGTTCGTCCGGCAGTCGAGGTTGCAGTTGCTCCCGCGGGCGGCAAATGCGGCTGCCTCACCGACCAACCCTGCGATGGGGGCGGTCTTGCGAATCGGACGTCCGCCTTTTGAGAATGTGAGCAGCTGCTGGGTCAGACCGGTCGCCCTTAGGCAGACCTTCTCAGCCTCGTTGAGGCGACGAGGGATCTCCTGGGGTTCGGCTGCTGAGCTTCTTGCCAGGCTGATGTTGCTCAGGATCGCCATGAGCATATTGTTGAAATCGTGGGCGATGCCTCCGGCGAGGACCCCGAGACTCTCGAGTTTCTGGCCCTGCTGAAGCTGGAACTCGAGGCGACGACGATCTTCTTCGGCACGGTTTCGATCGGAGATGTCGATGGCGATCCCCTCGATGACCTCGCCTTCGCCGTCCGGGTCGTCGATCCGTCCTGCATTCATGAGCAGGGTCACCGTCCGTCCGTCCCGGGCCGTCATCGTGAGCTCGCGGTTGTGAATTTCTCGTTGGAGGGAAAGCTCGCCGAGGAATCGCTCGATCTCATGGGGATCGGTGGCGAGGTCGGCGATGGAACACCCTCCGAGTTCGTCAGTGTCGTCGTATCCGAGCATGGAGGCAAAGGCCCGGTTGGTGATGCTGATCCTGCCGTCTCGATCGGTCTGGAAGACCCCGGCGATGTTGCGGTCAAAGAGAAGGCGGTAGCGCTCCATGCTCTGGAGCAGCGCGGCATGGGCTTGTTGTCGATCGCGAATCTCTCGACGTTTGTAGAGGTAGCGATGCCAGCCCGCCAGGGCGATGACTGCAAGCAAGACGATGCCGGTGATGAGAGAGTTTCGCCACAGCCGTTGATGGCGCAGTTCAAGACCCTGGAACTCATTGTCCTTGCGCAGCAGCTCGATCTCCCGCTCTTGCTCACGCGCTTCGAACGCGGCCTGAAACCGGGCGAAATCACTGCGGATCTCGGATGTGAGGAGCTCGCTCTCGATCTCGCGTGCAAGCTCCTGGGTCTTGAAAGCCTGACCGGTGTCGCCATTGGAGATGTGCGACGCGATCAGGGCGTCCAGCGCCAGGACCTCGCGCGATCTCATGCCCATGGATTGCGCCAGCTCGAGGCTCTCGGTCGCCGCCGCGACGGCCTCGTCGCCTCGGCCCAGACTCGCCAATGCTTTGGCTTTGATGGCGAGCGCGGCGACGATCTCGGGTTTGAGATCGAGCCGTCTCTCGACTTCGAGCGCCTGGTCGATGAATTCGAGGGCCTCCCGGTCTCGTCCGAGGGCGTGCGCGGCTGCAGCGAGACTCCGGTTGGACAATGCAACGCGCAACTCACCGCCCTCGGCCTCGCGGAGGGCCAGAGCCTCCCTGTGGATTTCAATGGCCTCTTCAGAGTGACCTTGAAGGTGTCTGATGTCGCCGATGTTGGCCAACATATCGGCGACGCCGTCGGTCTCGCCGAGCTCGGCCTTGAGCACCCGTGCGCGCTGGAAAAATTCGAGGGCCTGGTCGTTGTCGCCGAGGTACATGTGGGCGACACCGATGTTGTTGAGCAGGATGGCCTGCGCGTGCCGGTCGCCCGAGTGTTGCCGCTCTTCGAGGGCACGTGAGCTGGTCTCGATGGCAGTGTCGTAGTTGCCCATCTGGAGCTGGGCGACAGCCATCATGTTGAGCAGGTCCCACGAGACATCGGGATTGTTTGCAATGGCGGGTTGTTCGAGCCCCGCGCGGCACGCGGCGAGGGTCGCCTCGAACTCGCCGAGACGAAAGCTGACGCGGGCGAGATCGGTGAGACTCTTCGCAGAGAGGTCGATCTCACCGGACCGTCGGGCGAGCTCGGCCGCTTCCCGCAACTCGACCACCGCTTCGCTGAAACGCTCGCTGTATTTCAGGGCGCACCCGATCCCACACCGGACCTCGGCCTCGATGACCGGCTGGTCTGTCCCCTCGAGATCGGCCAGAATCAGCCGTCCAAGGGTGATGAACTCGGCCGGATGCTCCTTTGGGGAAAGATCGCGAAGCTGAGTGAGACGGTCCTCGAGGGTCTCGGCGACCGCCGGGGGGGATGGTCCATGGTCGGGAGATTGGGGTTCGGCGCCGAGGAAGCCCCCGAGCATCGGCAGAACCATGAGCAGCGTGGACGCTATACACAACCGAACGATCGTTCGGTTAACCTGAGTGTCGTCAGGCTTTTTATGCATCAAGGTCATCGAACCGGCCCCATCCACGCATCTTTCGAGTGTAGCGCAAACGGGATCTCATACGGTCGGGCCTCAGCCGGAGAATTGCCGGCCGGAGCGGGCCACCCCTTGGTTCGACGGGTCTGCGCCGAAAGGGTCGGTGTAGACTGATGCCTCGAACGGGAGGTGTCATGGCAATCGACCCCAAGCTGCTCGAAATTCTCGTCTGTCCGGTGGACAAGACGCCGCTCGAGGTCGTGGATTTGCCGGACGAAATCCGCGCCCGTCTGGTGGAGAAATACCGCGAGCAGTTCAAGAATGAGGACCCGGTGGTCGAGATCGGCCTCGCATCGCCGGCGGGCCGGGTCTATCCGGTGGTCTCCGGCATCCCGGTCATGCTCGTCGACGAGGCCTTGAGTCGCCGGGAGATCGAGGGCTGAAAATCATCAACGGAGAACGGTTCGGCTCGACTGCGGCCGGCGGGATCAACCTCGTCGCGGGTGCCGAGTGAACGACCGGGTCTTCAGCCCGTCCGCCCTCATCGCCGAGGTCAACAACCTTCTCGAGCAGGGTTTCTCGGGGATCCACGTCGAGGGCGAGATCACCAACGCCAGCACTTCCGGGCGCGGTCACCTCTATTTCACGCTGAAGGATGATCACGCCAATCTCGATTGCGTGATGTGGGCGTCGCGAGCGAACAAACTCAAGTTCGACCTCGAGGACGGCCTCGCCGCCCGCGCCCGGGGGTCGATCACGATCTACCGGCAACGCGGCCGTTTTCAACTGGTGGTCGACGCCCTCGAACCCCAGGGCATCGGCGCCCTCCAACTCGCCTTCGAGCAGCTCAAGAGAAAGCTCGAAACCGAAGGGCTCTTTGCGCCCGAGCGCAAGCGCTCCATGCCGGCGTTGCCGAACCGCCTGGGAATCGTGACTTCCCCCACCGGCGCGGCCCTCCAGGACATGCTCATGGTGCTGCGCAGGGTGCGAAACCTCGAGATCGTGGTCGCGCCGACGGCGGTGCAGGGTGACGCCGCTGCGTCCGAGATCGCCGACGCGATCGACCGCCTGGGTGCGAGCGGCCTGGTTGATCTGATCATCGTCGCTCGTGGCGGCGGCAGCCTCGAGGATCTGTGGGCGTTCAACGAAGAGCCGGTGGCGAGAGCCATCGCAGGGTGCCCGGTGCCGGTGATCTCCGGGGTCGGGCACGAGATCGATATCACCATCGCCGACTTTGTCGCCGACATTCGTGCCACGACCCCGACCCAGGCCGCCGAGCTCGTTGCCAGCCGGCTCGAGGAACAGGAGAGACGGTTGCAGTCCGCGACGGTCGCGTTGGCCCGTGATCTTCGCCGTCACCTGGCCTTGGCGCGATCCCGCCTCGGTGGCCTCGCGGGTTCCCGCGGGCTCGCCCGGGTACCGCACCGGGTGCGCGCGCTCCGAGATCGCCTGGATCGTGCGCAACGATTGGGACCGGCGCTCCGCGGTCTGACCGAACGAATGCGGGCTCGGCTCGACCGATCGGTGACCCTGCTCGGGCGGTTGCCGGGCCGGGTGGCCGCCGGCGGCCATCGCCGCCTGCTCGACAGCCGACGCGAGCAGATGGGCCAGCTCATGCGATTCCGGCTCAGCCGCTCGGCCGCCGAGCTCGCCGCCAAGCGACGAGCCCTCGAAAACCTGAGTCCCAAGAGGGTCCTGGAACGGGGCTACTCGATCACCACTGTCAAGGGCGCGACGACGCCCCTCAAGAATCCTGCGGCGGTGCGGACGGGACAGATTCTGCTGACCCGACTGGCGGGCGGTGAGCTCAGTTCGATCGTTGCCGATCGCCCGTCCCGCAAACGTCGAACCGCCGAGATTGCATCCGAACGCCAACCGTCGCTCTTCAGCGACCTCATCGATGAACCGGGAGAACGAGATGGCACCGAGTGATGAGAAGAAAAACGCTGAGCGATTCGAGGATCAGCTCGAACGACTCGAGGAGATCGTCGCCAGCCTCGAGGACGAGACCGTGGGCCTCGAGGAGGCCCTCGATCTCTTCGAGAACGGCATGAAGCTGGCCAAGAGCTGTCGCGCACGTCTCGGGGAGGTCGAGAACCGCGTTCGTCAGTTGCTCGAAGCCGAGGAGGGCGGGGAAGCGGCGACGGCGCCCCTGGATGGTGGGGACGAGAGCGATGCCGATGGGGAGCCGGTCTCGTGATTGAGGAGATTCTGAGGCCGGAACGCGAAGCGGTCGAGGATGCGCTGGCCCGCCTGCTGCCCGATGAGGCCTGGCCCGAGCGCCTTCATCAGGCCATGGCGCACGCCGTTTTTGCCGGTGGAAAGCGAATCCGGCCCATTCTGGCCCGCCTCGCATACCGCGCCGCCGGTGGCGATCCCGACGCCGTGACCGATGCCGCGTGTGGTCTCGAGCTCATCCACACCTACTCGTTGATCCACGATGATCTTCCGGCTTTTGACGATGATGTCCTCCGGCGTGGCCGGCCGACGGTCCATGTCGCCTTCGATGAGGCCACCGCCATCCTTGCCGGCGACGCCCTGCTCACCGAGGGTCTTCTCGTGCTTGCCCGCTATCCGGCGGGGTCCGACTGGGCAGAGCGCCGGGCCCAAGCCGTCGAGCTGGTGGCCGAAGCGGTGTCGGCACGGGGCATGGTCGGGGGTCAGATGGAGGATCTCGAAGCCACGGGCGAGATCGCCGGTCGGGAAGAAGACCCGAAAATCCGCCTCGATCGGATCCACCGGGCCAAGACCGGGAGTCTTCTGACCGCCTCGGTGGAGCTCGGCGGGGTGCTGGCCGGCGTCGGCGGCGACGATCGGGTCGCGTTTGCCGATTTCGGCGCCAGCCTGGGTCTCGCGTTTCAGATTGCCGATGACATCCTCGATGCCACGGCCTCGGCTCACGATCTCGGCAAGTCGCCGGGCAAGGACGCCGAGGCCGGCAAGCTCACCTATGTCACGCTCTACGGTCTCGATTCCGCCCGGGAGCGTCTCGCCAAGCTCGAGGAGCGATTGGTGGAGGAAGCCGCCCGGATCGAGGGCCCGGGTGGCGATCTCGCGGCCGTCGCCCGATTTGTCGCGAGGCGGCGAAACTAGCCCCAGTTTTTTAATTCTCGCGGCTCCCAACGAGACTTCGCGCCCGGTCGGCAATGCCGGCTCCGCCCGGCACCTGCCGGATGAGGGCAACCAGGCCGCACACCGAGGTGATGGAGAAGCTCAACGCGTGTGACGCCACCGCGAACGCGAGGGCGTCAGCCGAGGCGACGCCGCAGAGCGCCAGGGCGCCGACCAAAGCCGCCTCGTAGACCCCGATCGCTCCGGGTGAGGACGGCAGGGCGATGCCGAAGGCCAGCACACCGATACCGAAGGCGGCCCATTCGGGAGGAGCCTCTGGAACAAAGGCCCGGAGAACGAGCCAGAAGAAGATCACCGCCAGCAGCCAGCTGAGACCGAGCCAGCACGCGGCCAAAAGGAGACGCCTCGGTTTGGCCAGGCCGTCGAAGCCCGCCTCGAGACGAGGCAGCAGAGCGGCGAGTCGAGGCCGAGGAGCGAGCTTGGGTTCGAGCCACGCGATGATCAGTTCGCGTCGGCGGGCGACAACGAGCAGCACCGTGACGCCCGCCATCGCGGCGCCGGCGGCCGCGGCCGGAGCCGCCCATCCAGCGTCGACGCCGACCGCCGGCAGGGCGGCGATGAGAATCGTCGCCGCCAACATGACGTCGAGCAGTCGCTCGGCGGCGACGGCGGCGGCGCCGCCGACGATCCCGAGGCCAGACCGTCGACCGAGGACCACCGAGCGGGCCGCCTCTCCGGCTCGAAGGGGAAGCAGATTGTTGGCGAGGTAACCGATATTGAGAGCAGCGAAGGCTCCGCCCAGCCCGACCCTCCGATCCACGAGTTCGCGGGAGGCGGCGGCACGGGCGATGAGGCTGAGGACGCTCACGACCGCCGCCGCGGCCAGCTCGGTCGGGCTGGCGGTCATCAGGACCTGGAGCGCGCGCGCCGGGTCGGCGACGACGACGAGGGCGACAACGGCGGTACCGCTCAGCAGGAGTCCGGGGATCAGCGAGCGGAGTGCTCGTCGGTGTTGATCGTCATGATCCACCCGCCAACGGTACCATCAATCAACTATTTACGATCGTCTCGAGGGGGCTTGGGCCGACCTGAAGTCGTCGGAGTTTCGGCCCGGGCGTACCGCTGTCGCCCGACGTCTTCGGCTACACTTCGGTGGTGGTGATGGTTGCCAACCCGCGGTCGTCGAGCTCGGCACGTGACCTCCCCTCCGGAGGGTCGGATGGCTGAGCGGAGGAGGCTCGATGTCGTGGTCGCCGAGAGAGGTCTCGCACCCTCGCGCGCCCGCGCCCAGGCGCTCATCCTCGCCGGCAAAGTGACGGTGGATGGTCATGTCATGACAAAGGCCGGGGCTCAGGTGAAGCCGGACTCGGTGGTTGAAGTTGCGATGCCGGACCACCCCTATGCCTCGCGAGGTGCACTCAAGCTCGAGGCCGCCCTCGACGCCTTTGCCATCGATCCCGCCGGGCTCGACTGCCTCGATGTCGGAGCCTCCACCGGCGGTTTCACCGATCTCATGCTCGCTCGCGGTGCGGGCCGCGTCATCGCTCTCGATGTCGGCCGCGGCCAACTCGACTGGCGGCTGCGCACCGATGATCGGGTCACGGTCGTGGAGGGGACCAACGCCCGATACCTCGGCGCTGATGACCTGCCCTTCAGGGTCGGGCTCGCAACCATGGACCTCAGCTTCATCTCGCTTCGGTTGGTCGTGCCGGCGGTTTTGCCCCACCTCGAGGTCGGGGCCCATCTGGTGTGTCTGATCAAACCCCAGTTCGAGGCCGGCCGCGACCAGGTCGGAAAGGGCGGCATCGTCCGTGACGAGGCCGTGCGCCGGAGGGTCATCGACGACACCGTCGCCGCCATCGTCGAGCTCGGCTTCGAACTCGTCGGCGTTATCCCCTCCCCCATCCGCGGCCAGAAGGGTAACCTCGAGGAGCTCGCCGTCTTCCGGGTGGGGCAGAAATGAACCGCAAGGACGCAAGGAACGCGAGGACATCGCATCATCGCAACGCCGCAAACACAAAGACCCGCGTGCGATTCCCTTGTGTTCCTTGCGTCCTTGCGGTTATAAACTCGGATCGTCTCGCGATGGAGGTTTGATGAGTTCTGAGATGACGGTTGATTTTCCGGGTGGCAAGAAGGTCATGGCCCACTACGACGGTTTTGATATCGCGACGGACCAGGGGGTCGACTCGGGTGGAGAGGGAACCGCCCCCGAACCCTTCGACTACTTCCTCGCCTCCATCGCGACCTGCGCCGGTTACTACGTCCTCAAGTTTTGCGAGGGCAGAGACATCTCAACCGACGGCATCTCTCTTCACCAGAGCTGGGAGCGAAACGAAGCCAAGAAGCTCGAGCGCATTGACATCCGCATTCAGGTCTCGCCCGATTTTCCGGCCAAGTACCACAAGGCGCTGGTGAGAGCCGCCAACACCTGCTCGGTGAAGAAGACCCTCGCCGACCCACCGGAAATCACCACCGAAGTAGTCGGCAGTTGAGAGTCAGAGGCGAGTTGACAGTCGACAGTCCACAGTTCATTCCAACCAATCGTGTTCGGTTTCCTGCGATGGAACTGTCAACTGTCAACTGTGAACTGTCGACTTGCGATTCCTCAGAGCTTGTCGGCGCGGGTGGAGATCGGTCCGCGATAGTTGTGGACCAACCGCACCTGCGCGACCTCGGGTCCGAATCCCTTGTAGGTCTCCTTGATCCGGGTCAGGGCGTTGGATCGCCAGTCGACATAGGGGTTGTCGATCTGGACCGGATCGAGGCAGCCGGCGAGAGCGACCTTGGACGAGGCGCAGAACCGCGACATGAGGGTCTTGGCCAGGTGTCGGTCGCCGTTCTGAAGCTCGTCCACCAGCACGATGGAACGTTCGATGTCGAGGCCGCGGAGCATCGACGTGGAGACCATGGTCAGCCGGTCGGTTGACTGGAGCTCGTCGAGAAAATCGTGCTCGTTGGCCAGCGACAGCGACCGCACGGCCTGGAAGAAGGGCTCGAGCCACGGGCTGAGTTTGGACTCGTAGTCGCCGGGCAGGTAGCCCAGGTCGTACTGACTCGAGGCGTGCTCGGGCCGCAGAAGCAGCATGCCGTGGTCATAGCCGTAGTCGGGGGTGAGCGGCTGGGATGTGGGCGCCACCCGCCAGGTGGTGGGTTGGCCGATGAGCATGTAGAGCCCGGTGGCCACCATCATCCGCGTCTTGCCCGATCCCGCCGGTCCGTCGAGGACCACCAGCTGGACATCGGGATCGAGGAGGAACTCCATTGCCAGGATCTGCTGCGGGTCGCGAGGGGTGAAGCCCAGGATCGGCCTGGGTTTGTAGTCTTCGCGCTTGCGGTCCCAGTACTGGGCATATTTGAGATCCTCGACCCGGCCGGTGTCGGCGTTGACCCGTCCGAGGATGGTGTGCTCGCCGCAGGCCAGCACCACCCCCATGTTCCAAAGGAACTCCACCGGTTCGGAGGTCGTGATCTTGTCGAGGGAGAGCGAACGTTCACCCGGGGCGCCGCTGTCGAGGAAGGCGTGCAGAGCGATCTCGTCGATGCCGCCGCAGACCAGTCCCTGATATATCTCATCCACGTTTTCGAGGGTGATCTTGCCGTAGCGCAGGTTTTCGGCGGACATTCCGAGGGCGTCGCACTTGAGGAGCAGGTTGGAGTCTTCGGAGATCACCACCACCTGGTAGTGGGGCAGACCGTTGGACTTGGCCACCTCGGCGATGCGGTGGGCGCTGCCGAGAATATGGTTGTCGCCCGACTCGGTCGGGTATGGATCGACGGTGGCGCCGTCGGGCTCCCAGGTCAGAAGCCCGCCCGACGGCGTCCGGTTGAACTCTTCGGGATCGACCTGGTGCTGGAGGAGGCGGTCGACACCGTGGTGGATGAGGTCCTGTCGCCGATACTCGAGCATCTTGCGGGTCACCAAACGTGCGGCGTGGCGGACGCCGTCCGACTTGGACCGCGAGCTCTGGAGCCGTCCGAGTTCTTCGATGACCTTGTGCAGCAGCACGACGATATTGCCGTCCATGAGAAGGCGGTCGAGAGCATCGGGATTCTCGATGAGGGCCGATGTGTCGGGGATATAAACCGTGCCGGAAAGATCGTCAGCAGTAATGTGCATTCCGGGACCGAGTTTATCATCTTGGGTCGAAAAATCTCTCGGATCGATTGTTCGACTTCAGACCCCGGGGAGACCCGAATCCTCGTGTGCATCGTCCGTGACAGGTTAAGATCCTCCAGGTGCCGCCATCCAGACCCCTTCTCGTTGCCAACGGTCCCGTCAATTGGACCCGGGAGCTGAACGCGCTGGCCGCTGCCGCCGAGCCGTTGCTCGCCGCCGACGGCGGAGCCAACCACCTCGGTCGGATCGGTTTGCGGCCGGCGGCCGTCGTGGGTGACCTCGACTCCATCACGTCGGGTGTCCGCGCCTTCGTCGGGGAGAATCGGATGGTCCATCGTCCCGACCAGGATCGAACCGATCTCGACAAGGCCCTCGAGTACGCCTTTCACGAGCTCGGCCTCGACCGGTTGACCGTTCTCGGGGCCACCGGCGGCCGTCTCGACCACGCCTCGGGCAACCTCGGTTTGCTCGCGCGCCTGGCGATGGGCGAAGGGCTCGAGTATCTCGACCCCGGGAACCGCCTGGTCGCTGTGGCGGGCGAGATTGCGCTGTCGGCCGTACCCGGCGAGACGTGGTCCTTCTTCACCTTCGATCCCGCCGTACGGGTGAGCCTCGAGGGTGTGAAGTGGCCGGTGACGGATGTTGCCCTGGATCTGCCCGGCAAACCGTCGATCTCCAACGTAGCCGCCGCCGATGAGGTCACGGTCCGCGCTCAAGGCGGCGCGGTGATCGTCATGAGGTGGTTTAACCCGACCTTCTCACCAATTTCCTACTGCGGCCGACGATGCACAGCGCCCAGCTGTGATTTCTCATCTCCGGGTGCTCAACGTACTGCAGAGTACGCCTCCGCGCCCGAAGATGAGAAATCCCAGCTGTGCACAGCGCCTCGACGCCCTCGTGACGAAAATTGGTGAGAAGGTCGGGTTAAGGGTTGGTAGGAATCGTAGGCAGGTCTTTTGGGGCCTGCGCCAGATTCGTCGTGGGTCGGCGTCCGGCACCATGTGGATCGACCATCGTCGTGGACCCGAATTCGAATCGCCACCGCAACATGAAACCGAAGGTCACCGGCTGGGTCGCGCGGGCCGTAAACGACCGCCTACGAGTTTCTTTCCCGCATCATCCCGCTCCCACAAGCACCGCCACCCCCACAACGGCAATGATCGTCCCGAGAACCGCCAACGCCGTCGGCCTCTTCCGATCCGCAACGGCCTCGATGACGAGACTGAAGATGGGGGGGGTTGCGAGCAGAACCGCCGCGACCGTCGCCGGCGCCAGCGCCACGCCCGCCATCATCAGCAACAGGGCGAGGTAGGTGCCGAGAAAACTCGCCGGCACCAGCCGTCGCATGGGCTCACGATCGGTCACGGCGTCCTTGATCTTCGTCAGCCTGCCTGTCGCTGCCGCCGCCAACAGAAGACCGGCCGACCCGGCGGTGAGCCGCAGCAGGGTTGCGGACATGACCCCGATGGTCCCCATCCCCGCCTTGGCGATGACGACGCCGAACCCCTGCCCGAGGGCGGCGAGAAGGGCAAGAACGACTCCGGATGCGGCGGCGCGAACTCCGTCGTTGCGATCGGGATTCCCCGGTCCCACCACGATGGCGACCCCACCGAGCACGACACCGGCGCCCAGGAGCTGGGTGTTTGACACCCGTTCACCGAGGACGGCGGCGAGGGCGCCGGCGAAGACCGGCGCCAGGGTGCCGAGCAGCAGGGTCCGGTGTGCGCCGAGTCTGCCCACTGCGGCGAAGAGGGCGGTGTCGCCCAAGGACAGCCCCACCACCCCGGAAAGCGCGATGAAGCCGAGCTCCCGACCCGGCGTCGCGAGAAAATCGCCATAGCCGCCGAAGAAGGGCAGGGTGATGGCCAACAGAACGGTCGCCAGCAGGCATTTGACGAGGTTGGTCGTCCGTGCCCCCCAGGCTGCGATGGGCCCGCGAAAAAGCACCACCGACAGGGCCCACAGAAGGGCGGCAGTCAGGCAGGCACTTTCTCCGAGAAACGGCGGCACGTGTTCCTACCTTTCATGAGCAGATGGGCGGCCGGTGTCGACACTCAAGCCTCTCGATGAGTGAGGCCGTTCGGGTGCGGAGGCTGCTTCTCCCTCCCCACCGATAACCTGACAGCCATTTTTCAAAACGCCTGGCGTGAGCCAGGCGTTTTGAAAAATGGCTGGGGTGCAGGGACTCGAACCCCGATACTACGGTCCAGAGCCGCATGTCCTGCCATTGGACGACACCCCAGCAGAATCCCGTACAGGGACGCGCATTATAGCAACGGGTTGGCGGGCGTCAACCAGTGTTGTAACGAGTGTCGCTACGGAGTGGTTTCCCGACCTCTGCCTCTCCATCTCTCTTTCCATCTCCCATTCTTTTCGGGCATGGGAAGGATCATCGCTGGGGAGAGGGAGAGGGAAAAGGAAATGGATCACGCCTCGCGGATCCACCTCCACATGTCCTTGAGCTTGGGTTTCGATCCGTGCATGAGAATCCCCACCCGGTAAATCTTGCCCACCATCCAGGCGGACGCCAGGATGGTTCCCCCCATGATCACCACCGAGGCCGCGAGTTGGATGGCCGGGACCTGGGTCAGGGTCATCCTGAGGAACATGAGCATCGGGGTGAAGAAGGGAAAGAGCGACAACGCCACCGAGAGCGGGGCGTCGGGCTGATTGAGGATGTACATCATCAGCACCAGCGGCACGACCAGGAACATGGTGATGGCGCCCTGAAAGTTCTGCGCCTCCTGCTCGGTGTCGAAGGCGGCCCCGATCCCGGCGTAGAGCGTGCCGTAGAGCAGGAAGCCGAGAACGAAGTAGACCACGAAAAAGATGATCTGGATGGCCGGCACTGCGGGCAGCTCGAGACCGCCCATGCCGACGGCGGCGGAGACGCCCGGCGCCGAGATGGCCACCATCATGATCGACCACAGAAGGAACTGGGTCAGCCCCACCGCGCCGATCCCGAGAATTTTTCCGAGCATGAGTTCGAAGGGCTTGACGGTGGAGATGATGACCTCGACGATGTGCGAGCTCTTTTCCTCGAGCACTCCGCGCATGACGTAGATTCCATACATGAGCACCGTCATGTAGATGATCATCATGAAGACATAGGAGAGCATGAATCCCTGCCCCCGGTCGTGGGTCTCCTGGCCCTTGGCGCCGAGCTTCATGGTTCTGAGATCGACCCGGCGGGTGAGTTCGCCCACAGCCTCGGGGTCGAGCCCGGCTGCGGTCAGGCGATCGGCCACCATGACGTTGCTCACGGAACGCTCAAGGATGCTGAGCATCTGAAAGGCCGAGACGTTCGACGACACGTACTCCGCCTGCCCCTCGTCGGGCAGGGTCGCGGGAATCACCAGCAGACCGTCGAACTCGCTCGCGTGGACCCGCTGTTTGGCTTTCTCGCGCGCGGCTTCGGGATCACCGCCCGGGTCGAGGGGAACCAGGCTGAGATCGAGGATGGACTCCTCCACCATCTCGCCCATGGTTCCGGCCTGTTCGCCCGTGACCACACCGGCATCCTCGAGGGTTTCGGTCGTCGTGGAGACGGAGCGAATGAGCATGTCGTCGAGCTCGGTCATGATCGGTTCGGCGAAGCGGCCGGTGAAGTCGAGCACGGCGACGGTGAAGGTGCCGCCCCCGCGGGAGGCGAGCCACGCCGGAATGATCATGACGGCGCCGAGGAAAACCGGAACCAGCAGGGTCGAAATCCAGAAGGCCTTGGTCTTGACCCGTTCCAGATACTCGCGACGGACGATCGCGAGGATTCGATTCAAACTAAGCATGGCTGCGGTCCTCCTCCACGGCGCGGATGAAGATGTTCTCGAGCCCGGGGATGAACCGGGTGAAGCTTTCGAGCCCGCCGTGTGCGGCGAGGGCCTGCAACAGCTCGCGCGGCTCGGAATCGGGCTCGAGCTCGACCAGCATCTCGTCGCCCAGAGGGCGGACGGTGGTCACCGCCGGGAGCTCGCTCAAAGCGGCCTCGTCGAGATCACTCGCCACCCGCCAGACATTGCCGCCGTAGTCGGTGCGGATATCTGTGAGCCGACCCTGGAGGATGGCGCGGGCGCCGTTGATGAGACAGATGTGGGTGCACATCTCGTCCACCTGCGGCAGCACGTGGGTGGAAAGGACGATGGTGACACCCTCGGACGACATGGCCGTGAGCAGATCCTTGAGCGCCCGGCTGTTGATGGGGTCGAGACCTGAGAACGGTTCATCGAGGATCAGGAGCTGTGGCCGGTGGAGGATGGTGCCGATGAACTGCACCTTCTGCTGCATCCCCTTGGAGAGGTCTTCGACCTTGTGCGTCGCCCACTCACCGAGATCGAACTTTTCGAGCCAGGCCGCGGACCGCTTCTTGGCTTCCCCGGGTTTGAGCCCTCGGATCGTACCGAGAAAAACCAGGTGCTCGAGCACCTTCATCTTCTTGTAGAGGCCGCGCTCTTCCGGAAGATAGCCGATGAGCCGCCGCCGGTCGTCGTCCACCGGGATGCCGTCGAGCAGGATCGTGCCCTCGTCGGCCATGATGATCCGCATGATCATCCGAATGGTTGTGCTCTTGCCGGCGCCGTTGGGACCGAGCAGACCGAAGACCGAGCCCCGCGGGACGTCGAAGCTCAGATCGTCCACCGCCGTCACGTCGCCGTAGCGCTTGGTGATGTTCTTGATTTCGAGAATCGAGTCGGACATGTTCCTCCCTACGGGTCCGTCATGATACGTGGTTTCTGTGGGAGGGTTCCAGGTTTCCGTGCCCGTGCCCGATGTCCGCATCCGCACCCAGAAACCGTAGGCAGGTCCTTCAGGGCCTGCGACCAATCAGTCGCGGGAAGGAGGCGCGCACCGGCTATCCGCATCCCCCGGGTTTGTGCCTCGAAGATGCAGCGCGATTCAAGTCGGACGCGCCTACTACTCACCACTGATTACTGATCACCTGCCGGCCTTCCGACTCCCGACTCCCGACTCACGGTCCAGCGTCCTGCTTCGGACTCGGACTCGGACTCGGAAACGGGTACGGGCACGGGCACGGGCACGGGGATCAGACCCTTGCATCCAACAAAACCCTATGGCACAATGCGCACCCGGTTTGCGCCGGTAGCTCAATTGGATAGAGCACCTGACTACGGATCAGGAGGTTTGGGGTTCGAGTCCCTTCCGGCGCGCCACTTCTCCTTTGAGTCGAACATGAGTTGGAACTCGGCCAGGGTGCGAGTCCCTTCCGGCGCGCCATTTCTCCATTGAGTCGAACATGAGTTGGAACTCGGCCAGGGCGCGAGTCCCTTCCGGCGCGCCATCTCTTCCTCCTTATTGCCATTTTCACTGGAACGGGCTTTCCTCCCGAATAACCGGGTGGATGAACCCGGCACTCACTCCGGCATCGCAACCGACCATCCCTCGGTATCTCCCGACTCGAACCCGTCGAAGAAGATCAGCGGTGCCGTGCAGTCGGGGTGCCGGAAGGCGCCGATGCGCGTGTTCCAGGTTCCCGGACCTGTGGTTTCCATGTACTCGCCGGTGAACCAGAAGGTGCAATCGTCTGTGGGATCGACCTCCATGGAGGCATAGTCGCCCCAACGGTTGATATCGGTTTGGTAGCCGGTCCCGGTGGCCAAGGTCCGTTCGTCGACGAAATCCGGGCTGTCGACCGACCGCACGGTGTAGCACAGCGAGGGGAAGATCCCAAAACCCGCGTTCATCACGTTGTATCCCATCGCCATGTTTCCGCTGCCGTCGAGGGCGACGCTGGCCATCCAGCGATGCGAGGAGTTCGGCGCAAAGGTCCCCTGGTGGGCGATTACCCAACTGTTCCCACCATACCGGCGAAGTTCAAACCAGCGCGGTGCGGCGTGAGCGCCAACGGCAATCGCGTTGACCGTCCACACCCCGACGAGGGTCTCGTATGCGCCGAGACTGCGGTACTGCAACCGCTGCATGGGGATCCACGAAATACTGTCGAGCTTCTGGGTCGTCTGCGGCTGGCTGAGACAGTCCGGGTTGTTCCACCCGCACACGGTCCAGTTGAACTCGGCCAATTCGGGCGGTGTCAAGCTCTGGGCGAGGACCAGTCGCGATGCGGCGGGGCTGTCCCAGTCGATAGAGAGCTCGTAGACATCGAGGCTGTCCACCGGCGACGGCGGGATGAAGAAGCTCTCGCCTCCGTCGCGGAAGGTGTAGAGCAACGCCGGCGATCCCGGCGGTGGCGCCGGGCCGTCGACATCGGCGGGCATCATCATGTTGGGAAACCCGTTGAATCGCTGCGCCGGACGCGGCTCGGCGCCGATGAGCAGACGTTCGCGGTCCAGAGCATAGACATCGTGCTTGCCCTGGGGATCGGGAATCGGCATCGTGCCCATGACATAGGCGTTGTGGACCGGATCCGGCCACACTCCGAGCTTCGGGTAGTCAGGAATCAGCGGTGTCTCGAGCTCGTAGAGGAAGTACTCGTCGGTCGGGTCACCGCTGGTGGACACGGCGACGCAGGCGACAAAACCGCTGCCGATTTCCAACGCGATATAGGTGATGACCCACCGGTCGGCCGGTTCGTCGTACATGACGATCGGGTCGGCGTAGAGATCTCCCTCGCATGTGCTTCCGCTTCCGGCCCAGAGGCTGTTGGTTGCGGCCGGTGCGGTCAGCGGCGCGCCCGTCTTGTCGTAGATCCGGAACTGGATGTTGACGAACTGGACGTAGTGGTCCGGGCCGACGGCGCCCTCGGTGTCGGGGGGGCCGCTGATGATCGAGGACAGACCGTCGAAATCGAGGATGAGATCCGGCGCCATCGGTTCTCCGGTGGGTCGAGATGGGCTCACCGAACGGTCATCCACCTTTGCTGTGCCGGTGCCGTATCTGATCCCCCGTTCGTCGAGGTTCGAGCCCCGTTGATCGTTCTCGTTCTCGAGACTCCCGAGCCACAGTTTCGGCCCACCCTCCACATCAACCGGTGGAAGCGCACGCACGGGCCGGCTGATTCCGCGGAAGGGCATCATCACCAACTCCGGTGCCGCCCTGTCGTCCGACACCCTCGGTGCGGTCGGGTTTGCCGAAGCGATCGGCGCGGATGACACCAGAAGAATGACGACCGCTAATGGCGCGGACAGATGCGTTGGCCTCATGACGGTCTCCAATGTCGGTGTTGTGGCAGAGTATAGCCCGCAAATCTCACCGAGAGTAGAAACGATGGCTCCAGGAACGCTTTCAACTTCTTTTGGTACGGGCCAAGATTCCGCCAAAGATCGAGCCGATCGCCGCCCGAAAGGCGCCGCTGACTCTTTGCGCTACAGGCTCCTAGGGGTTGAGCCACCACAGATCGATGTCTTTGCCCCAGCTCGCGCGACGGCGAAGCACCGGGTCTTCGAGGAATTTCGGGATCAGCCACTCGAAGGGTCGGTTGTCGGCGTTGCGCTCGAACTCGTACGCCGCGATCCGGCTCTGAACGAGGTTGCCGGGTTGCTCGCCGTGGTGGGCGAGTTGCGTCGCCAACTCGTGGAACGACTCGCCGCAGAACTCCAACTGCCGGCCGCACGCCTTCGCCTGCTGATCCGCGACCGCGGCGGATCTTTCGTTGGTACCGCTCAATTCGCGCAGCAGTGATCCGGTCTCGATCCACAGAGCCTGCGCCTTTTCAAAGGGGCCGATGGCATCGAGAAAGCTCGACAGACGGCGCAAATGGTTGAGGTCCTCCGGGTTTCGGCCCGCGGCGGTCTTGGCCTCGCCGAGAGATTGCCACTGCTTCGCCGCCCGGGATAGATCCACTGCCGCCGCTTTTGGGTCTAATCGCACAATCGCCTCCGTTGGTGAAAATTTACCAGATCGTGCCGCGAAACGTGCCGGGCACGCCATGTCAATCGCGCGGAGAGAGCGAAAATCATGACCCGGTTTGCCCCGTGAGGAATGCGAGCTAGAGTTGGTGGCGGCAGTATTGCGCGATCAGGGTAAGGGAAGAAGCATGGGCGACCGAATCAAGAACCCGGGGGGCATCACGGAGAAGTGGGATACACCGTCGTTGCGGAAGGCGTTGGTCGTCGTCGCCTACGCTGCAGTCGTGCTGACCGCCTGCCTGGCACGGGCAAACGGTCTGGATCCTGCGTCTCTCTGGTTCGACGATGTCTGGACGGGTGCGCTGATGAAGACGTCAAGCGTGTCCGACATGTTGCGGCTTCAGACCCATATTCCCTCCGGATTCCTGGTGGCTGTTCGCCTCGCCACCCACCTCGTTCCCGACCGGGAGCTGGCGGTGCAGGCGGTTCCGTTTCTTCTCTCGCTCCTCGCGATTCCATTGATGGGGCGAGTGGTCTACACGGTCACGGGAGATCACGGAGCAGCGCTCGTGGCGGCCGCCTTGACCGCGCTCAACCCGTACCTCGCGGAGTACTCGATCAGCACCAAGCCGTTTACGGCGGATTTCGTGGTTTGCTGCCTGGTCCTGCTCGTGGGCGCCGAGGCCGTGCGCCGTCCATCCGTGGCGACTCAAGGCGCCTTGGTGATCGTCGGCCTGGCCGGTTTCTTCTTCTCGTATCCGTCGGTGATGGTGTCGCTGGCCGCGGTGGCGGTAGGGTGGCTGGTTTCCGTTTCAATGCGCCGCGACCGGCCGCGGATCTTCGGCATGGTGACCGTACTGACGCTTCTTTTCTGTGTTGTCCTGGGGGCGTGGTTTGTCCTCCATGTGCGTTCCCAATTGGGGCCCGCCATCCGTTCCTACTGGGAGATGGGGTACCTGCCGTTGTCCTCCTTTGCGGCCGGATGGGACTTCCTGATCCGGAACGGTTGGTCGGCGGTTTCCGGAGCGCTGCCTTTGCGGTGCTCCCTTCTCGCCGTTCTCGCGATCCCGGGCATGACATGGCTGATGGCGGGCAAAACCAGGCGGGCCGTGGGCGCCATTGTGCTGGTGGCGGTTGTTGGCGCCATGACGGCCTCGGCGCTCCGGTTGTATCCCATCGGCGGCGGCCGCACCGATATCTACTCGTTCCCGATGACGATCATGCTCGTGGCCTGCGGCTTCTTCGCGTTAGTCGCTCGCATGCCGCGCAATCGCGAGGTGGGAGCCTTCCTGGCTGCGGTCATGGTTGTCTGGGCGTGCGTGTTTTCTCCCACCGCGGAATATGACACACGCGTGGACGCCAAAGGATGGGTCGAAACCCTGGCTGACGAAATCCGAGCGGATGATGGCCTGGTGATCCACCCGTACGCGAGCTGGCTCATCGCTTGCTATGGCGACTGGCCCCTCCACTTCAAGGTTGAACGCCGTCTGGCGCCGGGCTTTCTGGTGGAGATCCTGCGTCCGAACACGTTCACCGTCATGACCGAAGATCCTCGCGAGGCGCTGGTCGAGTTTCTCGGCCGTCATCGCTTTGAGCGCGTGTTCTATCTCGCGGAACGAATCCATGTCCGGCCCGAGCAGTTTCCGGTGCGGGTTCACCGCGAGATCCGGAAGGCGTTCGAGGAGGCGGGGTATGCGACCACCGGCGGACGGAAAACCCGGGCCACGGAGCTGACGCTCTTCACGGCGGCGGCCGGGGAAAACCAGACGACCCCCTAGGGTCGTTGGGGTGGGAGATTGTGCCGAAAACGCCACCGGGGATGGGAACCGGACGAGTAGACGTTGAAGGGCGACTTCCGCTACCCTCGATGGTGATGCCGAGAAACCGAACCTGGGTCCTCCTGCTGATCGCGCTCGGTCTTCGCCTGGTCCTTCAGGGCTGGGACTACGGAGCCGGTTCGTCGTCACCCCACCCCGATGAACGGCAGGTGGGATATGTTTCGGAGCGAGCGACGGGTTGGTTTGTCGATCCGGACTTCTACGCCTATGGGTCGCTCCATTTTCAGGTGGTCCGAGCCACCTCTGCCGTCCTTGGTTTGGAACCTGTTTCCCGGCAACTACTCGTCGGTGGACGGGCCTTGTCCCTCGCCGCCTCCATGTTGGCGATCATCCTCGGCTGGGCCCTGGCCCACCGGGTCTGGGGGCGCCGCACCGGCGAGCTTTTTCTCCTCCTGGTGGCCTGGGTCCCGCTCGATCTCCAGCAATCGCATTTCGCAACCGTCGAGGCCCACCACGCGGCCTGGGTCATGGCCGCGTTGGCGGCGTGTTTCTGGTTCGCTTCTCGATGCAGCAACCCCGCTGCAGCGGCGACGGGGGTCGCCATCGGGGCATCGCTGGCAGTCAAGGTCTCTTCTCTCGCACTGGTAGTGCCCCTGGGCGTCGTCCTCGTAATTGTCGCCAGACGTCGGAGCCTTCTCGAAGCGTTGCGACTGAGTGCGGTGGCGATCTCGGTCGGGGTCGCGGCTTTCTGGTTCTGCCAGCCCTGGGCATTCGTCAACGGCGGTTTTCCGTACGAGTTGCTCGTGCCCGTCATCTTCGTCGCCGTGACTCTTCAGTTGGCCGAGGGTCAAGAGGGCAAGCTGCGGATGGCGTTTCTCGGCGTCGGCATGATCGCGGCGCTGGTGACGGGCGAACAGCTGGCTCGACTCCTGGGGGTCGGCGCCCGCGGAGCTGACGGCATCTTCGGTGTCGCCTTGAACCCTGACTATCTTCGGGGCGTCGGCGAGCAGGTGGCGATGGTCATGGGCCGTGCCGATCTCCCGTATGTTCGTGTCTACCACGGCACCCTTCCGTTGCTGTATCCCCTGAGGGAGCTGACCCTCTGGGGACTGGGACCGCTGCTGCTGGCGGCCGCGTTGATCGGCTCGGGTACCGGTGTTGTGCGGGTGCTCAGGCGTTGGCGCCGGTGGTTCTCCGCTCGCTGGACACCCGGGTTCGTCCTGCTGTTGATCGTGCTTGCATGGCTGATTCCGATGGCGGCTCGATTGAGCACCCTCCAGGTGAAGTACCTGCGCTATTGGGAACCGCTGGTCGTGCCGGGGACCATGGTCGCGGCGTGGTTGCTGATGCGACTGCGAAAACGGTACCGACGCCTCGCGGTGTCGGCGGTGGTCGTCGGGACGATTCTGTGGGGCCTCGGATTCGTCTGGGCCTTCATCGATCCCCATCCCCACCGAACCGCGGCCGAGTGGCTGAGTCCGATGATCGAAACCGGCCAGGTGGTGGCGTACGAGCACTGGGACGAGACCCTCGATCTCAAGCCGATCGACGGACCGGTGGAGCGCATCGATCTCCCTTCCTACGATCTGCGCGACGATTCTGAAAAATCGCTCCGTTGGTGTCGCCAGCTCGCGAGCGCCGACTGGGTCGTCCTGACGTCTCATCGGGTAAGGCGCACCGTTCTCGCCAACCCGGAGAGGTTCCCTCTCACCGGCCGGCTCTACCGGCTGCTGTTGGCGGGTGAAGCCGGCTTCACTCCGGTGACCCGGGTTGATCGCGCCCCGCGTCTGTTCGGACTTTTCTCGCCGGTCCAACAGGCCGATGAGAGCTTCGTCAACTACGATTTCCCCCGAGTTGTCATTTTCAGACGCACAGCGGAGATCTCGCCGGAAGAACTGACCGAGAGAGTCCAACGCCCACTGCCGTATCTGGAGGACCTGAGCTTCAGAGACCTCGAGAATCGTTTCGTCGACCCGCTGCCCTCGGTTCGGGAGGTTCCGTCGGGCGTCCGCCAGACCCTGGATCTGACGATCTGGATAGCGGTCTTCGCAGCGCTCTGCCTCTCTACCTGGGCGCTCCTTCTTCCGATTCTCCGCCGGCTCCCCGATGCCGGTGTCGGGCTCGCTTTCGCCACCGGCTGGATCGTTCCCGCGTGGCTGATGTGGTTCGGGAACGAAGTCGGTCTGTGGTCGACCGGTGCCGTCACCGCGTCGTGGATCTTCATCGTGTTCATCGTTGCCGGGGTCGCCCGCCTGGGCGCAGGATGGCAGGAGGCCAGGAGCACGCTGAAACACCGGCGAGCCGCCATCGTCAAGGTCGTGGCAGTGATCGTTGTGGTGGGCCTTCTCTTCCTGGTGGTGCGGCTCTTCAACCCCGCGATCCACTGGGGGGAGAAACCGATGGATCTCTCCTTCCTCTCAAGCTTCGTGCGTTCCACGTCGTGGCCTCCAATGGAGCCGTGGATGGCCGGGATGTCGCTCCACTACTACTACTTCGGCGAAGTCCTGGCGGCGTTCCCGATCCTCGTCACGGGGTGTTCCACCGGTGTCGGCTACAACCTCATCTCGGCGACGATCCCCGCGCTCGGGGCAGCGGTGCTCGCCGGTTTCGGTTTTCTTCTGACCCGTCGGCGGCGGTGGTATGCCGCGGGCGTGTTGCCTCTGCTGGTTCTGTTGACGGGCAATCTCGAATGGTTGTGGGAGCTCGATCTCGCTCGTGCGGGTCGGTGGTTCGATATGTGGTGGGCCACCTCGCGGGTGATCCCCGGGTTCGCCATCGACGAGTACCCATTGTGGACGGCCCTCTTTGCCGATCTGCACGGCCATTTCATCGCCCTTCCGGTCTTCCTGGCCGCCCTGGGTTGGGGCTGGATCAGTGTCCATCAGGGTGGGAGACGATGGATCCCGGCGGTCGCCCTCTGCGGCGTGTGCACCGCGACCCTGGTGGCCACGAATCCCTGGGATCTCCTCCTCCTCACCGCAACGCTCGGTCTCGGCACGGCGGTGGCCTCACGCCGGCCGGCGGTCGGGATCGGCCGCCTCACCGGGGCTGCCGCGGTGAGTCTTTTCGCCTCGGCGCCGTTCATCTTCGAGCTGGTCGAGGGAATCAGCGCGGGCGCGGGAGGACGCGGCCTGTTCCTGACCGATGCGGACTTTGCCCCGGCGTGGGTGCTCTTTCGTCATTTCGGCGTCTTTCTCGTGCCGCTGGCCGTGCTTGCCGTGGTCGATCTCGGACGGAAAGTCTGGATCGTCGTGCCCGCCGCTGGAATCGGAATCCTCGCCGGGATGAGTTTCGGCTCGGGTGCGGCGGCGGCGGCCCTCGCCATGACCGCGCTCTTGGTTCTGACCGCATCCCGCACCCCGGACCGATTCGTGCGTCTCGGGTGGTCGCTGGCTGCGCTCGGCACCATGGCGATCGCCTGGTGTGAGAGGTTCACCCTCATCGACCGCATGAACACCGTGTTCAAGATCTACAATGGGGTCTGGCTGTTGATGGCCATCGCTCTTGCGACCATGCTGTTGCGGGTGGGTGGCCGGCGCCGCCGGTTCGTGATCGCGGTTTGGCTCCCGCTGCAGGTGGTGGCTTTGGTCAATCTGCCGCTGGGAGTGGCCCAAGGTTGGATCCAGCCCCGAATGACCTCCCCGCGTCCGACCCTCGACGGTCAGGCATTTCTCAGCGAGAAGGCCCCGCAGAGCTGGTTCTTGGTGCGGGCGTTGCAGGGCGTCGCTCAGCCGCGCGATGCGGTGGCCGAGGCCGCGGGCATGTCGTACAACCGCTTCACCCGGATCGCCATGCACACCGGTCAACCCACCGTCGTCGGCTGGGAATGGCATCTCAAGCAACGAGGGCAGTCTGGTTTCGAGATCGAATCGCGGTTCGCGGATTTGGAGGTGCTCTACGCGGGTGCGAACCCGGACTTGCGCAGGGCCGTGCTCGACCGATACGACGTGGCTTGGGTGGTGCTTGCGGATATCGAGCGCTCCCGATACCGTCTGCAGGGTGCCGACCCCCTTGTCGGTGTGCCGGGGCTGCTTCGATTTGCCGAGCGGGACGGTGCGATTCTCTATCGAGTGCTGCCCCAAGGTCTCCTCACCCGTTCGCTTCCCGAGCCCGCCGTGAAGCTGGCCCCTGGACTCGAGGTTGTCGGCGAGGTTCCTGAGCGGAGCGCCGACGTCGTCCGCTCGCTCGCTCTCGACGAGCTCGGTGCGACGGTGGTTCTCCGCGACGGCTCGGTCGTGGATCTCGATCTGGCGGTGAAGGAGGTGGGTGTGCTCCAATCTCCGCCGTGCAATCCGATAACGGTGGCGCGGCGGCAGGAGGAGAGGTGGACGGCGTGCCGAGACGGCAGTTTGTGGCTCCGTGCCGGTGATAATGAGCGCTGGATGAACGCGGGGGATATCGGCGGGGTCGCGAATCTGACCGCCGCGGAAGAGATCTGGGCCTGGGGCGATACGGGGCTGTGGAAACACCTGGGCGGAGCTCGGTGGGAACAGACGTTTGCGGGTCGCGTCAAAGCCGCGGCCGCGCGAGGTCCAGGGGTCGCATGGAGCGACGGCAGCACAGTCTGGGTCGGCCGCGGTGAAGCGCCGGTCGAGGTCGAAGGCGTCCTCGAGGACATCCGCGACTTGGCATGGCAGGGCCCCATTCTCTGGGCCCTCGACGCGACGGGTCTGCACAAGAGCGGCGGTGCGCTTCTGCGGTGGCGCCGCGGGTTTGAGGGCCTCGGATCGGTGGTGGCGGCCGAAGGGAGCCGGACTCGCCTGTGGCTGGTTTTAGAAGATGGAGTGGTGCTCCAGACCTCAACGGTCGCCTGCGCTTCACCATGGCAGGCGGCGGGCGAGTACTCCTCTCGAGGATTGGACCAACCTCGCGGGCTCGCAATCTCCCCCGAGGGGTGGTTTGTCGTTGCCGACACGCAGAACCATCGTCTTCGGTGGTACTCCGGTCAGGGGTTGTGCATGGACACCGAGGGCGCCGAGGGGTCCGGCCCCGACGAGTTTCGCGAACCCTCGGGGCTCGCCCTCGCCGCCGACGGTACCCTCGCGGTCGCGGACACCTGGAACGGCCGTGTGAAACTGCTCCAGCCGGATGGGACGACGAAGGTTCTCGAAGAGAAGCTCTACGGGCCCCGAGATCTCCTGTGGGCACCGGACGGAGCGCTGGTGGTCGCCGACACCGGAAACCGGCGTTTGATGCGCCACCGACCACCCCAGTGGCGAGGAGAGAGCTTCGCGGTCTTTCCCGGTCCGGTGGTGGGTCTTGCCTGGGCCGGTGGACTGTTGGCGGCAGCGGTTCCGTCCGAAGGTGTGATCTCCCTCATCGATCCAACCACCGGAACGGTGACTCGAAATCTCGATGTTCCCGGCTGGGTTGGTGGTGATCAACAGGAGGGGTATCTGGCCCTGCTTCCCTCCGGAGAGCTCGCCGCGAGCGCCCCTAAGCCGGGCGAGATCTGGTTGATCGATCCAACCGGCGTTGAACCGCCCCGTCTCATGCAGGGCGGGCTCGAAGGTGTCACGGGTCTCGCGCTCCTCCCCGATGGGCAACTTCTGGCATCGCTGACCTGGCAGAACCGGCTGGTCAAGATCCGTGTAGAGATCCCCAACAACGGGGGAACTCAGGCGAAATGAGTCGTACCGCCGCCGACCCGGTTGAGAAGAAATCTCCTGGAATCTTGGCAAGAATCGCCGTCGCCGTCGTCTCTCTCGTGGCGACGGTCCTCGTGGCGGAAGGAACCGCAAGGCTGTTGCTACCGGTTCAGCAGATCGTGGAGGTGGAGGCTGTCACCCCCCGGAGTAGTCGTCCGGGGCCGCTCGAGGAAAAGGAGCAGGAACACGGCATCGACGTCGTCATCGACCGGTCCGGCGACCACGGCGTGCGTCTTTTTCCCGGAGTTCGCGCCACGATTCACGACCACACCCTGAGCAACCGCGATGTGGTCATCGAGACCAACTCGCTCGGGCTCCGGCATCCCGAGCTCGGACCGAAGTCCGACGACGAATTTCGAGTGCTGGTCCTCGGTGATTCCATCACCTTCGCCGACTACGTACCGTTCGAGGAAACCTACACCGCGCTGCTCGAGCGCCGACTCAGCGACCGACAACCGGGTGTGAGGGTGATTAACGCGGGGCTTCCGGGGGTGGGCACGTCGGATGAGCTCTACCACTATCTCGAGATCTGCGACGCCGTGGACGCGGATCTTGTCCTCGTCGGGATGTACCTCAACGACTCCCAGACCACCGGCCGCTTCTACGCCAGGTCCTTGTCGCAGCCCTACGCCTCGAGTCGCTTTCTGAGCTGGCTCGCCAACCGGATTGAGGCGCTCCGCATCTCCCTGTGGTCCGACGATGAGATCCCCGAGATCGACCCCGACTGGAGGGAGGAGTTTCGGCGCGGTCGGCAGCTGAAGACCGGAGACATGTGGAACGACCAGGATGCCCATGACTTCGAGGTCTACAACGCCTACAGAGACTTTGGGATCGCCTGGAATCCGAAGTCGTGGGTGATCCTCGAGCGTATCGTCCGCGCGCTGGCGCTGAGTGCACGGCAGCGGGGAGCTGAGATCGCAGTCTTCCTGTTCCCCGTCCACTTCCAGGCAACGGGGAACCTCGATGATTTGCGACCGCAGAAGAGTTTCGCCGCCATGTGCAACGCCATCGACATTCCATGCCTCGATCTCGTCCCCGCCCTCCGGGCGGACTGGCGGGTGGTTCAGGAGAAGCTGTATTTCGACCACTGCCATCTGACGACGCACGGTAATGGCGTCACCGCCGACGCCGTGGCCGCGTGGTTGGATGCAGAGGGCCTGATACCGCGCGCTAATCCCAATACTGTTCGGTAAAGCCGGGAGCTGGGGATCTCGTGCAGCCAAGATGGCTGCACCACAGAGGTTCGAAACACTGTGGGGCGGGCTTCCAGCCCTAACTGAACAGTATTGGGGCTAACCCGAGCGGGAGAACTCCCGCTCCGCCGCCTTCACGTTGTTGCCCCCATGTTCCTTGGCGTCATACATCGCCCGGTCGGCTCGATTGAGAAGGTCCAGCGGCGTCTCGTCGCTCTCCCGCAGACAGGCGACGCCGAAGGAGGCGGTGATGGTCAGGTGGTTCCCCCCGAACTCCAACGGCTGTCGGGTGATCGCTTCGCGGAAGCGCTCCGCCAGGACGGCTGCTCCATCATGATCAGCATGGGGCATGAAGACCACGAACTCATCCCCACCGAGGCGACCGAAGACATCCTCAGCGCGAACGAGCTTTCCCACGACGTTGGTGAGATGGGTGAGCGCCTGATCCCCCGCGGCGTGGCCGTAGGCGTCGTTGAAGACCTTGAGGTCGTCGAGATCGACGGTGACACAGGCGAAGTTCTGTTGCCGCCGCCTCGCGGAAGCCAATCGATTTTCAGCCAACAAGAGAACCGAGCGGCGATTGAGAATACCGGTCAGGGGATCGGTGTCGGCCAGCTTTCGAACGACCTCCTGGGTCTGCTCGGCGGAGAGCAGGAAGAAACCCACGGTGAGCAGCGCCGGCGAGATCGTCAGAATATGGCTTCCGAGAAGGTTGCCCAGTCCGGTGGGAAATCCGCTGTAGCCGAAACCACCGTGGAAGGCGGCATAGGCGACTCGCGAAAACGAAACCAGGATCATGGCCGCAAACGCCAGGCTCATGGCCAGGATGTGGGGTGCTGGTCTCCGTTTCCACTCCTGCGTGCACTGCACCAGCGAGACCGTCCACGGAACGATCGTGATCGCCGTGAGGATGAGGACTCGCCAGGACGATTGATCGTTCACGACTTCGGTGACGTAGAGCGCGAGGGTGCAGATGAGGACACTGGTGAGAACGATCAGAAACGGAAATCGTTGATTGAGCAGGCGCGCGATCGCCAGTCCGAAGCCGACAAAGCCCAACGCGTAGAGCAGATTGCCCACGACCAGCGACCAGAAGACCGGAGTGGACTCCCGGGTCGCGAACAGAGCGAAGGAGATTCCGAAGATCAGGCACGAAAGTCCCCAGATCCTCAGCTGTCGTGAGTTGAGCTCGCTTGGCAGGTAGCTCGCAGAGATCATCCACAGGCCCATGACGGTCGTCAGGGCGCCAATCGAGATGAGGGAGGAGACGATATCGAGATTCATGGTTCATTCTGACCAGGGGTGTTTCATTTTCAACCACCCCTGGCGTTTCATCCGCACCGCCACAGAATATAGCAAGATAGGTGCCAGAATTGTGACGGACGAATGGAGAGGTTCTGGCTGCGTTTCACTCCGGGGTCGCGGGTGTGGAAGAGCCGGCCGAATCTGCCCGTCGAAGAGCTGAATCGAAGAATACGGCCCCGGCGCGATGCCGGGGGCCATGGGATTCGTGTGAAAGTCATCGGGCCCGAGCCCTGACCTTCAGTCAGAACCTGATGTGATGATGAGCGCGACCCCGAACCCTACGAGTCGATGCCTCCCCGGTCTTTCCCTGGTCCGTCCCCTTCGGCGTCCGTATTCGTTTCGTCAGTCTCGCAGGTCTCGTACTCGGACTTGGCGGACTTCAGGGCCAATGCGTCTGGGTCGAGTTCCCGTCGACGCATCCGTTCGATGCGCTTGTTGATGACCCGCTGGGTCTCGCGCCGGGCTTCATCGAGGTGGCCGGGGTGCTCGTGCTCGTACATGTCCTCGGGCATCTGACCGGTGAGCCAGCTCGGGTTCATGGGGTAGACGTGGGGGTGGAAGATCACCGAGTAGAAGTGCCAGACGAAAATTGCCAGCGACGCCAGCCATGCCTCCCAGAAGTGAACCACCAGGGCGATGTCGAGGACGCCCTTGGGGAGGAATTGGATGAACCAGTTGTCGAACCACAGCATGAGTCCGGTGATCACCATGACGATGGTGCCCCACACCAGCGCCCAGTACTCCGCCTTCTCCACATAGTTGAAGCGCTGGATGCACTCCCAGCGCGGCCGCAGGCCGAGGTTGTAGAGCATCCTCCGAATGAAGAACTGAAAGTCGCGCGGGATCGGAATCATGTCCTTGACAAACTTGCGTCCTCGACTCGAAAAGAGGAACAGCACGTGCCAGACGATGGTGCCCATGAATCCCGCCGCCGCCGCACGGTGGAGGATGCCGCGGACCTCGAAACCACCCTCCCAACCAAAGAAGAAGCGCGCCATGAATCCCTGGTCGTAACGCAGTGCGAATCCGGATATCACGAGGGTGATGAAGGTGAGGGCCAGCAGCATGTGCTGGACGACCTCGTCGATATGCATGCGGAGAACCTGCGGGCGTTTCGTGGCGGTGGTGACCAGATGACGCACGAGATCGATGATCCAGTGGAGGATCATCAGACCGATGATGACGGTGATGGCGATGATGTAGAGCTTCTCGATCACATCGGCGGCCGGCGTACGCAGACCCTGACCGCCGATGCCGTGGATCGGTGTCAAAGCCATCTTCTCTGAAATGTTGGGGTGGCACTCGCCGCAGGTCGTCCGCAGATTGGCCGGGTTGACGGTTGATGTCGGATCCGAGCTGGCTAGGATCCGGTGGACACCGTGGCATGAGGCGCAGTTGGCGACATGGGTGTCGCCGGCCTTGGACTTGAGGCCGTGATAGGAGTCGATGAAGGTGGTCAAGCGGCCGGTCTTGATGTCGTACTTCTCGTTGAGTACCGCCGACTCGTGGCACGGCGAACAGGTCATTTCGGCAACCATCGAACCGGAAACCGGAGACAGGGGATCGTCCGGCGACAGGATCCCGTGCTCACCGTGGCAGTCGGTGCAGACCGGCGCATCGGTCTCGCCGCGAGCGACCAACTGACCGTGGATGCCCTCCCAGAAGTCGTTCTCAATGCCCTTGTGGCATTGGCCGCAGGTGGTGGGGATGTTGAAGTGATTGATGCTCGAATCTTGCGAGCCCGGCGACATGATCTTGTGCGCGCTGCCGCCGGTGGAGTGACAGTCGTTGCAGCTCGCCGCGACATAGACCCCGCCCTTGGTGGCCTGGCCGTGGACCGAACGCGAGTAGATCCGGATCGGGTGATCGATGAGGATGTCGTACTTTGTCGTGATATCGAGATTTTCGTGGCACTTGCCGCAGGTGTCGGGAAGATTGGTGGGGTGGACCGACGATCGCCTTGCGGATGAGGGCAGGATGTCGTGGTTGCTGTGGCAATCCGAGCAGTGAGGCATATCCTCGCAAGAACCCAACACCGCGCGACCGTGCGACTGATACTCCTCAGAAGCCTGGTCGTGACAGGTGCGGCAGCCCTCACAGCCGACATAGAAAGGTTCGTCGCCGACTCGGTGGGGGACGGTGTCGCGGTCGACATGGCAGTCGAGGCACTCGAGTCCGTCGTGGACAGAGTTCTCGAGGTCGATCCGGAACGACGAGCCGTGATCGCTGGCCTCGTGGCAGTCTCCGCAGACCGAGCTGTCGATAAACTCGTACTCCTCGGTGTCCTGCGCAGAGACCAATCCGACGCCCGCCAGGAGTGCCAGGCAGAGGGCGGCGATCGTGACGATGTCTCGATTGTATGGATTAAAACGTGGATTGAATCTCAACAAGGTCATTACATGATCCTCCACACTTTCCATTGTGGAGTTTTCTTTGGCTCTGTCAAGTGTTAAGTCTTTTATTTTGTTAAATTTGAGCTGTTGAATATATAACCAAACAGGCAAGTAGCGTAGGGAGAACAGTTTCTGATGTCGATTCCATGCGGTTTCTATCTGCCGGTACTCACCCACACCCGTCTGGATCGGGGCCCATCGAGATCGACAAAGAAGATCCCCTGCCATGTGCCGAGCCTGATTCGACCGTCGTCGACCGGCAGCGTCACCGAGCTCCCGAGCAGGGTCGCCAGGAGATGCGAGTCGGAGTTGCCCTCGGCGTGGGTGAACGGAATCTTCGGCACCATGGCCTGGTAGGCGGCGGCGAGATCGCGGGCCACGTCGGGGTCGGCCGCCTCGTTGATGACCACCGCGGCGGTAGTGTGAGGCACGAAAACGTGACAGAGGGTGGCCCCCGGATCGAGCTCGGACAGCGCCGAGGCGACCTGCGAAGTGATGTTGACGAGTTGAGTGCGAACGGTGGTGCGGACCGAGATTTCCTTCATCTTGACGATCTCCAGGCGTCGGCGTGGACTTGCCGGTAGGCATCGGAGAGAAAGACCACCCGACGAACATAGTTGTAGGTTTCCGGGATGGGGATTGACTCGGTGAAGACCTCGGCTTCGGGCCATCGCTTCCACCACTTCCGAACCCGCCGTTCACCGGCGTTGTAGGCGGCGAGTGCGGGCTCCTGGGCGCCGAATCGGCGGATCAACCACGCCAACTCGCGGGCACCGAGCCGGATGTTGACCGCCGGGTCTTCGAGATTCGGCCGGCTGCCGAGACCGAGGGCCCGGGCGTGGAGGCGGGCGGTGGAAGGCAGCAGTTGGAGTACCCCGATCGCTCCGGCCGGTGATCGTGCGTGGGCGATGAAAGTGCTCTCCTGACGGGCGACCGCGGCGATGAGCCACGGGTCGAGCCCGGTTTCCCGTGCGGCTGCCGCGAGGTGCTCCGGCCAGCGCAGGGGCAGGTAGGCGCGGCCTGCGTCGGCCGGCACTCGTGCGATGGAAACGGTGCCGATGCCGGGGAAGGCCGACCTCAAGGTGCGGATGGCGGTGTTGGGCAGGCCGGCGTCGCTTGCCAGCGTCGCAGCGCCGAGGCCTTCTGATCGCATGGGACGGCGGCGTCTGATGAGCCTCTGCCATTCCCGCGAGGCAACGGCCGAATCGGCATGGGAAAGAAGCCAGGCGACCGAGCTTGGTGGCTTCGCGGGCCCCAGGGGTTCAGGGGGCCTGAAGTCATCCGTGGCGAGCGCCGGTCCGGTTCGCTCTTTCGCCCAGCGACCGTAGAGATCCGTGATCTCGACATCGGCGAGGGTGTTGAGGGCCTCGAGATCACCCGAAGAACGCGATCGCCAGAATTTCAGGCATCGCTCGTGGTTCACCAGCGCCCCGGCGAGGCCGTCGATTTCACGCGAATCGAAACCCGATCGTGCCAAAGCGACGCCGAGTCGGCGACCGAGCCAGTCTCGGCGGTCGTGGGTCGTCCCCGATGCTTCGAGCTGCCGCCACCCCGCGAGGGCGGCGGCGAGATCACCGGCCTCGGTGCCGCACTCGACGACCAGACTGAGGGCCTCGACCCGGCCTTCGTCTCCTGTTCGGCTCACCGCTCGCTCTGCCTCCTGGAGGCAGGAGCTGAAGGGCGAAATCGCTCCGCGGTCGGGGAAGCGACTCCAGCCGCGGCGGCGGTAGGCCTCGGCGCGGAGGATGAGTTCCTCCGGGTTGGCTTGACCACTGGGGGGGAGGGCATTGAGGGCACGGGTCGATGATCCGGCATCGAGCTCACAGCGGGCGAGCTCGATGCGCCGCTCCCGTTCCTGGTCGCCCCGACGCCGCTGGGCACGAAGCTCAGCCGCTCCACGTGACCCGAGGCCGGCCGCCCGCCACGCAGCCGCCCGCGCCATCCAGTCCTCGTGGTCGAAGGCGGCGAGGGCGCTGCGTTCGAGGGAGGCGGAGCGGGCGCGGAGGCGGTGCGGCGCGTTTCGGGCCAACCGGATGGCGGCGCGAGCCACCGTCTCGTCATCGGCGAGATCGAGGAGCTGGAGATCGATGCGGTGGCCGAGGGTCCGGGGCGCGTCGACAAGAACGGTCACCGCACCCGAAGGATCCCCTTCTGCCGCCAAGGCGGAGGCGAGCTCGAGGGTCGCTCGAGCAGTGAGGCCCTCGGTCGGACGTGCGGCAAGAAAACTCCGCCAGCGTTTCGAGTCGGCCTGAGATCGTTTGAGCGCGTCGAACCAGGCGTCGAGCCGAGCGTGTTCGAGGGTGGATCCCGGGCCGGCCGTGGCGAAGAGATCACAAGCGGCTCGAGGGTCGGACTCGCGAACGGCGAAACCGCGGTCGAGGTTCACCAACCGCTGCGAGACAACCTCTTTCGGTGGTACCTCCGTGCAGGCTGCGGCCGCCAGGGCCACGGCGGCGAGAAAGCCTCTGATGTGTTGTGTCACATCCCGAGCATGTCGGGGTCGCCATCGGCGAGGATCCGAACCAGTTCATCCGTGAAATAGTCTTGATTCGCGCGGACTTCGGCGGAGATCCTCTTGTCGAACATTTCCCGGCTTCGGTCGATGTCCTCGCGCAGGCGGTTGTAAATGTCATTGGATTCGCGGCCACGCTCGACCTGCTCCTCGTTGTAGAGCTTGATCTCGGATACCAGCAGGCGGGCGAAGCGGCGCGCCTCTTCCCGATGAGCTTCATCTTCGGAGACTTCCTGCTCGGGCTCTTCGGGCGGGGGTTGGACCGGCTGGACCGGTGGCGGTTCGTCGAGGAACTGGGACTGGGAGGACTCGGGCTCCTCATCCTCCTCTTCCGGTCCGGGTGGTTCGACGGGCATCTGGACCGGGGGCGGAGCATCCACAGGTTCCTGCGAAACGGACTCGGCCTCCATGGGTTGCTCTGGTTCCCCCGCTTCTTTGGGGGGGGGGTCCTCGAGCGCCTCGGGTTCGAAAGTCTCGCCGACGGCTTCACTTTCAGGCTCGGCTTCAACGGGTGCGCCCGGTTCAGAGATTTCCTCTTCGATCTCGGCTTCGGGCACAATCGTCGCTGCGGCATCGGTGACATCCCCGTCCTCATCCTTGGGCGGAATGTCGGCGTAGTCCATTCTCGAGACGTCGACCCTCATGGTTGCCGAGGGATCCGCGTCCATGACGCCTTGCGCGGATTCGCCCGGCTCATCTCCCTCCGGCTCGGCGTCCCGGGTGGTGTCCTTTTCCCACGCGTCGACGTCAACCTCGACCTCTTCTGCGGCCTCCTCGCCTGTCGATTCAGGCTCGCCTTCCGATGCAGTTTTCTCCTCCGCCGGTGGTTCTTCTTCCTTCTGCTGTTTCTCGGGTTTGGTCGCGTCGATGATCTCTCCGATGGCCACGGGCTCGGCGAGAGTCGGCGCCGCCGCCGTCCGATACTGAAGCGTGTCGATGAGCCAGCAGACCTGCGCAACCAGGGTTTGAGCAGTCTCCGGGTTCCAGGGTTGGCCCTCGAGTTGATCGATATAGACGGTACCCATCAACTTGCCGCGAAGGACCACGGGAATGAGCAATATTTCTTCGGGCGTGTCTTCGCGGGCGAGCCAGTCACTGAAGAGACTGTCCTTTTCAGGAGTGAACCGAACCGGTTGCGAGACCTCGATCAGTCTGACCAGCGCCGCGCTCTCGGAGAGGTCACCCTGCCAGGACCGGAGCGCCTCACCGTCGGCGAATCCGATCCCGCTCCACGCCGAGACCTTCCCTTCGCGGAGGACCAAAACCACGGCGCGGGCCGCGTGGTCGGAGATGGCCGGGAGCAGTTCCTTGAGGAGCTCGGACTGACTGCGGGCGCCGTCCAGGGAACGCATGAGTTCGATGGATACACGGTTCGGGACGTTGTCGGCCACCACCGCCATCCCGCCGAGTTTGGCCTCGAGATCAGCGGCGCGCAGGCGTTCGGCCTCGGCCTGATCGCGGTAGGCTTCGAAGGCCGCCATCACCTCATCGACGGGAAGACACTCGTCGGCCGACTTCGGCAGTGCTCCCTGAACGGTGGTCTTGGCCTCCTGGATCAGCTCTTCGAGACTCTGCACCACAAAGTCGAGCCGGTTCGTAACGGTCTCCATACCCCGGCTTTGTGCCGCTTTGAGCTGTTCAAGAATCGCTTCGTAGCGCTCCATGGTGCCTCCAGACTGACTCACCGCACGTGCCTTCATTATCCCCGGCGTCCTGCACCACAGTCAAGATCCGTTCAGGGCCGCAGGCCCAACCGAGTCTGCGGCTTCGGGGATCTGGCTTCCAGACGTCCTGAGCATAGCATCCGCCGTGGGGACGACGATGAGACCGGACAGAAAGTTCATGGCGAAAAGCCGTTGTCACGAGACCACGGTTCTGTTAGCGTTTTTGCCGAAGGGAGAGGCCATGAAGAGGAACCGAGTGCTTTGGGTATGTGTCGTCCTGGTCGCCGTGATAGGACTTGTTCAGGGTTGCTCTCGGGGCCCGAGCGAGGAAGAGCTGGCGCTCGCTGCGTTCCAAGAACAATTCGCTGTTGTACAGGGACAGTATGACGCCCTGGTCGGAATGCGTTCCGAGATCGAGGGCGCCGAGCTGGCGTTGGCCGAGCTCCAGGCCATTCCGGAGAATGAGCTCACCGATGAGCAGAAGGTCGAGATCGAAACCATCGCGGGATCGCTGGAAAGCTCGGTCACCGCAAGCGAAGCTGCGTTCGAGGAGGTCCAGGGTCTGATTGCTGATCTTCTCAACGTCGGCATCAACGAGTACCCGGATTCCAACGAAACCGCCCGGGCGTTGATGATGTACGCCGATGAGGCGATCCTGGTCGCCGATGACATGGTCCTGAAGTCCGGCGACTACAAGAAGGCCATTGACCATCTCAGCACCGCCGAGGGTTATTTTGAGGCCGCAGGCCTGACCCCCTACCACCCGTTGATCGCGAAGATCGCCGAGCTCGATGATTGGCGCTTCATCACCACGGAACGCTTTGATCAGGTCAAAAAGGGCATGACCAAAGAAGAAGTGGCTGCGACCGTGGGGCAGGTTTACTTCCGTAACATCCAGGAAAGCAAGGAAAAGGGTGTGGAGTCCTGGTTGTACAAGAAACGTGAGGGTGGAGCGGCAGCCTTCTATTTCAAAATCAAGACCGGGAAGGTCTATGACAAGAATTGGGAAGCTGTCGCCGTGGCAACGGTCGTCGAGGACTGATCCGGAAGGGATGCCGCCGGGGTGGGATCGGGCCTGGATTCGGCGGGTATTCGATCTTGACCGGCCATGCTCGGTGGTGATAGCCTGAGCATCCTGGTGCGCGCACCGGCCGTGGAGCCTGCGCAAATAGCACGGAGAGGGGGTGAGACCGCCAATGCCGACAGGAGTTTACGTTCGCGATAACGAATCCTTCGAACAAGCACTGCGTCGTTTCAAGCGCAAGTGCGAAAAGTCCGGCATCCTCTCCGAGGTCAAACGCCGTCGCTTCTACGAGAAACCGTCGGAGCAACGCAAACGGCAGATGATCCAAGCCCGCAAGAAAATGCTTCGCAAGATGGCGAAGCAGCGCAGGGCGGGTCTTCTCTAGGTTGCCTCGTTCTTCGTTTGCCGAGCTTGAGTTCGATACGACAATGAAACTGGTAGCGGCCCATGCGCGGACACGCATGGGCCGTTTTCATCTTCTCGCGAGTGGAGAGCTTCCCACCGTTGACGAGGCGCTACGGCGCGCCGCCTTCAACTCTGCGCTCCTCGAGCTGATCACCATCGATGGAGCTCTGCCCCTCGACGGCATCGATGATGCCGCGTCGTGGCTCGAACCCGAAGCGTCGCCGCCCACCGAACCGAGGGAGTTTCTCGCCCTGCTGGCGTTGGCCAAACGGGTGGCGGTCATTCGAAGGAGGATGAGCGCCGTACCCGACGAGCTGGCGATCCTTCGCACCGTGGCTGACGAGTTGCCCGACACGGCGGGACTGGTGGCGTTGGTTTCGCCGCTCCTCGGTCGAGATGGGCGGATCCCGGACGACGCCTCGCCCGAGCTTGAGCGACTTCGACGGGCTTCGGGCCGTCGACGTCAGGATCTGCTGCAGATGCTCGCGGGTGTCCGTCGGGCTCACGGCGATGCGGTCACCGATGCACCGCCGACCCTGCGGCGTGATCGCTACTGCCTACCGGTCCGCTCCGGGGCGCGATCGGAGATTCCGGGTCTCCTCCTCGACACCTCGTCGAGCGGTGCCACCGCGTTTGTCGAGCCGTTCGAGGTCGTGGAGCTCAACAACGCCCTGGCCGAGACCACGGCCAAGGAACGGCACGAACTTCAGCGAATTCTGCGTCTGATCGGCGACGCCTTCGCCGATGCCGCGGAAGATCTCGCCGACGCGGTCGAGGTGCTCGCCCGGGTTGACGCCGCCCAGGCGGCGGTCCTGTTCGGGAAGACCGCTGGAGGCCGGATCGTGTTCCCGGAATCGGGGGTCGATCTCCGTCTCGAGAACGCCCGGCACCCCTTGCTCGATGATCGCTTGCGGGATCTTCGGATCGAGGTTCTCGGTGATCCCGAACGCCGACGCGAGCAACGACCGGTGGTGCCGCTCGATTTCGCGCTCCCCAGCGATGTCCGCACGTTGGTCATTTCAGGCCCCAATGCCGGTGGCAAGACCGTGGTGCTCAAAACCCTCGGTCTGATGGTGCTCATGTGCTACCACGGAGTTCCGCTCCCGGTTGAGGCTGGAACCTCAATACCCCGGATCGATGCGCTCTGGTGTCACGTTGGCGATGAACAGGACGTCACCGCCGATCTGTCGACCTTTTCGGGCGCCATGGCGGCGACAGCCCGGCTCCTCGATGACGCGGGCGAGCGGACGCTGGTGCTCTACGACGAGCTGGGTGCGGGGACCGATCCCCTCGAAGGCGCGGCCCTGGGCTGTGCGCTGCTCGAGGCTCTCACCCGTCGCCAATCCCTGACGGTCGCGACCACGCACCTCGCCTCGATCGCGATGGTGGCGACATCGGCCGATGGCTTTGAGAACGCCGCCATGGAGTACGACGAGGCCGAGGAACGACCGACGTACCAACTCGCGGTGGGCCGCCCCGGGAGATCAAGGGCCCTTGAGATCGCTTACAGGATGGGGATCGCCGGCGATGTTCTCGCGAGGGCCGAAGAGCTCCTCGGCGGCGAACACCTCGAGCTCGACCGTTGGTTGCGACGGCTGGAGGTTCTCGAGCAGGAACTCATCGAGGAGCGGTCGATGCTCGTGAGGCGTGAATCGGAGATCGAGAGCCTTCGGGTCGATGCCGAGATCGAGCTCGCTCGGCTCGCGAAGGAACGCTCGCAGGTGCCCGTTGAGCTCGACGGCGAGCGGGACAGGTTGCGCCGGCGGGCCAAGCAGCAGCTCGATCGCGCGACCGCCAAGCTCGAGAAGGCCACGAAAGACCTCAAACCCATGGGTCGCCGCAGCATTCAGAAGCTCCGCGACGAGGCCCTGGATCTGGGCGAGCGCCCCCAACGTGTGGTGGTCGCAAAGGCCGAAGGCCCCGAGATCGGAGCGCGGGTGCGCCTCGTCGGATTGGGTGGGGAAGGAGAGATTCAGTCGGTCCGGGGATCGCAGGTCTCGGTGGTCATCGGCAACAAGAGGGTGTGGGTTCCCGTCACCGACATTGAGGTGGTCCGTCGACCGAAGAGCTCCCCCGGCAAGCGGATCGTTCACATCGAAGTCACCGAGGAGGCCCCGCAGGAACTGATCCTTCTGGGGATGGACAGCGAGCGGGCGCGAGAAGACGTGGAGAGGGCCCTGGATCAGGCCTTTGCCGCCGGCAAGCGAACGATCCGGATCGTTCACGGCCATGGAACCGGAACGTTACGGCGGATGGTCGCCGATGTCTGCCGCGAACACCCCGCGGTCAAGTCCTTCAAGCACCCCCCCGGCAACCGGGGCGGGACCGGGGCAACCGAGGTCGAGATCGAGGAGTCGGGATGAGGTTCCACCTTCGTGGATATCCCGCGAAGGCTCGGAAACTCTCGTGAAACCGCTTCGCTCAATTCCCTAGAGTTTCCGAGATGAGGGTTGAGTCGATTCAACGGCTATCCGTGTTTTCAGAACAACCCGGAGTGACCATGCACGACGCCACGGTCGGGAACGGGAACGGGAACGGGAACGGGAACGGGATCGGACACGGATACGGACGCGGGATGGAGCGTGCGAGAATGCTCCCACAATGGTGGACGCCGATCTCAACCCGCAGGTGATCGCCCAGGTTCGTGACGCCACAGATCTGGTGGAGGTCGTCGGCGATCACGTCAAGCTCAGGAAACGCGGCCGAAAGTACGAGGGGCTGTGTCCTTTTCACGAGGAGAAGACGCCGTCGTTCTCCATCGATCCCGACAAGGGGCTCTACTACTGTTTCGGCTGTCACCAGGGCGGTGACGCGATCAACTTCATCATGCAGCTCGAACGGCTGAGCTTTCCCGAGGCCGTCGAGCGTCTGGCCCGTCAGTTCGGCGTTCACCTGCCGCCGGCGAGCCCGGGCGCCCGCCGGCGCCGCCAGACCTCCGATCGTCTTCGCACGGTCCTCGAAGAGGCCCAGCGCTGGTTTTCAGAACAGCTCGAGGCGCCCGCGGGCGCAGGTGCGCGATCGGAGCTAGAACGCCGGGGCTACGGCAAGGAGACCTGGCGTGATTTTGGCTTCGGTTATGCTCCCGACGATTGGCGGCAACTGCTCGAACACCTCAGCCGGCGCCATCCTGAGGGGGTGATCGTGGAGTCCGGATTGGCGGTCCAGCCGGACTCGGGTAAGAACCCCTACGATCGCTTCCGCGACCGACTGACCTTTCCCGTCCGCGACAGCGAAGGCCGACTCATCGCCTTCGGTGGCCGGATTCTCGGCGATGGCGAACCCAAGTACCTCAACAGCCCGGAGAGCCCGCTCTTCCACAAGAGATCGACCCTTTTCTGTCTCGACCGTGCGCGACGCGCCATCGCCGATGAGTCCGAGGCGGTTGTGGTGGAGGGGTACTTCGATTGTTTTTCCCTCCACTTGGTGGGCATCACCCACGTCGTGGCGACCCTCGGGACGGCTCTGACCGCCGATCACGCGCGATTGCTGCGGCGCCGAGTCGGGGCCGACGGCAGGGTGGTGCTGTGCTACGACGCCGACACCGCAGGGCGGAGGGCCGCGGCGACTGCAGCCGGAGTCCTCCTCGAAGCGGGGGTTGCGGTTGCGGTGGTCGGCCTTCCCCCGGGGACCGACCCCGACGACGTCGTGCGCGCCGAGGGCGGCGATGCCGCGCGCGCCCTCCTTGCGGAGCCCTCGTCGCTGGTCGAGTTTCTGGTGGAGGATCTGCCCGATGAACGGGCCGCTCGGCAGCGTGAAGCCACCGAGTTGGCCGCGCTGGTGGGGTCGGCGAGGGATCCGCACATCCGCGACGAGCTTTTTATGGAGTTGACCCAACGGATCGGTTTTTCCCAGGATGTCCTCCGTGATCTGGCCCGGCGCGTGGGCGGGCGTGGGGGCGCGTCGCGAGCACCCTCAGCCAGGCCTTCATTGGGCGCCGGTGAGCTTTTCCTCGCGCGCATCATCCTCGATGGCGGCGCCCGGTGGAGACGCCTGGTGGCCGATCAGGTGAATCCGGCCCACCGCGGCGATGAGCGGTTGGGTCGCCTTATCGAAGCGCTGCGAACCTTCTACGGCGAAGATACGAACGACGATGAGAGCTTTGTCCGTTGGCTGCAGGAAAACCTCGAGGACGAAGAGCTCATGATGCTGGTGGCCCAGGTAAGCGCAGGGGCGGGCCCCGAGCTCACCGAGGATTCGATTCGGCTGCAGCTGCGGCGTGTCATGCTCGAGCAGTGGAAGACGGAAGCGAACCGACTCACCGCGGCCATTCGACGCGCGGACGAGCGCGGTGACCATGAGCGGGTCGCGGATCTGCAGAAGCAGAAGGGTGAATTGAGGTCTCGTATGCCCGATTTCTGAGGTTGAAATTGGCCAATCCTGTAGTTTTTTCGACGTTTTCTGTCTTAGGGGTTGCCAAATCGGACATCGAGGCCCATATTTCTTCAGATGACAAAAAGACCTGAGAGGAAGGTCTGTGTCGATCTGGAAGTGCCCGCCACGCTCTCGTACCCGATGGATGTATTTTCTCTGAAAGCTTCGAGTGGGAAGTGATTTCGATCGAAGCCTGTTGTGTAATCGCGTGCCGAGATCTGAAAGTCCATTGGGGGACAGAGGGCACAACGACAAATCCGAATTTGATTCGAGGTGACGTTTCATGGAGCAGCCGCGCGTTCTGGCTGAGGAAAAGTACCCCGAGCTCGTCAAGCTGATTCAAACCGGCAAGGAGCGCGGATTCATCATGTACGAGGAGCTCTTCGAGAACTTGCCCGAAGAGGTTACGGGCATCGCCGAGAAGCTCGATGACATCTACATCCGTCTTGGCGAGCTCGAGATCGAAGTGGTCGAAGCCGACAGCGTCGAGCCCGAAGCCAAAGACGGTGAGAAGGAAGCGGGAGCCAAGGAGAAGGACAAGGATGTTCCCGCCAGGCCTCAGCCGAGGCCTGCGACCGAACAGCTTGAAAAGACCAATGATCCGGTCCGCATGTATCTGCGGGAAATGGGAACGGTCAAGCTGCTCGATCGCGACGGCGAGGTCGAAATCGCCCAGAGGATCGAGGCCGGCGAGGCCAGGGTCTTCATTGCACTTTCCAAAGAGCCGGCGTTGCTCGAGCTCTTCCTGAGAACAAACGAACGGGCCCGGCGAGAGCGCCGTGGTGTCCGCGAGCTGCTCCAGGGGCACTCCTCCGAGCTCGACGAAAAGGCCGAGGATCGGGTTCGCGAGAGCCTCGTTATCTTTCGGACGATCAACGGTCTGGACGATGAGTCGAAAGAGCTCAGGCGTCGCCTGCGCCGGTGCAAGAAAAGCGGCAAACGGCACGCGGAGCTGTCCGACAAGATTGCGGCCAACACCGCTGACATCGCGCTCCTCGTTCGCCGGGCCGATTTCACGACCACAACCAGGAATCGACTGCTGACCTTTCTCGGTGAGGTGGAGCGCCAGTTCTCCATTCCCATCCAGACGATCAACCGGGATCGTAAGAAGCTGCAGCTCGAGCGCAATGTGGAGCGGCGCCAGTTCTACCAGGCTCGGGCCGGTCGATACGCGGACGAGCTCGAGAAGCTCGAGGAGCGGTTCGAGATCCCCTATGACGATCTCAAAATCCTCCTCGCCGAGGTGCGGCGGGGCGAGGCCAACACCGATCAGGCCAAGCAGGAGCTCATCGTCGCCAACCTTCGGTTGGTGGTCTCCATCGCCAAGAAGTACACCAACCGCGGTCTTCAGTTTCTCGACCTCATCCAAGAAGGCAATATCGGTCTGATGAAGGCGGTGGACAAATTCGAGTACCGCCGGGGCTACAAGTTTTCGACCTACGCCACCTGGTGGATCCGGCAGGCCATCACCCGCGCGATTGCCGACCAGGCGCGCACGATCCGCATTCCGGTGCACATGATTGAGACCATCAACAAGCTCACCCGGACCACCCGAATGTTGGTCCAGGAGCTCGGCCGGGAGCCCACCGTCGAGGAGATCGCGGGTCGGATGGAAATGCCGGTTTCGAAGATCCGCAAGATCCACAAGATCTCCCAGGAGCCGATTTCGCTGGAGACTCCCATCGGCGAGGAGGAGGACTCCCACCTGGGTGACTTCATCGAGGACACCAACTCGGTCTCGCCGATCGACGCAGTGATCATGCGGACTCTCAAGGATCACACCGAGTCGGTGCTCAAGTCGCTGACGCCGCGCGAAGAACAGGTCCTGAAGTTGCGCTTCGGAATCGGTGACGGCACCGAGCACACCCTCGAGGAGGTCGGGCGAACCTTCAACGTCACCCGTGAGCGGATTCGCCAGATCGAATACAAGGCGCTGAGGAAGCTCCGCCATCCCACGCGGGCTCATCTGTTGAAACCATTTTCCGAGGGGAACAACTGACCACAGCTTGAGTTGCGCAAGCTATCAGCCCTTGGCTGAAAGCAATTAGCTTTCAGCTGGTGAGGGTGATGGTTGGCCGGAGGCTAATCGCTGACAGCCGGCGGCTTGTTCTTCGACCCCGTCGGAGCTAGAATGCGCTGGGCCCATAGCTCAGCGGTTAGAGCCGCCGGCTCATAACCGGTCGGTCCCAGGTTCGAATCCTGGTGGGCCCACGGCTCGTCTATTGGGTTCGAAGTGGAAATTGAGAATTCGCAGCAAGGGGAATCGGTGAACAACGTACGCCACGATCTCGCTCTCATGGTTCGACTCCAAGAATTGTACGATCGCATCGCTGTTGCGATTCGAGAGCGACAGACCCCGCCTCACGAGGTCCGAAAACTCCACCAAGCCAACCTCGATCGCCAGGCCGAGCTCGAGAAGATCGAGCAGCAAGTGCAGACGCACGATGACGAGCTCAAGGAGGTTCGCAAGAAAGAGGAGGAGTGGAAGCTCGAGCTCGAGCATTTCCAGCGTCAGAAGGGAATGGTCACGAATGAGCGCGAGTTCACCGCGGTGATCTCCGAGATCGACTATGCCACCAAAGCCCTGGAAGAGGCGGCGTCACGACGACGGGAGCTCGAGGATATCAATGGCGCTCTCGTTGCCGAGATCGAGGAGCGCCGGGGGGCTCGCCCTGAAGAAGAGGCCGCGCACAAGGATGTCGTTGAGGCTTGGGAGAATCGCAAGCAGGAGCTCATGGCCCAGGTTCACGGGCTCGTCACCGAAGCCAAGAACCTGGAATCCGGTATCGATCCCAAGAACCGTGCGCGTTTCATGCGGCTGCTCGAGTCGAAGAAGGGCACCGCGGTGGCGGTGGTGGTGGAAGGCTCGTGCTCGCTCTGTCACTTCGCTCTGCGCCCTCACCTGCAGCAGCGGGTTCGGCGTTGTGAGGAGATCATCACCTGCGAGACCTGCCACCGGATCCTCTACATGGAAGAGACCATCAACGAGGTGGACACCGCGACCGAGAGTGTCTGACCGATGAGCGCGAATCTCGCAGGACGCCTCGCGTCGGTGCAGGGGCGGATCGCTGTGGCGGCGGAGGCCGCGGGTCGCGATCCTCGTGGGATCACTCTGATCTCGGTTTCCAAAACCCAACCTGCCGAGATCGTGAGTGAAGCCGTGGCCGCAGGCGCCCATGACCTCGGTGAGAACCGTGTCCAGGAAGCTCAGGCCAAGAAACCCGGTGTTCGACGGGCGAGGTGGCATCTCATCGGGCCGTTGCAGCGCAACAAGGCGCGGGCTGCCCTCGAGGTCTTTGACGTGATTCACACCATCGACCGGCTGGAGATCGCCAATCGCCTCCAGTTTCTCCTCGAGCAGCACTGGCCCGACCGGGTGTTGGACGTCTTGCTGGAGGTTAATGTCGGGGATGAGCCGCAAAAGGCGGGTGTGTCGTCGGCGGATGCTCTCGAACTCCTCGAAGAGGCGCGAGCTCTCGATCGACTGGCGGTTCGCGGGCTGATGGCAATCCCACCGTTCGCGAATGATCCCGAGGCATCGCGTCCTCATTTTCGCTCGTTGTGCGAGCTTCGCGATCGGATGGAGAACGAGACGGGCCACCCTCTTCCCGAGCTCTCCATGGGGATGAGCCACGACTTCGAGATCGCGGTGGCCGAGGGTGCAACCCTGGTTCGTGTGGGAACGGCGATCTTCGGAGCTCGAGGCGGTTGATTCGAATCGGACCGCGGTGAAACCAAAGATCTCGACCGGCCTCCAGTTTCTTCTTGCTCCGCGCCCGGCTTTGTGAAAAAATTCTCATCGAGCGGAATCGTGGAGCAAACCATGGATGAGAACAACGTGATCTCGCCGGAACAGGCGACGCACACCTTTCGACTGGCCGAAGAATCGGCACCGGAATGCATCGAGTTTCTTCGCGACCTCGTGACGATCCCTTCGCCGAGTCGCGGCGAGCGCCTCGCCTGCGAGCGGGTCATGCGCGAGATGGAATCGCTGGGCTATCGCGATGTCCATCTCGACGAGATGGGCAACGTCCTCGGCCGTTTCGGCAGCGGGCCCAGGGTTCTCGCCATCGACGCCCACATCGACACGGTGGGGATCAGCAACCCGACCCACTGGAAGTACGACCCTTTTCGGGGTGTCGTTTCCGGCGGCATCCTCTACGGCCGCGGAGCTTCGGACCAGAAGGGCGGATTGGCAGCGGTGATCCACGGTGTTGCGCTGGCGGCGAGGATCGGGATACCCGACGATTTTTCGGTGTGGGTCACGGCGACCGTCAACGGTGAGGACTGCGTCAGTCTTGCGTGGCAGTACCTCATCAACGAGACCGAGCTCCGGCCCGAGGTCGTGGTCGTTTCCATGCCCTCCCACCTGGGGGTGTGTTTCGGTCAACGGGGTCGGATGGAGATTGAAATCGTGACCCGCGGAGTTTCGACCCACGGATCGCAGCCCGACCGTGGAACAAACGCCATCTATCTGATGAGCCCCATCGTCGACGCACTCGCCGATCTCCACGGCGAGCTGGTGACCGACCATCCGAATCTTGGACGGGGGTCCATCGCGGTCACCGAGTTCAGCTCCCAGTCGCCGTCGCTGACTGCGATTCCCGATGAGAGCCGGATTCACATCGATCGCCGGCTGACCATTGGTGAGACTCCCGACGAGGCGCTCGCCGAGATCGGTGCGCTGGCGGCCGTTCAGGAGTGTCAGGCCGAGGTCAGGCTGCTCGACTACAACCAGCCGTCGTGGCGCGGTTTCGCCTATCCGACAGATAAGGTCTTCCCGGCTTGGGAGACGTCGATCGACGGTGCGGCGGTCGGTGCCGCCATGAGCACCGCCAGGCAGGTCCTTGGGCGAGAGCCGAGGATCCACCGGTCGAAGTTCGCATCGAGCGGGTGTGCCACCGCCGGTCTCTTCGGAATCCCGACGATCGGTTTCGGTCCGGCCGATGAGCTTCACTCGCACTCGGTCAACGACCAGATCGCGCTCGCCCAGCTCCAGCCTGCCATGGCCTTCTACGCCATGTACACGGAGATTTATCAGGCGGCGACGTCCGATCGCAATCCGTAGGGTCTAGGAGCCTGCACCGCATAGATGGTGGATGGATTTCGGAGCGTCATTCGTGGCCGTTTTTCGCCTGATTCGCCGGTTCATACTGGTGGTATGGGCCAAGAAACAGGCGAAAAACGGGCCAAATGCCGCCCGAAAGGCGCCGCCGATTCTATGCGGTGCAGGCTCCTAACCCGTTCTTCTCACCAGCTGTTCGGCTGCGGTCGATTCAGTGCACTGGTTGAAACGCAAAGATCGCAATGATCGCAAAGTCCATCGCAAAGCACCCGTCTCATCAATACCCATCGCAACGGGTTGATTGTGTTCAGACATCGACAGAATGTTGTGTCGGTGTGATGGGTCAGTCATGCGATGTCCTTTGCGATTTTCTTAGCGTGCTTGGCGGTCTTTGCGGTAAGACTGCGATGGAATCTGTGTGATCTGTGGGCCGTAGCGTCGTGCGATGACCCGGCATCCGGCATCTCGCTACTGCAGCAATCCGACCAGATCCGAAACCGACTCGATGGGCACGGTCCCAAGCGGGAGCTCGGCGTCCGTCGCCCGCGCCGGGAGCGCGACTCTGCCAAAACCCAAAGCGGCGGCTTCGCGGACCCGTTCACCGGTACGGTTGACGGCTCGGACCTCGCCGAGAAGTCCGATCTCGCCGAAGACCGCGAGATCGGTGGGCAGCGGACGATCCGCCGCCGATGAAATCAATGCGGCTGCAACAGCGAGATCGAGCGCCGGTTCCTTCAGCGACAGACCGCCGACGAGATTGAGAAAGATGTCGCGGTCGGCGAAACTGATCCCGGCGTGGCGCTCGATGACCGCGACGAGGAGCGCGAGACGCGAGCCGTCAAAGCCGTGCGCGACACGCCGCGGTGTGCCCAGGGCAGAGGGCGCTACGAGCGCCTGAACCTCGACGAGGAGTGGTGCGGTCCCCTCCAGGGCGGCGGAGACAGCAGAACCCGGAACGCCCTGACGGCGATCTTCGAGGAGCCACGCCGATGGATTCTGAACTCCCTCGAGACCGCGCTCGGTCATGGACCAGAGGGCGAGCTCGGCCACCGTGCCGAAACGATTCTTCCCCGCCCGCAGCACCCGAAGATCATGGCCCGGTTCGCCCTCGAGGGAGAGCACCACGTCAACCAGGTGCTCAAGGAGTTTTGGACCGGCGATGTGACCCTCTTTGGTGACATGGCCGACGAGGACGACTGGAATCCCACGCGATTTCGCAAGGTGCTGAAAGCGGGCCGCCACCTGGCGCACCTGGCTCACCGAACCGGCCACCGCATCGAGCTCCTCGGAGGTCATGGTCTGGATCGAGTCGACCACGATCAGCTGAGGTGAGCTTGCCTCGAGCTGGTCCATGACCGCATCGCAGGAGGTCTCAGGTAGCAGTATGAGCTCGGCCTCGAGACCACCGATGCGGCGCGCGCGAAGCGCAACCTGTTCGGACGACTCTTCACCGGTGACATAGATGACCGGTCCGCGGTCGGCCGCCGTTGCAGCCGCCACCTGGAGCAGCAGGGTCGATTTGCCGACCCCGGGCTCGCCGGCGACCAGCACCAGGGATCCCGGGACCAGACCACCGCCGAGGACGCGGTCGACGCCGTCGAGCCCGGTGGGAGTACGGGTCGTGGGCACGGCGGCGGCCTCGGTGATCGGCACCGCGCTGGCGCCGCGCCTTGTCTGTGGCTTCGGTTTGCCGCCGCGGCTGCTCCTGGGTGGTTTGAGCTCCTCGGCGAAGCTGTTCCACGAACCGCATCCCGGGCACTGTCCGAGCCACTTGCTCGACTCGTGACCGCAGTCGGTGCAGAAAAAAATCGTCTCCTTGGCGGCCACGGACTCAGCCCGTCGGATCTACCACGGGGCATCAGCCTCGCGGTGGGACGTGTCCGCGTTCTCGAAACGGGTGAACTCGTGCTGGAAGACGAGATCGATGTCGCCGATGGGGCCGTTACGTTGCTTGGCGATGAGGAGCTCGGCCTTGCGGGGGTCCTCGACATCCCGGTCGTAGACCGATGGACGGATGATGAACATGACGACGTCGGCATCCTGTTCGATGCTCCCGCTCTCACGCAGATCCGACAATTGCGGCCGGTGATCGCCACCGCGACGCTCGGGCTGCCGGCTGAGCTGTGAGAGCACCAGCATCGGTACGCCGAGGTCTTTGGCGATCCCCTTGAGACCCCGCGAGATGGCCGACACTTCCTCGTTTCTGCTGGGAAAGCGCGACCCGCCCGACATGAGCTGGAGATAATCCACCATGACCAGATCGAGTCCCTTATCCTGCTTGAGCCGGCGTGCCTTGGCCGAGAGCTCGAGCACCGTGATGCCCGGGGAGTCGTCGACCCAGATGTCGGCGTCCTGCAGCGCCTGGGCCGCCATTTCGAGCTTGGGCCAGTCCGACTTGGCGAGGTAACCCCCGGAAAGTCTTTTTTGGTCGACCCGACCCTCGGCCGAGAGCATGCGGCGAACCAGCTGTTCGGCCGACATCTCGAGGGAAAAGATGGCCACCTTCTTGTTGGTGCGGAGGGCGGCGTGGGTGCAGATGTTGACGCCGAGAGAGGTCTTCCCCATGGACGGGCGGGCGGCGAGGATGACCAGATCCTTGCTTTGGAAACCCGAAGTGAGCTCGTTGAGGCGAACAAAACCGGTGTCGAGTCCGGTGAGGGGCGAGTGCGATGACCGGCTCTCCTCGATATTCTGGAGCTCGGTTTCGGCGAGGCCGCGGATGTGCTGAAGACCGCCGGCGAGGGTGTCCTCGGCGATGTGGTAGACATCACGCTGCGCCGACTCGACGGCCTCGCGAGCCTCTCCGTGATCCAGGGAGCAGGTGGTGAGGATCTTCTGCGCCGCGCCGATGAGCTGGCGTTTGATCGACTTGTCGTGGACGATCTCACCATAGTGGGTGACATTGGCCACATCGGGCAACGCATCGACCATGGATGACAGATAGGCCGCCCCACCGACCCTCTCGAGCTGGCCCTGCTCGCGCAGGTGGTTGGTCACCGTCAGGAGATCCACCGCCTGACCGTGTTCCTGCAGGGCGATGCAGGTGGAGTAGATGAGGCGGTGGGCCTCGATGTAGAACTCGTCCTCGCGGACCTTCTCGAGGACCATGAGCAGCGCGTTGGGGTCGAGGAGGATGGCGCCGAGAACGGCGCGCTCGGCCTCGGGCTCGTACGGCAGGCGCTCGACCATCGGTGGGCCGGATCGGATCACGTCGGATGGGTTGCTGCTCATGGGCCAACCATCCTACATCAACCGAATCGCGGTACGGGCCCGAACCGGTATTCGTGTCCGTATCCGATCCCGATCCCGATCCCGATCCCGTATCCGATCCCGATCCCGTTCCCGATCCCGTTCCCGTTCCCGATCCCGGATGCCGGTCCATCGCTATCGGGATCGCAGTCGCTATCGAACGAGAAGCGACCGGGAAAGCTGCCGGCAGCCCGATTCAGGCATGCGCCGTCGACGAGACGCCGATTGTCGCAGATGCCGTCGCCTGGATACCGATGAGGTGACCGACTTCGTGTTTGCGGCGATCTGCCAACCGCTCTGCGATGTTTTTGCAGTGCTACGGTCCTGATTTCTTGAATTCCCGTCAAGGAATTTCCTGCCACGCAAGTGTGCGATGGGATAACAATGCGATGGCCTTTGCGATGTTCTTGGCGTTCGTGGCGGTCTTTGCGGTGAACCTGCGACGCGACCTTGGCGCCTTTGCGGCTCAACCCTTCTGTAGTTCCCGCAAAACCTCGACCGCCTCGGCGGTTTCGACCCGCTGATCGAGGACGACCCCGTCATCGGTGGGGAGAACCCACGCGATCCCGTCGGCGTCGCGTTTCTTGTCCACCGCGATGTAGGAGCAGACCGCCCCGGCATCGAGATCGGCGATGCCTGGGCGCTCGCCGAGCTTTCGGGAGGCGGTGCGAAGTTCCTTCTCGCCGTCGGCCGAGAGCAGTCCGTGTCGTCGCCCGAGGATCGCCGCGGCTTCGAGGCCCCACGCCACCGCCTCGCCGTGGAGAAATCGTTCGTAGCGGGTGGCCGCCTCGAGGGCGTGGCCCATGGTGTGGCCGAGGTTGAGAGCCTTGCGGCGGCCGGCTTCGCGCTCGTCTTCGGCGACGACCTCGGCCTTGATGGCTACCGACCGAGCGACGAGGGCCTCCCACGCCTGTGGAGACATCGAGTCGTAGCCCATCTCGATCGCCTCCGGCGCCAGGTCCAGAAGCGATCGGTCGTTGATCCATGCAGCCTTGACGACCTCGGCGAGACCTGCCCGGAGCTCGCGGGCGGGCAGAGTCGAGAGGGTGTTGGTGTCGGCGATGACCAGGCGGGGAGGCCAGAAGGCGCCGACCAGATTCTTGCCCTCCGGCAGGTTGACCCCGGTCTTGCCGCCGACGGCGGCGTCGACCATCCCGAGGAGGGTCGTGGGTGCGGCGATCCAGGCGATGCCGCGAAGATACGTGGCGGCGGCGAAGCCCACGGTGTCGGTGATGATCCCGCCGCCGATCGCGAGCGCCGAACCACCGCGATCGAGACCGTTTCCGAGCCAGTGTCGGCAGGTTCTTTCGACGGTGGCCCAAGTCTTGTTGGTCTCGCCGCCGGGCAGCTCCAGGAGATCCAACCCGAGGGCGGCGGCCAGCTTCCGACCATGGAGCGGTCCCACCGTCGTGTCGGTGACGATGGAGCGGGGAAGGGCGAGATTCTCGCCGTTGAGAATCTCGCCCAGTCTCTCGAGGCCTCCGGGTCCCACAATCGTCCTGTAGTCGCCCCGTCCTGACTTGACGTCGAGATTGGCAGTCATGGAGCCATGGTACACGGAGTGGTGGTCGATGGCGGGATCCGGGATTCTTGGTTCAATTGAGATCGGTTCTTATTTTATTGCTCTGTAAGGACTTGAGTGGTACCGTCTGAGGGTTGGCGACGACGCTCCCCGGAGGATGTTGATGAGAACTTCGATCAGGCTGGCGATGGTGGCGATGGTGGCGACTGTGGTTTTCGGTGGATCGATTCCGGTGGGCGCTTCCGAGGTGATCACGCTCAACCCGGCGACGACCGGTCTCGTTTTCGAAGTCGGCGAGGACGAGATCCTCCACCTTCGGGTCTCCGAAGTGCGGCTTGATCACATCGAAATCGGCGGCGCCGACTGGACGATCGTTCAAGTGCCCGGTGGCCACAATTTGATGGATCGAGGCCTCCCGTCGTTGCCGTATTTGAGCAGCGAGTACCTTCTGGATCGGACCGGCGGTATCGAAGTCGAGCTGGTCAGCCTCAAGCTCCGTGAGATCGACCTCGGCGCCCGTGGCATGGACGGTGTCGCGCCCTCCAAGGGGCATTTCGATCGGAACGTCGATCCAGAAAGCGTGCCCTGGACCTTTGACGACAAGGTCTACCAAGGAGCCGCGAGGTACCCGAGGGAGGATGTGTGGGTTGATGGGCCCCACATCGCGGGGCCCCTGCGCGGTCAGACTCTGCGATTCCCCCTGGCCCATTGGCGTCCCGATACCAATACCCTCTCGGTGGTCGAGGAAGCGTGGTTCCGGGTGGTTGATCTGACCAACGCCGGCAACCCGCGGGTCGGACCGGACCGTCCGCTAACCGGGCTCTTCGAAGCGTCCGCACGACTCCACGCCGTCAACTACGAGTCCTTCCGCGGCCGGACCTTGTCGTTTGTCGAGACTGGACGGCTGTTGATCATTGCCGATCCCGACTTTCTCGACGAAATCGCACCGCTGGCCGAGTGGGAGACCTTGGTCGGCTATCCGACCACCGTCGTGTCCACCGCGGTGACCGGAAACACCACGACCTCGATCAAGGCCTTTATTCAATCGGTTTACGACGAGCCCGAAGGGTTGGCCTGGATCATCCTGGTGGGGGACTCACCACAGATTCCGACTTTGACCGGGGTTCACAGCCAACATTCGCCGTGTGATGCCTGCTACACCAGGCTCGAGGGTGCTGACAACCGGGCGGACGCCGCGATCTCCCGGATCTCCGCCGTGGATGGGGACCAGGTGACGGTTCAGGTGTCGAAGATCCTTGCGTACGAGCAACAGCCGGACATCGGATCGGCCGGCGCCTGGTATCAGGCGGGGTTCGGGATCGGGTCGGATGACACGGGAGGAACCGGGCTGGCGGACTGGGAACGGATCGAGCTGCTGCGCGGTGATCTCATGGAACCCGTCTACACCTACACCGAGTTCGACCAGATCTATCACTCAAGCGCCACCGCGGGTCAGGTGTCCACCGCGGTCAATGAGGGCCGGAGCATGGGCCTCTACATCGGCCACGGTTCGAGCAGCGGATGGGTCACCACGGGTTTCAACACCACCAGCGCACACAATCTGACCAACGCCGAAATGTTGCCGACTATCTGGTCGGTGGCGTGCAACAACGGCGAGTTCACCGTCACCGAGTGCTTCGCGGAGGCGTGGCTGCGCAGCGATGCCGGCGGCGCGGTCAGCTTCGAGGGCGGCACAACCACCGAGTCATGGGTGCCTCCCTGCGATGCCCAGCGCGCCATCGTCGATGCGCTGCGGCTCGAGACCGCCTTCACCACGGGTGGGCAGCACATGGCGGGCAAACAGGGCGTCATGGATCTCCATGGCGATAGCAACTCCTCGGAGGGCAACAAGTGGGTGGAGCAGTCGGCACTCTTCGGCTCGTGCACGACCTGGATGCGCACCCTGCCGGCGGTCAGCCCGGACGAACCCGACGATTTCAGCTCGGCAGGTGGCGTCGTTTCGCTCACCGTGAAAGTGGGTGGAGCCCCTCTCGCCAAGGCCGGTGCCGCCATCGTTTCGTTCTACGATTCAACCGGAGGGGTCGATGTCGTGGGTTCGGGCCTGATCGACGACAACGGCGTGGTGACGGCCACCGTGACGGGAGACCCGACCCACTGTCACATTCACGGCCAGAATCTGATCCCGACCTCCTTCGAGCTCGGCGCCCGCGAGGCCGGTCGGATCTCCCTCGACGGTGCGGCCTACGCCTGCGCCGACACGGTCACCCTGCGGGTGGCCGACAGCAACATCCCCGGTTCGAGCCCGGGAACCATCGACACGACGACCGCCGAGCTGGCGACGGGCGGCGCGACGCACACGGTGACGCTCACCGAGGTGGCCGCCGACCGCGACATCTTTGTCGGCACCGCGGTCCTCGGGACCGATCTCGCCGTCGGCAACGGCGACACCCTCGTTGCCACCTACATCGACGCGGATGATGGCGATGGCGGCGTGAACATCTCGCGAACCGCAGACGCGGGGGTTGACTGTTTGGGTCCGGTCATTACCGACATCCAGGCGACGGCCGTTGAGTCGTCGGTCAGCTTCAGTTACACAACCGACGAACCGGGCACCACGGTCGTGGTCTACGGGGAGACCGCACCGCCGAGCTCCGTCGTCAGCGACGACACCTTGACGACCGATCACCAGATCACCATCGACGGTGTTTCGCCGTGTACGACCTACCTCTTCGAAGTCCGATCCGCCGACGCGCTGAACAATCTGACCAGCGACAGCAACGGTGGCGCTTTCCACCGGGTGGACACGGCCGGCTGGGCGAGCTTCTTCAGCGAGACTTTTGACTCCGACCCGGGTTGGACCATCGACAACGGCAGCTTCTCGACGACCGGATGGGCATTCGGCGAGCCCACCGGATCCGGTCAGGACAACTACGGCGGGCCCGATCCGACGGCCGGTTTCACGGGCGTCGATGTCTACGGCGTCAACCTCGAAGGCGACGCGCCGGCAAACGTTGGTGACAACGAGATCAAGCTCACGACGCCGGTGATCGATCTGTCCGCGGCGACCTCGGTCCGGCTTCGCTTCCGGCGCTGGCTGGGTGTCGAGCAGAACATCTACGATCACGCGCGGGTTCGGTTGTCCCTTGACGGTGGCAACAGCTGGCAGGCGGCCTGGGAGAACGGCAGCACAACCATTGATGATCAGGCGTGGATCGAGCAGGTCATCGAACTTCCGCAGGCGGTCGGCCAGAACCAGGTACGGATCCAATGGACCTACGGGTCGGCGGATGGCCTCTGGAACTACTGTGGCTGGAACATCGACGATGTCGTCGTCGAGGGCGGCGTGCCCTGCGGCACTGTGAGCCCGCTCTTCGCCGATGGCTTTGAAATCGGCAGCTGCGGGATGTGGAGCACTGTCGTCGGCGAGAACTGAGCGCGCGAGCGGCGGCCTCCTTCCGAACTGGAACAGATGCACCGGATCGTTTTGCCGCGAGGGTCGCCACGGGAACGGGCACGGACGTTGGCGCTTCCAACAAAAGGGGCCCCGCGAGGGGCCCCTTTTGGGTTGATGATGAATACGTTCTTTAGAACCGGAACTTGGCGCCGACCTGGTAGGTTCGCGGGGTGCCTGGAAGATTGTTCGCGCCGAAGTCATCGTCGAAGTAGTCGAACTCGTCGGTGAGCCAGTTGGAGGCGTCGAAGAGGTTGAAGACCTCGGCGATGAGCTCGAGCTGCATCCGTTTGCCGAGGTTGGCGGTCCAGCTCAGACGGAGATCGAAGGTGGTGAAGTTGGGCTGCCTTTCGGTGTTGCGGTCGAAGAGTTCGAAAACACCGGGGGCGACCTCGACCATGGCGGTCTCGTTGCGGTAGCCGTCACCGTTGTTGTCGTCGGGATCCTCGGCCGAGTACGGGTAGCCGCTCCGCCGGGTGTAGATGCCCGAGACGAGGAAGTTGGCGGGAAGCTGCCAACCGAAGGAGGTCACGAACTTGTGGCGGGCGTCGAAGTTCGAGTAACCCCAGCTGTAGGAAAGATCGAACTGATCCTGGGGGAAGTCGCTGGACGACGACACCGAACGCTCGTTGGAGTCGTGGTCCTTGGAGCTCGACCAGGTGTAGGAGAAATCGATGAACCAGTTGTCGGCGAAGCGCTTGCGACCGTGAAGGATAACCGCGCGGTACTCCTGGTCTGCATCCGAGAAGAACTGGATGATCTGATCGAAGTCGTCGTAGACATCGCCATCGACATAGGTCGGGCGACCGTCGGGGGTGGTTCCGCCATCGGGACGGATGTTCTGGTCCCACTTGCGCTGGAGCTTCTTGGTGTCCTGCCAGATCGCGCTGATCCCGAGGGAGAAGTTGCGGACGATCTCGCGCTCGTAGCCGAGGGACATGCGAAGGGTCTCGGGGTTCTCGAAGGACGGGTCGTAGACGAAGATGTCGGGTCGGACCGCGTCTCCGGCATCCGAAGGCGAGTTCCAGGTGTTGGGAAAATCAGGACAGACGCCGGGGTTGTCGAAGCAACGCACCGAGTAGCGGACCACGCGGATGCCGTTGGTGAGCATGGCGTTGGCGTCGAGCAGGGTCGGGGTGTTGTCGTAGAACATCCCAATGCCGCCTCGAAGCACCGATTTGCCGTCGCCTCCGATGTCCCAGGCAAAGCCGACCCGGGGCGCGAAGTTGTTGGAGTCGTTGGGGATCTGACCGGTGAGCGGATAGAGCGGGTTGGTCTCTTTGGGTTTGTCGTGCTGCTGGAACTCGTAGCGCAGACCATAGGTCAGGGTGAAGTTCGGCGCCGCCCGCCACTCGTCCTGGAAGTAGGCCGCATAGTAGTTGTTGGTGAACTTCACCGCACCGTCGTAGTCGGAGAAGCTCTGGGTGTAGCTGAACGGCGTGCCGCCGTCGAGGAAACCCTCGTCATCGCCTTCCCACTCGTTGTAGGAGTAGGAACCACCGCCATAGCGGAAGAAGCCGTCGTCAAAGCTGACGAAATCGAGATTGACGCCGAACTTGAAGGTGTGTTGGCCTTTGTAGAAGGTCAGATTGTCGATGAGCTGGATCCGATTCTCATCCAGAAAGTTGGGCAGGAACTGGTTCTGGCCCCAGTTGGCGCGGAAACGGAAGATCCCGACTTCCGGGATATCGGTGTTGTTGGCGCCGCGCGGGCGCTCTTCCACCGACCACTGGAGATATGCCTCGTTGAACATGGAGTCGGTGAAGACCGAGTTGAGGGTGCCGACCAGCGAGTTGAAGCTGTTCTCCTCGAGCCCGTTGTTGGAACGACCGGTGTTGGAGAACGTGGAGGTGAGGTTTTTGCCTTCCTGGGTGGAATAGTTGTCGCGAATGGTCAGCAGGTGGTTGTCGCTGAGCTGCCAGTCGAGCTTGATGAGGAAGACCAGCGCGTCGTTGGTGGTCGGGATCTCACCGAAGTCTGACTGGGTGGTCTGGCCGCCGGTCTCGGTCGCGAAGTCGAGACCTGTAAGTGCTTCCCAGTCGGCCGTCCGGTCAAAGGGGAAATCGCGGAACTGGACAAAGTACGGGATCTCGAAGTCCTGCGCATCCACCGAGGTGAAGAAGTGCAGCTTGTCACGGACGATCGGTCCGCCGAGGGCGAAACCGTACTGGAGTTGCGATTGCTCGGTCGGGTCGCGAGGATCGACCTGGTCGTTGCCGGCGGTGCTGCCGACCATGGAGTCGTTGGTGTAGTAGGTCCAGAGCTCACCGCGGAAGCTGTTGGTGCCCGACTTTGTGATGGCGTTGATCACCGCACCCGAAGAGCTGAACTGGGTGCCATAGTCGGATTTGATGACCTGGAGCTCTTTGATGGCTGCCTGCGAGAAGGTGAAGGGCGGGCGGGTGCCGCCGCGCTCCTCACCAAAGAAGCTCGACTGGTTGTTGGCGCCGTCGATGTTGAACGAGTTCTGGATCGCGCGGGCGCCGACGTTCAGGCCGCCACGGGCGCCCTGAACGGCATCGGTGTCACCATAGGTGGCACCCGGGGTCAGCAGTGCGAAGTCGGTGAAGTCGCGGCCCTGCAGGGGCAGGTTGGCGATCTGCTCATCGCTGACTTTCGCCGACGCGTTGGGGTTCGTGGTCTCCACCACCGGAGCTTCGGCAGTGACGACGATCTCCTCCTCGACGGCGGAGAGCTCGAGGGCGAAGTCGATCCGGACCGATGAGCCCAGACCGATGCTGATACCGCGATAGATGGAGGTTTTGAACCCGGCCAGGGTGGATTTGATCTCGTACGCGCCCACCGGGATCAGGGTGAGGCGGTAGAAACCGCTCCCGTCCGAGACCGCCCGCCGGGTGAAACCGGTCTCCGTGTTCTTGATCTCGATGGTGGCGCCCGGCATGATCGCTCCATTGGGGTCGGTCACGGTACCGAAGAGCTGACCCGTTGAAGAGTCCGACTGCGCCAAGAGGGTTTGAGGCGCCAGCGCGACGAGCGCCAACACCAAGAGTCCGCCGATAAATCGATGACCTTTCATTCCACACTCCCTTCCTTCCTACCTATATGAAAACCCGTGAAAAAATCTTCGGCGCCCACGTCATGGGGTCACCACTGTTGTGCTTTCCGTGGTCAATGCGGGTGCGATCCACCAATTGTTGTCGATTTCCGGTTGCCATGAACCGTTTCGGGCGATGAAGTCTCCGATGAGATCGGTCATCTCGTCGGAAGACTGCCAGACGACTTCGGTCTCCGCGAGGTGCGGGTAACCCCCGCCTCCGGCCGCGCGGTAGTTGTTGCAGACGAGGGTGAAGACCTGATGAAGATCGACGGCATGGCCTTGGATCCGCATATCACGCACCCGGTGGCCCACCTCCCGGGTGGGGTCCAAACGATAGGAAACCCCCGCCATCGTGTCCACGTTGTAGTGCGGGATGGTGGCGTCTGTCAATAGCGTGCAGCCGGTGTTCGAGGCGCAATCGAGCCCGTCGTAATAACGTGCCGCGTGCTCGAGAATGTCTTTGATTTCTGCTCCGCTGACCGCAACCTTCACAAGGGTATTGGGATAGACGTAGAACGCGTAGATCCAGCGCCAGGTCACCGGCCCTGCCGAGAGATCCGGGGTACGGTCGGTGAGCAGTGAGGCGAGGGAGAGATCCGCCCCCGACGCTTCGAGCTGGACCCGATGGATGAGATCGAGAGCGGCGCAATCGCGGAGCCGGCAACCGGCCACGCTCAAAGCCTCGGTGACGTTGCCCACGGGTCCATCGAGGGCCTTGGCGACACGGTGGTGAAGTTCGGCCATGGAGGCCTTGATCGTTTCATCCGGCACGACATCGATCAGCGGGAGGTTGCGGCCTTCCCACGAGGCGATCCGCCAACCATCGGTCCCGTGTTCAAAATCGAGGTCGATTCGGGTCAGTAGGCGGGCGCGGGCCCTCGGTTGCGAAACGATGGCGCCGCCGACCTTCCGGGGGGGGATGTCCCGGTGGGTGTGGCCGGTGAGGAGAACATCGACTCCGGGAATCTGCGCCAGTCGCCAGGCGAAGTCTTCGTGCTCGGTTCCGGAGGAGGCGCCGTCATCGAGGTCCTTTTCGAATCCGGTGTGGGCGAGGAGGACGATCAGGTCGCAGTCTTCCTTGTCGCGCAGCAGACGGACCTGCTCGCGGGCGACCTCGTCCATGGGACGGAAGATGAGACCCCGGTAGTGTTCGGGTCGCTCCCAGCCCGGAATGTTCGGGGTCACCATCCCGATGACTCCGACGCGAATGTCACCGGCTTTGATGACCATGTGGGTCTGGAACGCCGGTGTTCCGGTCGTCTCGGCGATGGTGTTGGCCGACAGAAATGGGAAGTCCGCCTGTTCCTCGGCCCGGCGGAGGACCTCGAGCCCGAAGTTGAACTCGTGGTTGCCCACCGCCATGGCGTCGTAGCCGATGAGATTCATGGTGGCGATGGTTGGGCTCGGTTCGGACCAGCGGACATGGGGGAACTGCTCAAGCGGCGTGCCCTGGATGGTGTCGCCCGAATCGAGCACGAGGACGGTTCCGTCACCTTCGTGGCGGATCTCCTCGACCAGAGTCGCCACCTGGGCCAGGGAGCCGTCGGCGGGCCGGTTTCGGAAGTCGTCCCAGGGCAGGACGCTGCCGTGAAGATCGGAGGTGTGAAGGAGAGTGAGTCTCTGATGCTGCGCCGCGGCATACTGTGGTGTGAGGGTGGTCACCGATGCGCACCCCACAATGAGAATTGTGGAAAGCCGAAGTCGTCCAGCCATGGCGTGCGGGGATCATATCAGAGCCCGAGGGTCCGGTCTTGCTTGGCGGGTGGACCGTGACCGCGTATAACTGAGCCATGGTTTCATTTGCTCAACGACTCAGGATCGCCTCCCCATGAGACGGCTTCGATTTCTTACAGGTGGGGAGTCCCATGGACCTCGGCTGACCGCGATTGTCGAAGGTCTGCCGGCGGGTCTCGAACTCGATCGGACGGGCATCGACGGGTGGCTCAAGAGAAGGCAGCACGGCTTCGGCCGCGGCGGCCGGCAGCGAATCGAGACCGACATCGTTGAGGTCACCGGAGGGCTCCGGAACGGAAGGACCATGGGCGGCCCGCTGGTGCTCGAGCTCGAAAACCAGGACTGGAAGAACTGGTCCGAGGTGATGGATCCCTGGGCGACCGATCAGGAGCAGGCACAGAATCGCGCAGTGACCCGGCCTCGGCCCGGGCACGCCGACTACTCCGGTGGGGCTGCTACGGACCAGCTCGAGGACATGCGCAACGTGCTCGAACGGGCATCGGCGCGTGAGACCGGGGCGAGGGTCATGGCCGGCGCGGTCTGCGCCCGACTGCTCGCCCGGTATGGGATCGTGCTGCGGTCGGCGGTGCTTCAGCTCGGGCCGCACGTCGTCACCGAAGGTCCGCCGACGTGGGAAGATCTCGCCGCGGTAGATTTCGATTCACCCCTGGTCACACCCCGTCCCGACCGCGAAGAGGCTCTGGTGGAGGCGGTTCGCGCCGCCCGCACCGATGGCGACACCATGGGCGGGGTGGTCGGCGGCGTGGTTCGCGGGCTGCCGCCGGGTCTCGGTTCGCACACCCACTGGGATCGCAAGCTCGATGGGCTGATCGTTCACGCTCTGGTGAGCATCCACTCGGTCAAGGCCGCCGCCATCGGGGCCGGGATCGAGGTGGCGGGGCGCTTGGGGTCCCAGGCTCACGATGCGATCCACGTAGCTGACGGGCGGTTGCGCCGGGACAGCAATCGCGCCGGCGGGCTCGAGGGCGGGGTGACCAATGGTGAGGATCTGGTGGCGAGGGCCTATTTCAAGCCCATCTCCACGCTCCGCAAGGGGTTGCCGTCGGTGGATCTCACGACCGGCGAGACCGGAGCGACGGCGTGGGAGCGTTCCGATGTGACCGCCATCGGCGCGGCGCCGGTGATCGTCGAGTCCATGCTCGCGCTGGTCCTCGCCGACGAGCTGCTGGTCAAGCTCGGCGGTGACGCGATCGTCGATACCGACACCGCTTGGGAGGCGCTCTGCAAACGTCTCGAGCCCTGGTGGCGTCCCCGCGCCTAGAGTTCTGCTGCTGACCCGGAAGAAGGTTCCTTCGGCTCCGGCCTTCCTGGACGCCCAAGGCGTCCCAGCGTCGCGCGATCAGCGTGGTCATGTGTCCTTGCGGTTCACTTTCCCAAGCGCAGCGCTTCGAGCTTCTTGCGCAGGCGCTTGCGTACCCGCATGAGCCGCATCTTGAGCGCGCCCTCGCTGAGCTCGAGGCGGCCGGCCATGCTCTCGATGCTCTCGCCGTTGGCCTTGGCGACGAGAAGTTCCACGACCTCGGGATCCTCGCTGTCGAGAACCGTCATCATGAGCCGGGCCTCGGCGACCCGCTCGGCCTGTTCGTGAGGGTCGTCGTCGGACTCGACATGGAGGGCGGCGTCGAGCTCGTCCTCCTTGCGCACCGCCATCCGCCGGAGGTAGTCCCGAGCCGCGTTGGCGGCGATCCGTCGAACCCACGCCTTGAAGGTCCGTGGATCCTTGAGGCTGGGCAAACGGTCCCACGCTCGGAGAGCAACGTCCTGGGCGAGATCCTGGGCGGTGTCCGGCTGGCGGACCCCGCACGCGACAAGGGTCGAGGTGATGGCCGCCCGGTGGGATTGGAGCAGCTCGGCGAAGGCGCTCTCATCACCTGACCTGGCGCGTCGGACAAGTGCGGCGGTCGCTTCCCATGGGGATTGGTCGGTGGTCGTGCTCACGTGGTCCTAGGATACCGTGTTACCCTACGCCGACGGCATGACGAATAGGCGAAATCTCCCCCGACAATTCAACAGTCCCGGGCCCGCCCATCTCGTTCTCACCGATGGGACGGTTTTCTCCGGCTTTGCGGCAGGGGCGTCATCGGCCATCGACGGCGAGGTGGTCTTCAACACCTCCATGACCGGGTACCAGGAGATGCTCACCGATCCCTCGTACCACGGTCAGATTCTCTGTCTCACCACCTCTCACGTCGGCCAGGTCGGGATCAACGCCCTCGACGCCGAGTCCGACCGGGTCTGGGCGCGGGCGCTGGTGGTTCAGGATCTCGATCTCGTGCCATCCTCCTGGCGATCCGAAGAGGACACCTCGGATTGGCTCGCGCGGATCGGCGTCGCCGTCGGTTGGGGCTTCGACGTCCGCGCAATCGTCCGCCAGATCCGCACCGCCGGCGCCGTGCCCGGGGTGCTCGCCACCGACGGCACCGCCGTCGATGCACTCGTCGAACGTGCGCGGGCGGCGCGCGGCACCGATGGCTGCGACCTCGCTCGAGAGGTGGCCTGCGGCGAAGCTTACGCCTGGGACAAGGGGCCGTGGCGTTCGCCCTCGCACCCGGCGAAGAATGAATCGGGTGATGACCGGCCCCCGGTCGCGGTCATCGATTTCGGTGTCAAGCGATCCATCCTCCGGCGTCTCGTGGCCGAGGGCCTGCGGGTGAGAGTCCTGCCGCCGTCGGTGACGGCGCGTGAGGTGCTCGCCGACGGTCACGCCGGGGTCGTGCTCTCCAACGGCCCCGGTGACCCGGCTGCGGTGGCCGGGGCTCGGGATCTCATCGACGGTCTCATCGGCAAGGTTCCGGTGCTTGGGATCTGCCTCGGTTGCCAGCTTCTCGGTCTCACCCTCGGCGGCCGCACCGTCAAGCTGCCCTACGGTCACCACGGCGGCAATCATCCGGTGCGCGAGCTCGCGAGTTCAAAGGTCCTGGTGACCTCGCAGAACCACAACTACGCGGTGGAAGAGTCTTCGCTTCCGCGCGAGGTCGAGGTCACTCACATCAATCTCACCGACGGCACTCTCGAAGGGCTCGCGCTGCCCCGAGCCGGAGTCGAGGCGGTTCAGTTCCACCCCGAGGCGGCGCCCGGCCCCAACGACGCCGTCGGACTCTTTATGCGCTTTGCCGAGCGTTGTCGGGGGACGAGATCATGAGTCGAGCTGCGATTCCGGAGTCGGTGTGCATCCTCGGCGCCGGACCCATCCGCATCGGTCAGGCCTGCGAGTTCGACTACTCGGGTGTCCAGGGCGTCAAGGCCCTGCGGGAAGAGGGTTGCCGAGTCGTGTTGGTGAACTCCAACCCGGCCACGGTGATGACCGACGCTCGTTTGGCCCACCGCAGTTATGTCGAACCTCTGATCCTGTCGTCGGTCACTGCTGTTCTCGAACGCGAGCGGCCGAATGCGCTGATCCCGACCCTCGGTGGCCAGACCGCCCTCAACCTGGCGGTCGAGCTCGAAGAGACGGGCGTCCTCGAGAGGCTCGGCATCCGACTGCTGGGAGCTTCGGTGCGGTCGATCCGGCTCGCCGAGGATCGAGAGGAGTTCCGACAGGCCATGGCGGAGGCCGGTCTTCCGGTTCTGCCGGCAACAACCGTGACCTCGGTAGAGGAGGGAATTCGGGCCCTCGAGACCATCGGCCTTCCCGCCATTCTCCGGCCGTCCTTCACCCTCGGGGGGTGGGGTGGCGGGACCGCCCACGATCGCTCTTCGTTCGAAGACCTGCTCCGGCACGGTCTCGAGGCCTCGCCCACGAACCAGGTCTTGGTGGAGACCTCGGTCCTCGGCTGGAAGGAGTTCGAGCTTGAGGTCATGCGAGACTTCGCCGGCGCCTTCGTCGTGGTCTGTTCCATCGAGAACGTCGATCCGATGGGGGTTCACACCGGTGACTCCATCACCGTCGCTCCGGCCCAGACCCTCACCGATCGCGAGTACCAGGTGCTTCGTGATGCGGCCCGCGGTGTCCTCGATGCGGTGGGTGTCGCGACGGGTGGCGCCAACGTTCAGTTCGCGGTCAATCCCGTGGACGGTAGCTACGCCATCATCGAGATGAACCCGCGAGTCTCGCGATCATCAGCGTTGGCCTCGAAGGCGACCGGTTTTCCCATCGCCCGGATCGCGGCCAAGGTCGCCCTCGGTCGCCGGCTCGACGAGATCTCCAACGACATCACCGGCACCACGCCGGCATCGTTCGAACCTGCCCTCGACTATGTGGTCGTGAAGATCCCGCGCTTCGCGTTCGAGAAGTTCCCCGGCACCGAACCCGTCCTCGGCACCGCAATGAAGGCGGTGGGCGAGGTCGCCGCCATGGGTCGGTCCTTCGAGGAGGCGCTGCTCAAGGCGATTCGCTCTCTCGAGATCGATCGGGATTCCCTCGATGCGCCGGCCGATCTCGCGGCGGTGGATGACGACGGCCTCGCGGCTCGACTCGCCATCGCGTCGCCCGAGAGAATCTGGGAGCTTGCCGAAGGGCTTCGCCGAGGGTGGACCGAGGAACGTCTCATCGAGAGCACGGCTGTCGATCCCTGGTTCCTTCGCCGGATCGGTGGGCTGGTGGCGGCCGAAGCGTTGTTGCGCGACCAGGACCTCGATCTGCCGACCCGCACCGCCGCCAAACGACTCGGTTTCGCCGACAGTCAGCTGGCGCGGCTCCAGAAGACCAGTCCCGAGAGCGAACGGCAGCGGCGCCTCGATCTCGAGCTGCGCCGGATCCGCCGAAGGGTCGACACCTGCGCCGCCGAGTTCGAGGCCCGGACACCGTATCTCTACGGCAGCTTCGGCGATCGCGACGAACAGCCGGCGGCGCGCCGCTCGGTGGTGATCCTCGGCGGTGGACCGGTGCGCATCGGTCAGGGCATCGAGTTTGACGCCTGCTGTGTCGAGGCGGTGGCCGGGGTTCGTTCCGAGGGCTTCGAGGCGGTCATGATCAACTGCAATCCGGAGACGGTTTCGACCGACTACGACGCCGTCGACCGGCTCCACTTCGATCCCCTCCACATCGAAGACGTGCTCGATATCTGTGACGCCGAGCGTCCGGTGGGTGTGATCGTCCAACTCGGTGGCCAGACTCCACTCAAGCTCGCTGAAGACCTGGAGAACTACGAGATTCCGATCTGGGGTACGCCGAGAGACGCCATCGATCGGGCCGAGGACCGCGGCCGTTTCTCCGAGCTTCTGCGCGAGCTCGGTCTGCGGCAGCCTCCCGGCCGGATGATTTCGTCGGCCGACGAGGCCGAGGCCGCCGGTGAGACCCTGGGCTATCCGCTGCTGGTGCGGCCCTCCTATGTTCTCGGCGGCCGTGCCATGGAGATCGTCTACGGTCCTGATGAGCTCGCCGAGTACCTCGAACGGGCCGCCGCCGTCGATCCGGATCGCCCGGTCCTGCTCGACAACTTTCTCGAACAGGCCTCCGAGGTCGATGTGGATGCGGTTGCCGACGGTGAACGGGTGGTGATCTGCGGCATTATGGAGCACATCGAGGAGGCCGGAGTCCACTCCGGCGACTCCGGCGCCGTGACGCCTCCGGTGAGCCTGCCCCTCGAGGTTCAAGCCGAGCTCCGGCGCCAGGTGCGACTGCTCGCCTTGGCCCTTGGCGTGCGCGGTCTGATGAATGTTCAGTTCGCCATCCAGGAGGGCGTGGTCTATCTTATCGAGGTCAACCCGCGGGCATCGCGGACGGTGCCTTTCCTCGCCCGCGCCACCGGGATGCCGTGGGCCGAGCTCGCGGCGCGGGTCTGCGCCGGCGCCAGCCTGGCCGAGCTCGGGGTCCACGACGGTGTCCCGTCGGAGGTCGCGGTCAAGCTCCCGGTCTTTCCCTTTGAACGATTCCCGGGGGTTGACCCCCTGCCCGGCCCCGAAATGCGATCCACCGGTGAGGTCATGGGCCGCGGCCGGACTTTTGGTGAGGCCTTCGCCAAGGCCGCCCTCGCCGCCGGCTGGCGGTTGCCCGAGGATGGCCGGGTGCTGCTCTCCTTTGCCGACCGGGACAAGACCCGGCTGCCGGCGCTGGCAGCGCGCTTCGAGGAGCTCGGGTTCGAGCTTCTCGCCACCGAAGGGACGGCGCGATTGCTCCGCGATTCAGGCTTCCCCGAGGTACGGACGGTCTTCAAGGTGGGTCAGGGCGACCCCGACATCCCGCATCTGCTGGCCGAGGGAGGCATCGACCTGGTGGTCAACACCGCGGCGGGTCGAAAGGCGGCGCGGGACGCACCATCGATACGACGCGCGGCCCTCGACGCGAACGTGCCCTACTTCACGACGATCCCCGGCGCCTACGCCGCGGCCGAGGCGGTCGCCACTCTTCGACGCGGTCCACTGGCCGTGCGGGCTCTGCAGGACGATCTCGCCGCCAAGCCGCCCTGGGCGGCAAACCTGTCGTAGGTTTTAGCCATTGGCCATTAGCCATCAGCTCCATCGCAGGGGTTGATTGAGCCGCCACGAAATGCGATCGTGGTCAAGCTAACAGCTAACAGCTTTAGTACAGACTCGTCAGTCTGTACTCCGCCAGGAGCCTTGCATCGATGAGGTCGTATCGGCTGCCCTCGACGCGGAAGTACTGGGGTCCGACGGTGTAGTTGCGCTCGATCTTCTGGACCACGATTTCGGGGTCGGCCAACATTCGGAGGGGGGCGCTGACGAGGCTGTAACTGAGGAATCGGAGATCGTCCTCGGTGTCGAAGATGCCGTCAAGCCCGGCCGAGGTCAACACGAGCCGCAGCCACTCGCCCTTGCCGAGCTCGGGTCGATCGACGGTGTGGAACTTGGCCTGCAGGCCTGCCTCGAGATCGGCCGCGATCACAGGATCGTTCGCCCAGCCGTCGCCGCGGTCGACGATCCGGGTCTCGATGCGGTAGGGATTGCCCCAGCCGTCGACCGAGCGAACTTCGAAGAACTCGCGAACCGAGGCCGGAGCCATGTCGGTGTCCGCACCGAAAAACACCAGCGGCATCCAGCCGCGCACGTTCATCGTCGATTTCGGAGCGAGCACCGGCGCCCAGTCGCCCTCGAACGCAAAGGCCTCGATCTCGCGGACCGCGTAACGTGACGCCGCCGCGCCGATCTCGTGCGCCCGATGGATGGTCACCAACTCGGCGGCCCGGCCGCTGTCGCCGGAGACCATCCAGCGAAGCGTCGTCGGCAGATCGGGTCCGGGCCCGGTGTCGCGCAGGCGGGCGAATCCCAGGACCGGTAGGAGAATGATGGCGCCGTAGACCAGGAACCGCCAGCCGCCGGAGGCGAGAGTCTGGAGAATCGAGCGACGGGGCGGGACGGCCACGGCGGTGCTGAGATCCCAACCGCAGTTCGAGCAGATCGTGGACCGCACCGGCATGTCGGCGCCGCAAGACGCGCAAGTAGTGACGTTATCCATGTTGCAAGAGTAGCGCATGTGAAGGTGTGAGCTGAAACCGCAGAGACGCAAAGTGGGCAAAGACACCGCACATCGCATGTCGCAACCACGAAGGCACCAAGACACGTAGGACTCACAAGATCATCACATATCATCTGTCGATCTGACGTTGCGCTCGACGAGGCACGCGACGTCAGATTGATCGCGATGCTGGGCGATCTTGGCATCTTAGAGGTTTCTGTTCCCGCGTCTCCGCCCGGTCCGCGCGATGAGCCACCTCGTGGGCGCCGGAGCCAGCGCCGCAGTCCAGACCATGAGGCGAAGGGCGAAGGGATGGTAGACCACCGGCCGCGGTCGGCGGACGACATCGAGAACGATCTCGGCGCAGCTCTCGGGGGAGCTGACTGAGATCCACGAGCCGAGGCTGGGGATGTGCTCGTGGGATCCCGGGTTGACTTGGAAGTACTCGCTCGAGACCTCTCCGAAGTAGATCAGCGAGCTCCTGACGCCGGTGCCTCTGAGATCCTGACAGAGCGCCTCATGGAGTCCGCGGAGAGCCCACCGCGACGCTGTGTAGGCGGTGGCACCGGGCCACGGGATGACCGATGCCGGAGAGCCGACGTGAATCAACAGGCCTCGGCCGGCAGCGATCATTTCGCCGATGAAGGCGCGGCTGGTTTGGGCCGCCGCGAGGTAGGGCGCGCCGATCATGGAGTCGATCTCGGCCGGGGTGGTCTCCTCGAGGAAACGCCAGATCCCGGCGCCCGCTGAATTGACGACCAGCGACGGGGCGCCCCAGATCGCGAGCACCCGATCGGCCATCTCGTTGACGGCGGAGCCTCGCGAAGCATCGAGCGCTTCGACCATGGCCTCGCCGCCGGCCTCTCTGATGGTTGTCGCGAGCTCCTCGAGTCGATCGGCGCGACGCGCCACCAGCACCACCCGCCAACCGTCATTGGAAAGGGTGAGCGCCGATGCCGCCCCGATTCCGCTGGACGCTCCGGTGATCACGGCGATAGGTTGAGAGGATTTGGTCATGGGGAAAGCGTACCTGAACCAGAGGAGTCAAGGTCCCGTTCGATTGACGCCGACGAGGATCTGTAGTCGCTTTTGCCCGTGATTGCCCCCCGGACGTTGTTTGGCCGATACGGCCCACGACCCACTTTGTGTCTTCGAGGCTTTGTGGTTGCGACGTCATCTGCGCTCTCTCCGGTTTCTCCGTGCGCTGGCTGGGCCTCGGTGTTCGACCCGTTACCTCTCCCGACGTCACGCGTCCTAATGAGTGGAGAAGATGATGATTTCCCCGAATTGCCCCGACCACGGACGACTGGTGCTCGACCTTGCACTGGGTCGCCTCGACGATGAGGCCGCTGGCAAGGCGGAGAGTGTCAGTGAGTCCTGCCCGGTCTGCCGGGCGTGGTGGTACGAGCACTTCGAAAGTGATGCGGCTCAGGCTGTCGATGATGTTGTGGCCGTGACCTTCAGCGATCTCCAGCTTCCAGCACGACGGCGCAGCCACCGATGGTTGGCGGCGGCGGCTGCGGTTGTGATGGCGTTCGGCGTAGGGACCCTGTGGTTGTCGCAGAACAGTCCGACCGTTGATGAAGAGATCCCGGCGCGAACGGCGTCGATCCAGACCTTCGATTTCGAGGTCCCGGAGGCCGTGAGCGAGTTCGCCATGATTGAGGTTCCGGATCCCGATCCGGCGCCCATCCCGCAGCCGGCAGTCCATCGGGTGGTTCCCCAGAAGACGGTCGTCGCCGCTGCGGACCCGGTTGTGGTCGAGGAATCCTCCGCGCCTCTCTTTTCCGGTGGCTTCGAAACCGGCGACCTCAGCGCCTGGGTGCCGAGCACGTAGGTCTTCGCGCGTCCGCACGGAGACTCGATTCTCGATACTCGATTCATCGCACGCACAAGCAATGGGATTGCGCTGAAAGAGCGCTTGACATGCCGGGATGACGGACCGAATCCTGCATCTTGCTCGAGCTGCGATACCATACCGTCTGCCCGGTTTTCCGGGTGGGAGGTCCCCAATGCAGCGTTGCTTCCTGAATTTCGTCATCACCTCGGCGATCGTGGGCTGTGCGCTCACCGCAGCCGCCGAAACCCACCCCTTCAATGTTCACGACATGGTCGCGATGGATCGGATCGGTGATCATCAGCCGTCGCCCGACGGATCAATGGTCGCGTTCGTGGTGACGACCATGGATCTCGAGGCCAACCGTGGCGGGCGGAATCTCTGGCTCGCAGCCACCGATGGTTCGGTGGTGCGTCAGTTGACGACCCACGGTTCTTCGGATGTGAGCCCCCGGTGGGCGGATGCGCGAATGCTCTACTTTCTTTCGACTCGATCGGGATCGTCGCAGGTGTGGCGGATGGCCGTCGATGGAGGAGAGGCCGAGCAGGTGACCGAGGTGCCCCTCGACATCGAGGCTTTCAAGATCGGACCCGGCGGCAAGGCGCTCTACCTGGGTCTCAAGGTCTTCGCAGATTGCGAGGACCCGGTGCCGTGCACGGTCGAGCGACTCGAGATTGAAGCCGCGCGGAAAACGACCGGGATGGTCTTCGATCAGGTCTTCGTCCGTCACTGGGACTTCTGGAAGGACGGCCGCCGCAATCATGTGTTCAGGCTCGCCCTGGGCGAGGACGGATTGCCGAGCGGCCAACCGGTGGACCTGATGTCCGGCGTCGACGGCGATTGCCCGACCATTCCCTGGGGTGGTGGCGAAGACTGGACAGTCTCGCCCGACGACGCGACGGTGGTGTATACGGCCAAGGTGGTCGGCGGCTCCGAGGAGGCCTGGTCCACCGACTATGACCTCTGGGTCGTGCCCACCGACGGGTCGTCCCCGGCAACCAAACTGACCGAGGCCAACCGGGCATGGGACGCATCGCCCGTGTTTTCACCCGACGGCACGAAGCTCGCCTATCTCGCCATGACCAGAGCCGGTTACGAGGCGGACCGCTTCCGAGTGTTGATCATGGACTGGCCCGGCGGTGAGCCCCGGGTGCTGACCGAGGCCTGGGATCGGTCGCCGCGCGCCATCGTATGGTCGCCCGATGGGGCCTGGCTCTATGCATCGGCCGACAACATAGGCAATCACTCCATCTTCCGCATCGACCCGAGTAACGGAGCCGTTCAAGCCCTCCTCACGCGTCACACGAACTCGGGTCCGAGACCACTGGCGGACGGTCGCCTGCTCTTCGCGCGTGACAAGCTGACCTCGCCGGTGGAGCTCTTCGTCCGGCCGGCCGACGGAGGAGATCCGATCCAGATCACCGACCTCAACGGTGATCGGCTTGCGGCCGTCGACTTCGGTTCCTACACTCAGTTCTCGTTCGCCGGAGCCCATGGTGATGAGGTCTTCGGTTATTTCATCGAGCCCGTCGATCGCGATCCCGGCAAGAACTACCCGCTCGCCTTCTTGATCCATGGTGGTCCCCAAGGCAGCTTCGACGATCACTTCCACTATCGGTGGAACCCTCAGATCTACGCCGGTCACGGGTACGCGGTGGTCATGATCGACTTCCACGGATCCACGGGCTACGGTCAGGCCTTCACCGATGCCATCAACGGCGACTGGGGCGGGGCGCCTTTCGAGGATCTCATGAAGGGGCTCGATGATGTCCTGCGCCGTCACAGCTGGATCGACCCCGACCGGGTGGCGGCGGCGGGCGCAAGCTTCGGCGGCTACATGATCAACTGGATTCAGGGCAAGACCGATCGTTTTGCCGCTCTGGTATGTCACGACGGCAACCTCGACGAGACCATGGCCTACTTCAACACCGAGGAACTGTGGTTCCCCGAGTGGGAGCACGGTGGGACCCCATGGGCGAATCCTGAAGGCTACGCCAAACACTCGCCGGTACGGCTTGTGGGCAACTGGAAGACTCCGGAGCTCGTCATCCACGGTGCCCTTGATTACCGCGTCGTCGACACCCAGGGACTGGCCACATTCAACGCACTCCAGCGCCGCGGGGTGCCGTCGCAATTGCTCTACTACCCGGATGAGAATCACTGGGTCTTGAAACCGCTCAACTCCATCCAGTGGCACGAGGTCGTGCTCGACTGGATGGACCGGTGGACACAGCCCGCCGGCAGTGAAGAGTGAGGCGCACGATCGAGTCACCACTTCACTGTTGATCAGGTGTTGATATGATGGGGCATCCCGGAGGATGACGTGATCATCACTTGCCCGGAGTGCGAAACAAAATATCGATACGACGAGCGACTGTTTGACGGCGAGGCCGTGAAACAGGTCAAGTGCACTTCGTGTGGAGTTTCCTTCGAGACCGCCAATCCGGTGCTGAAAGATGCGGATTCCGGGACGTCGGGTGATGACGACATCGGCGAAAAATTCGAGCTCGCCGATGACTCCGGAGCCACGTGGAATCCGGCGTTCTCCGAGGTTCCGGAATCGACGCCGTCCCCGGTTACGGACTCAACTCTCCCCGGAGGGGGACCCGGCGAAGAACCGCCGATGCCGGCCGACCCCCGTTATTCGCTGGCGGTCATAGCCGGTGGCCAAGCCGGCAGCGTCTTCCAGATCCAAAAAACCCGGACCTTCCTCGGTAGGGGGTCGGCGATGGACATCCAGTTGCGGGATTCCGAGGTGTCTCGTCGGCATGCCTTGCTCGAAATCTGCGAACCCGATGTCAGCTTGACGGACCTCCAAGCGACCAACGGAACGTGGTTCAACGGCGCCCAGATCCAATCGACCAAACTGGGCCACCAGGATGAGTTCACCCTCGGGTCGACCACCCTGATGCTCATCGTGACTCCGGTGCGTGACACGCCATAGCGTCAGTTTGACGTGATTGCGCCCGACCAGCAGCTTGAATCGAACATTGATACCGGCATCGGTTTTGCTTATCGTGCGCCATTGAATAACGAATTTCCACCGGCCGGGGCACGGTCCCACAGCCGGCCGACAAGGAGTCTTGCGATGATCGAAGTCGAAAACCTGACGAAGATCTACGTCGACAGCCCGGTGGTCGACCGCCTCTCGTTCTTCGTCCCCGAGGGCCAGATTCTCGGATTCCTCGGTCCCAACGGCGCCGGCAAGACCACCGCCATGCGGATGATGACCGGATTCCTGCCCGCCACCTCGGGCGAGGTCGTGGTGGCCGGGATCAATCTCGACGCTGACCCTGTGGGCCTCCGTCGAAAGATCGGCTATCTGCCCGAGAATGTGCCCCTCTACCCCGAGCTGCGAGTGGAGGAGTACCTTCGGTTTCGCGCCGATGTCGAGGGTGTTCCCCGAGCCGAATTCCCCGGTCGGCTCGACTATGTGATCGAGCGATGCATGCTCTCGGATGTCAGCCGGCAGGTGATCGGCACCCTTTCCAAGGGCTTCCGTCAGCGTGTGGGTTTGGCGGGAGCGTTGATTCACGAGCCGCCGGTCCTCATCCTCGACGAGCCCACCGTCGGCCTCGATCCCAATCAGATCATCAAGGTGCGGGAGCTCATCACCGAGCTCGGTCAGGACCACACGGTGGTACTGTCGACCCACATCCTGCCCGAGGTCGAGCAGGTCTGTGAACGGGTCTTCATCATCGACAACGGGAGAATCGTCGCCGACGGAACTCCCGACGCGCTTCGGACCCGGCTCATCGGAAACCCGGTCGTCCGGGTCGAGGTCAAGGGTGCGGACGTCGATGCCGTCGAGTCGCTCGGACGGTTGCCCGGCGTCGTCGCCGCCGAGGGGAGGACGAACGGTGTTTTCCTTGTCGAGCACCTCAGCGACGCGGACCCCCGTGAGGCTGTCTTTCACCTCGCCGTGGAGCGAGGCTGGGTGCTCATCGGTCTGACGCCCGAGCAGGCGACCCTCGAGGACGTCTTTGTTCGGTTGACGACCGCCGATGAGGCGGCGTCCATGGCCCGGGAGGTGTGAGATGAAGGCATTTTCGGCCGTCGTCCGCCGCGAGCTCATCGCCTACTTCTCGTCGCCGTTGGCCTACATCGTCATGGCGGCTTTTCTCCTGCTCCAGGGAGCGCTCTTCGCGCTGATCATCGGCTACCTCAGCCAGCCCGGCCAGTCATCGTTGTCGATCCTCCAGGCTTTTTTCGGGGGCACGATTTTCTTCTGGTTTTTCCTGGTGGTGGCACCACTCATCACGATGCGTCTCGTGGCCGAGGAACGGCGCTCGGGCACCATCGAGGTGCTGCTGACCTCGCCGGTGACCGAGGCCCAGGTGATCGCCGGCAAGTTTTCCGCGGCCCTGGCTTTTTATCTCGCACTCTGGCTCCCGACGGTGGTCTACGTGCTCATGATCAAAAGCCAGGCCTCCGTCGATTGGGGCGCGGTGGCGGCGTCGTATCTGGGGGTTGCGCTCATCGGCGCCCTCTTTGTCTCCCTCGGCCTCTTCGCCTCGACACTGACCCGAAACCAGATCATCGCCGCAGTTCTCGCCTTCACCGGCCTCATCATCCTCTTTGGGATGCCGTTGTTGCGAGGCCTGTTGATTTCCTCATCGGGATTCGGTGCGGTGATCGACCATGCCGATCTTTGGCAGCACATGGCGGACTACTCGAAGGGCATCGTCGACACCCGGTACGTCGCCTACGAGCTGTCGCTCACGTGCCTCTTTCTCTTTCTGTCGACCAAGAGCCTCGAACTGAACAAGTGGAGGTAGGCGATGAGAAAGCAAGCACTGCGTTACGGTGTGGCGGGCGGCGCGGCCCTGGTCCTGGTCCTCGGTCTGGTCCTCATGGCCAATTGGCTCGGGGCTCGCCACTACAAACGGTGGGATTGGACGTCGTCAAAGCTCTACTCCCTGTCCGAAAAGAGCCTCAACCTGGTCGGATCCCTGGAAGAGGACATCCGGATTGTGGTCTTCATGGTTCCGGGCAGTCCTCTCTACGATCAAGTACATGAGCTTTTGTCGAGATACCAGGCGGCGTCCGACCAAATCGCCGTGGAGTACATCGATCCCGACAAGGAGCCGCTCAGAACCACCCAGCTCACCCAGGAGTACGGTGTCTCCGTGGCCGACACCGTGGTCTTCATTGTCGGTGATCGAACCAAGTACGTGACCGCCGAACAGATGGTGGAATACGACTACGCGGGCATGGAGTATGGCCAGCAGCCGACCATCCGAGCCTTCCAAGGCGAGGAGCAATTCACATCGGCCATCCTGTCGCTGGTGGCGACGGAGGTACCGAAGATCTACTTTGTCACCGGCCACGGAGAAGCCTCTCTGGCGTCGGTGGGGACCGGCGCTCTGGCCGAACGCAGCCTGACGGTACTTGCGGATTCTTTGCGGCGGGACAACATGGAGGCGGAAGACATCAGCCTGCTGTCGGGTGACGTGCCATCCGATGCCGACGTCCTCGTGATTGTCGGGCCGACCACCGCCTACACCGCTGCCGAAATCGCGGTCCTCGACGCATATCTCGATGGTGGTGGGAGGCTTCTGGTGGCCCTCGATCCCCTCATCGAGCCCGAAGGAACCATGCGGATGACCCGCCTCGAGGGCTTTCTCGCCAATCGCGGCGTCGTGGTCAACAACGATTTGGTGGTGGATCCGTCGCGCAAGCTGCCGTACTTCGATCTGTCGGCGGTCTATCTGACCGATTTCGCGGATCACCCTGTGACCAAGGGACTCGAGGGAATTGCCGTTCTCTTCACCGTGACGCGATCATTGGGCGTCGACTCGGACGATGCCCGGGTCCTGGTGGAGACCACCGACGAGGGCTGGGGCGAAACCGATCTCGGGATGCTGCTCCGGGGTGATCCTGTCGTCTTCGACGATGGCATCGACACCCTGGGTCCGGTTGCGGTGGCGGTGGTGGCGGAGGGCTCGGCGACAGCCGCAGTGTTCGATGACGGGGGTGATCCGACCGCTGATCTCGAGGGTGAGCGCACTTACCGCCTGGCGGTGTTCGGCGACTCCGATTTTCTCACCGATGTGGACATCGGCAACGCCGGCAACTCGATCATGGCCATGAACACTCTCAACTGGATGACCTTTCGAGAGATCTCCATGGGAATTCCGCCTCGAAATGTAGAAGATCTGAACCTCTTCATCGGTCAGCAGCAGATGCGGATCATCCTCGTGGTGGTTCTCCTCGTGATGCCGGGTGCGGCCATCGCCATGGGAATCCTGGTGTGGCGGCGCCGCAAGCACTGACGCCGCGGGTGGGAGGAGCGAGATGCGAAGCGGAACCCTGATCATCCTGGCGATCGTGGCGGTGGCACTGGGTGCGTTCATCTTCTTTGTCGAGCGTCATCAACCGACCACCGATGAGGCCGTGGAAAGGGCCGACCGGGTTTTCCCCGAGCTCGACGAGGACACGATCGAGACGGTGGAGATCGAGTCCAACCACGGTCACGTTCGGTTTTCACTGGTCGAGGGTGAGTGGCGGATGGTCGAACCGTTGGACTGGGCGGCGGACCCGACGGCCGTGCGTTCCCTGCTCGGAGCCATCGCCAATCTCGATGCCGAGAGAACGCTCTCTCTCGGCGAGGTGGCACTGTCCGACTACGGTCTCGATAATCCCCTCCTTGGAGTGGTACTCGTGGATGCGAACGGGGTGCGCTTTGCCCTTGCGGTGGGAGATGCGACGCCCCTCGGGTCGAAACGAGCCGTCCGACGAGGCACGGATGACGAGATCATCCTGAGCGCGGACGCCTTTGTGGCCGCCCTCGATCGGGAGGTCGACGAGTGGCGATCGCGAGACGTCATCGAATTGGCCGAGCACGATCTCGAGTCGATCGAGATCTCGACCGTCGAGGATCGGATCCGGGTCGAACAGATCAACGGCCGCTGGCAGCTCATCGAGCCCCTGGTCGATCTCGCCGATCGCGACCAGCTTCAGAGCCTGGTCTCCGAGCTCAACACGCTTCGGGTCGGTGAGTTTCTGTCCGAAGATGGAGATCCTTCCGAGCTCGGGCTCGATCCTCCCGCGTTTCGCGTCGTCCTGAAACCGAAGGGCGGGGAAACAACCACGACTCTCGAGCTGTCGGCCTCCGAGGAGGGTGCGGGCACGGTTGTCTGTCGCCGCAACGGGGTGGATCTCTTCCAGGTGTCTGATTCCATCGCGACCAGACTTTCCAAGGCGCCGGTCCTGTGGCGGTCTGACAAGGTGTGGTCGTTCAGCACGTGGGACGCGGCGACGATCGAGTTGACGGGATCCGCCGGCAAGATCGTTCTCGACCGGGTTGACGGTCTCTGGCAATTCGACGACGGCGGTGAGGCCGACAACGCCGAGGTTCGCCGGCGGCTCAACGCTCTCTCAGACCTGGAGGTTCGCGAACACGATCTCATGTTGCCTCCCACCCAGGTCATGGGGAGCGTGATCGTCGTCCTCGAAGACGACAACATCGAAGGCCTCACCTACACCTTCTATGCGCCCATAGAGGAGGGCGGCCACGCTGCGGTGACCGTCAGCGCGCGCGCTAACGTGATGGGGGTCGACGCCGTGACCGCGGAGACCATTCTCGGCAATCTCGAGAAGCTGAAACCGATCGTGGAGGGTGACCCCGCCGGCGAGTAGGATCAGAGGTCGTGACGTCTTGATCGGCGCCGCCGGCCCATGGTCGTGAGGTCTTGAACTCAACGGCGCGCGTTCTCCAGATACCAAAACCCCAAGACCCTCCCGCCAAGCTACAATGCTCCGACCCTGGAGGTTTTCTTGACGCAGGCGGTCTGGCGGGAGCGGTTTGACGAACTTCGGCGGCGGCGGCCCGGTCTCGCCCAGCGGGTGTGCCGTCGGCTGCTGCTCGACATGCAGCGACAGGGCCTCATCGACCTCGACGACATCGACGAGGAGATCGCCGTCGCCCTCAACCTCTCGGGTTCGCCGGCCAGGCTCGACCCGAATAGGCCAAAGCCCCGGTTGCCCAAACAGAGTCGGCACGCGCTCTACGAGTTGGCGTTGAAATACGCCGAGCGCCACCTGTCGGCCGACGAAATCGACACCACCATCGTGCTCACCGAAAAGCGGGCGCTCGCCCTCGAGGTGGCGCGGTTGGCGGAGGACGCCGACACCCCTCTCGGCGAGCTCCGCGACAGGGTGCACGAGTTTCTCGAGTTCGCGCCCGGCGAGGGCTCGTCCCTTCCCGAGGACGTCATCGGCACCCGCGCCGCCCTGGTCCGAAGGTTGCTCACCGATCACCTCGATTTCATCGCGGTGGCGAAGCGATTTGTCCGGGTCAGTGACTTCGGCTGGGTGCTCGATCGAATCGTCCCCACCTATGGTCAACAGGGGCGCCTCGGCGGCAAGGCCGCAGGGCTGGTTCTCGCCCACTCCATCCTGCAACAAGCGCACTACGAGGGGCGACTCAATGCCGAGTACCGTATCCCGCGGTCGTACTTTCTGCCGTCCAACGGCATCCTCGAGTTCATCGAGTACAACAATCTCGAGGAGATCATCAACGTCAAGTACAAGGACCTCGAGGAGGTGCGGCAGGAGTACCCGCTGGTCGAGCGCCTGTTCAAGAACGGCGCCATGCCTCCGACCATCCACGACGGTCTCGAAAAGATGCTCATGGAGATCGGCGAACGGCCGCTGGTGGTCCGCTCGTCCAGCCTGCTCGAGGATCGCATCGGTCACGCCTTCTCCGGCAAGTACAAGAGTCTCTTCATTCGCAATCAGGGCACCATCGAGGCGCGATTGGACGCGCTCGAGAATGCCATTTCCGAGGTCTATGCTTCGGTCTTCCACCCCGACCCCATCGAGTACCGGCGCAGCCGCGGGCTCCTCGATTTCCAGGAACAGATGGGCATCCTCATCCAGGAGGTGGTGGGTCGCGAGGTCGGCAACATGCTGGCGCCGGTCTTCGCCGGGGTGGCGTTTTCACGTTGCGAGATGCGCTGGTCGCCACGCATTCGCCACACCGACGGAATGGCGCGGTTGGTGCTCGGGCTCGGAACCCGGGCGGTGGACAGGACCGTTGACGACTATCCGGTTCTCGTCGCTCTCGAGCAGCCGACGCTCAGGGCGGTGCAACAGCCGAATGAGGTCTACCGCTACTCGCAGGGTGCAGTCGACGTCATTGACCTCAACGAAGGCCAGTTCGATTCCATCTCCATCGAGCGATTCCTCGGGCGGGTTGGGCGCAAGCTGCCGCTGATGAACAAGATCTTCTCGATCTATCGCCACCGCCAGCTCCTGCCCATGGTGGGGCTCATGGCGCAGGTCGAGCCGTCCGAGCTCGTCGTCACCTTTGACGGGTTGGTGAAATCGGAATTCCCGAGCTCGCTCAAATCCATGCTCGATCTGTTGGAAGATGGTTTGGGTGAGCCCGTGGACGTCGAGTTCGCCCACGACGGGGAGAATCTCTTCATGCTCCAGTGTCGGGCTCTGAGCCTGGGGTCGTCGGCACAGCGGGTCCCGGTTCCGGCCACTATCGACATCAGCGATCAGGTCTTCTCAGCCAACCGCTACGTACAGATGGCGCAAAGCCCCAACATCGAGTATGTGGTCCTCGTCGACCCGCGTGACTATGAGAAGCTGCCGACCCGAGAAGCCATGCTCCGCGTCGGCCGGGCGGTCAGTGCGCTCAATCAGAAGCTCCCCGAACGACGCTTCATCCTGATGGGACCCGGCCGTTGGGGCAGCAGCGGCGACATCCGGCTCGGCGTGCCCGTGACCTACTCCGACATCAGCCACACCGCCATGCTGGTGGAGATCGCGCGGCAACGCGGGTCCTATCTGCCGGATGTGTCCTTCGGTACCCACTTCTTCAACGATCTTGTCGAGTCGAAGATCGCCTACCTGCCGGTCTATCCTGACGACAAACGGGTCGTCTGGCACGAGGAGTTCCTCTGCGGATCCCCCAACGCCCTGGCCGAGCTGGCGCCCGATTTCGCGGATATGGAGCACGTGGTCCGCGTCATCCATGTGCCGGCGGTCGCCCATGGCCGGCTCATGCACGTGGTGATGGACGCCGAGGCCGATCGGGCGTTGGCGTTCCTCGCTCCTCCCAAGTGATGAGCTGACCACAGCATTTCACCGGCTCGGCACCAGTCAACAGTTCACGGTCGCCAGTTCACAGATCGGATTTCGCCGAGTTTCCGCGACAACGGGACCGTTGAAGCACAATCGAACCGCAAGGACGCGAGGGTCGAATCGCTGTTTCACCGCAAAGATCGCGATGCTCGCTAAGAACAACTCAAAGACGATCACTTATTGGAACCATCGCACCATCGCACCATCGCACGGAGAAACCGCAGATGACGCAGATGGACGCGAATTCCATAGCAACGTCGCAACCACGAAGACACGAAGACGCGAAGCGGAAAAATCGCCTCGAAGATTGGGGAAAAGGTCGGGCTTGAAGTCGGCAGGGTCAATCATCCGAAGGGCAGGCGAGGTCGAAAACGGGTATTTGGGTTGATGCGATGAGAATCGGAGGCGATGAAGTCGAGTTTGTGTGCGTGCTTTGGATACCGAAAAGAGCGCCCGGCGGTTGCCGGGCGCTTTGCGATGAACTGTGAACTGTGAACTGTGAACTGTCGACCGTCGACTTTGTGTTCCTACGCCCATCCCCGCAGGTGGCACGCCGTCGCGACCCGCTGGATGGCGATCATGTAGGCGGCGTCGCGCATGTACTCGCCGGTTTCTTCGGCGAGGTCGGCCACGGCGTGGAATGCGGTGGTCATCTTCTGATCGAGGCGACTGAGGACTTCGTCCTTGGGCCAGAAGAAATTGGTGTTGCACTGAACTTGCTCGAAGTAGGAGCAGGTGACGCCACCGGCGTTGGCGAGGAAGTCCGGGATCACAAAGACTCCGCGCCGCTTGAGCACCTGATCGGCCTCGGGGGTTGTCGGTCCGTTGGCGCCCTCCGCCAGAATCTTCACATTGGCGTGGATGCGCTCGACGTTGTCGGCGGTGATCTGATTCTCGAGGGCGGCCGGGATCAGGATCTGTACATCCTGCTCGAGCCAGGCATCGGCCTCCAGGCGTTGGTAGCCGGCCGCCTCGGCCTTGTGCTTGTCGATGGCCCCGAATCGGTTGGTGATGGACAGCAGGAACTCGGTGTCGATGCCGTCGGTCTTGCGGTAGGTGTAGGACGTCTGATCCTGTTGGTCCCAGCAGGACACCGCGACCACGGTCGCGCCGAGCTCGATGAGCAGCTTGGCCGCGTACTGTGCGACGTTCCCAAAGCCCTGGATCGAGGCGCGAATGCCCTCAATGGGAAGGTCCATTCTCTGCAGAGCTTCACGAACGGTGAAGACCACGCCGTAGCCGGTTGCCTCGGTGCGGCCGAGAGAACCACCGACTTCGACGGGTTTGCCGGTGATCATCCCGGGGTAGTGGCCGCCGGCGAGCTTCTCGTACTCGTCGAGGATCCACACCATGTGCTGTGGGTTGGTCATGACATCGGGCGCCGGAACATCGTTGATGGGTCCGATGTTCTTCGAAACCTGGCGCACCCAGCCGCGACAGAGTGCTTCCTGTTCGCGTGGTGAGAGGTTGTGCGGGTCGCAGATCACGCCACCCTTGCCGCCGCCGAGCGGGATGTCGACCACGGCGCACTTCCAGGTCATCCAGGTGGCCAGCGCACGAACGGTATCGATGGTCTCCTGGGGGTGGAACCGGATGCCGCCCTTGGCGGGGCCGCGGGCGTCGTTGTGCTGAACTCGAAATCCTTGGAAGACCTTGACCGCACCGTCATCCATCCGGATGGGGATGGTGAAGTGGTATTCCCGTTGAGGAGACCGCAGCAGTTGGCGGATCCCATCCTCGAGCTGGAGCAGCTCTGCGACTGCGTCGAATTGGCGTTGGGCCATGGTGAAGGCGTTGAACTCGTTGCTCATGTTCCTCTCCAGTCTTGCGGTCAGATCGCACCTCATGGACAGAGCGCTTGCGGGTTATACGTCCCGGGAGGGTCGAGAGTCAAGGTGTTTCCGGAGCGACTGTGCGCTGATCGGCGGACCGCGCTATTGTCGATGGTGGCGGAAGGGATGAAACGGCATGGATGAACAGGCTCAGGTGGTTGAGATCGGCGAGCACGGTGTTGAGGACCTGGCCGCCCGGGTCGAGGGCGGCGGACGGATCATTCTGACCCGGGACGGACGGCCGGTCGCGGCTGTCATCGGGGTTGAGACCCTGAGAGTGCTGACCGACGAACGGGAGCTCCTCAGGCGATTGGCCCTCGGCGAGCTCGAGAGCGCCGCCGGCGAGGGCGATGACCTCGAGGCGGTGCTCGACGACTGTCGATTGCTTCTCGAGGAGAACTGATCCGACCATGAAGGTGACTCCGTCCGCTCGAAAAGAGCTCCTCGAGGTGGTGGCGAGACTGCAGCGGCGGGACGCCGAGGAAGCGGCGCGGTTCGTGCTCGAGATCGAGGACCGGCTGGAGGAGATCGGCGAAGGACTCGAAGAGGTCCCGGAGTTGGAATCGGCGAAGCACTCGGCCACGGCGAGCCACGGCCACCGGTTCTATCTGCGAGAACGCACCAACGGCATGTGGCTCATCGCCGTCTGGCCGGAAGCTCCATTGAGGTGAGCCGGCTCGCTGCGGTCAGCCTCGCCGAGACCCCGGGACCCCCAAAGATCCAGGTACAATTGCGCGATGTTTCTTTACTCCGGGGGCGACCCGAACCTAACGCTCGCGATCTCCCAGGTTTCGCACGCCTGGCTTGCGTGGCAGCTGGCCGAGCACTGGGGTAACCGCCGCTTCAACCGGCCGCTGCCCCGGGCCGAGGTCTTGGCGGCGGTCATGCTCCACGACTCCGGGTGGACCGAGTTCGACGTCGCCCCGGGGATCGACTCGAAGGGCCGCCCGAGAACCTTTGACCGCATGCCGGTGGAAACGCATCTCGAGATTTGGCGGCGATGCATTGATCGGACCGCTCAGCACAGCCGCTATGCCGCCCTGCTGGTGGCGACGCACTTTTCCGACATGGCCGAGGTCAAGGCCGTCGATCTCCTTGGGCGAAGGGACATGGGATCGGCCGGTCTCGTGGAGAACTTTCGCGCCGAAATGGACCGTCGGAAACTCGACTGGGAAGACAGCCTGGCCTCGGATGCTCGGTATCAAGGCTGTCTGCGAGGTCCGATGAGGCAATCCAATGCCGATATCTTGACCCTCGCCGACCGGATCTCGGTCTTCCTGTGTGGGTCGCTCGCGTCGGACTTCGAGGTCGCGGCGCCGACCTCTTCCGGCGATGTCGATGCGGTCAGGCTCACCGCCATGGACCGAACCCGCTGGCGGGTCAATCCCTGGCCCCTGGAGGGCGATCGGGTTCGACTCCAGTGTGAGGGTCGCCGTCTGGTCTCGACCTGTTTCGACTCCGCGGATGAGTTTCAGGAGGTTCTCCAGCGAGCGCCGGTCGAGAGGATGACCTTCACTCTGATGCGCTCGTCCGCGGTCGGTTGACAATCGCCGGCCGGGGACTACAATACCCTCTTGCTAACGATGCTCCGCAGTAGCTCAATGGTAGAGCGGGTGGCTGTTAACCACTAGGTTGGGGGTTCAAGTCCCTCCTGCGGAGCCAAATGACTTCTCTCGCCCCGAGGACGTCCTCGGGGCGTTATTGGTCTCAGGGGGCAGCGGCCGTGTCCGCAACCGAGACCGTTTCCGTTGCCGAGACTGAGGCCGTATCTGAAGCCGTTGCTGTGACCGCGATGGTTTTATCTGCGTCAATCTGCGTGATCTGCGGGCAATCTGCGATGATGAGATGGAATCTGTGTCCATCCGTGTGATCCGTGGGCTGCAACGTGTGATGCGTGCGATGTTTGCGATGATCCAGCATCCAGCATCGCTCGTCTGTGTTAGGCTCCGGCCTCGGAGGTCTGCATGACGGAACGACAACGTGCGCTGGTGACCGGAGGCGCGGGCTTCCTCGGATCTCATCTGTGTGAACGGTTGCTCGGCGAGGGGCTCGAGGTCGTCTGTATGGACAACCTCATCACCGGCAGCCTCGCCAACATCGAAGATCTCTTCGGCCGCGACGGATTCATCTTCGTCGAGCACGATGTGACCAATTTCATTCACGTCGCGGGGCGTTTGGACTTCGTACTCCATTTCGCCTCGCCGGCGTCGCCCATCGACTACCTCAAGTTGCCCATCCAGACCCTCAAAGTCGGATCGCTGGGAACCCACAAGGCCATCGGTCTCGCCAAGTCCAAGGGCGCGCGTTTTCTGCTCGCTTCGACATCCGAGAGCTATGGCGATCCGCTGGTGCACCCGCAGCCCGAGGACTACTGGGGCAATGTCAACCCGGTGGGCCCGCGGGGGGTCTACGACGAGGCCAAGCGTTTCGCAGAGGCCATCACCATGGCCTATCACCGGCATCACGGACTCGAGACCAGGATCGTTCGGATCTTCAACACTTATGGCCCACGGATGCGCGCGGGTGACGGCCGGGTCGTCCCCGCATTCATCTGCCAGGCTCTGGACAACGAGAGTCTGACGGTCTTCGGTGATGGCTCCCAGACCCGCTCTTTCTGCTTTGTCGACGATCTCATCGAAGGTATCTGGCGTCTGTTGAACTCGGACTACGTCGAGCCCGTCAATATCGGCAATCCTACCGAGATGACCGTTCTCCAGTTTGCCCAGGAAATCATCCGGATCATCGGCGCCTCATCGGATGTCATCTTCAAGGACCTGCCGGTCAACGACCCCAAGGTCCGGCAGCCGGACATCACCCTCGCACGCAGGGTTCTCGAATGGGAGCCGAAGGTGGAACTCGAGGACGGACTGGCCGACACGATCGAGTACTTCAGGCACCATCGGTAATTGCTCGGAAATCCCCGTGGAAGGCTTGGAGCCTTCACCGTGCATTTCCGAGATAGACTCACTGTCATGGTCATCACAGGTGCGAATCGGGTTGGGGTGCCGCTCGTTGCCGCAGCAGTGTTCCTCTTGGTGTTGCCGTCCACCGGTTTCGCCTGCGTCGAGCATGTGGCCGATCTGCCCGATGGCCCCTCCCGGGCGGTTGATCTCGAGGGAGATCTCGTCTATGTCGCTTTCGGCGATGCCGGGATCAACGTGTACGACGTTTCGGCCTGCGAGCCGGCACCCGTTCGTCGGTCCGCCGTCCGTGTGACCCCCTGACCTTCCACTACTTCAATTTTCATTCTCCGAGAATGCAGGGGCTTGCCAAAGGAAAGAACCGGCGCACCCGTGGGAAACGCGGACGTCGATTGTTCGGTGTGGACCTCCGGACTGCGGCCTTCACAGAACCCCGATCCCGCTACTCGCCTTTGAGCACGATTTCCAGTACCTCATCGGCGCGTTCGACATACCTCACCGTCGCCAGCTTCCGCGCCCGAGGCGGGAGCTCGTCGAAATCGCGTTTGTTCACCGCCGGGAGGATGATCCGGGTGATCCCGGACCGGAGCGCGGCGAGGACCTTCTCCTTGACTCCGCCCACGGGAAGGACATCGCCTCGAAGGGTGAGTTCACCGGTCATGGCGATGTCGTGACGCACGGGGCGTCCCGATGCGGTCGATACGATGGTCGCGAGCAGCGTGACTCCCGCCGACGGCCCGTCCTTGGGGACACCGCCGGCCGGTACATGGATGTGGAGGAGGTGCCGATCAAACCACTTCTCCGGGATGCCGTAGTCGTCGGCGTGGGTGCGGGCGAAGGTCACCGCAGCGGCGGCGGACTCCTTCATGACCTCACCCAGGGAGCCGGTGAGCCTGAGCTCTCCCTTCTCGGTCCCGGATGCGGCGGCCTCGACCAGCAGAATGTCCCCTCCGACGGGGGTGTAGGCGAGACCCGTCGCGACGCCGATTCGGTCTTCCTGGAGCCGTTCCTCGGCCAAATGGAGACGGGGGCCGAGCAACTGGTTGACTACCCTTGGTGTGATGCGGCGCGGATGACGACGTTTCTCCGCGGCGCGGACTGCGATCTTCCGGCAGACGGCGCCGATCCGGCGCTCCAGGTTCCGGACTCCGGCCTCTCGGGTGTAGCCGTCGACGATTTCGTGAAGGGCCTTGCTGGTGAACGTGGGCCCGACATCGGCGAGACCGTTCTCGAAAATCTGCCTCGGCGTCAGATGCCGACGCGCGATCTCAATCTTTTCTTCTTCGGTGTAACCCTCGAGCCGGATCACCTCCATCCGGTCGAGGAAGGCGGGCTGGATGGTGTCGGTGACGTTGGCGGTGGTGATGAAAAGCACGCGTGAGAGATCGATGTCCACGCCGAGGTAGTGGTCCCGGAAGGTGTGATTCTGCTCGGGATCCAGGACCTCGAGGAGGGCCGACGAGGGGTCGCCCCGGAAGTCCGAACCGATCTTGTCGACCTCATCGAGCATGAAAACCGGGTTGATGCTGCCCGCCTGCTGCAGGCATTGAACAATCCGCCCGGGCAGGGCGCCGACATAGGTTCGCCGGTGGCCGCGGATCTCGGCCTCGTCGCGGACGCCTCCCATGGAGGTGCGGACGAAGCGGCGGCCCATGGCGCGGGCGATGGAGCGGCCGAGGGAGGTCTTTCCGACCCCTGGTGGGCCGGCAAGACAGAGTATCGGCCCCTTGCTTTCGGGTTGCAGCTGGCGCACCGCGAGAAACTCGACGATGCGTTGCTTCACCCGATCCAGATCATAGTGATCTTCGTCGAGGATCTTCCTCGCGGCGGCGATGTCGAGGGTGTCGTCGGTGGCTTTCTGCCAGGGAAGAGTCGTCATCCAGTCGAGCCAGGTTCGCACCACCGAAGCCTCGGCCGAGTCCGGGTGCATGGCCGTGAGGCGGCGGAGTTGGGTGTCGAACTCGCTTCTGGTCTGTTCGGGAAGACCGACCTCGTCGGCGAGCCGGCGGTACTCCTGGATCTCGCGTTCGGTGTCGTCGATCTCACCGAGCTCGGTCTGGATGGTCTTGAGCTGTTGGCGGAGGAGATACTCGCGTTGTCCCTGGTCCATCTCGTTCCGCACCCGGGACGAGATCTGCTCCTGCATCTCCAGTACGACGACCTCTCGCTCGAGCAGAGTGTGGACCAGTTCGAGGCGGGTCTCCACGGTTTCTGCTTCGAGCACCTCCTGGGCGTCGGCGACGGCCAGGCCGAGATTGGCGGCCGCCAGATCGGCGAGGCGGACGGGATCCTCGAGATCGGCGGCGAGGACTATGATCTCCGGAGAAATGGCCTTGCCCAGAGTCTGAATCTGCTCAAGCCCGTCGCGAACGCTCCTCACCGAGGCTTCGATCTCCAGACCGGCCTGCTCGGGGGTGGGTTCTTGAAGCAGCCGTATTCGAGCAGCGAGATGAGGCTGGTCGGCGGTGAAGTAGTCGGCGCGGGCACGGGTGAGACCCTGGACCAGGATCCGCTGGCTGCCGTCCGGGAGCTTTGCGGCCCGCATGATGGTGCCGACACAACCGACCTGGTAGAGGTCGTCCTCACCCGGCTCGTTCACCCGGGAATCTCGTTGGGCGAGTAGGAACAGTGCGCGATCGGAGGCGAGGGCCTGGTCCACCGCCAACGACGAGCTCTCTCGGCCAACCGAGAGGGGCAGGATGGCGTATGGGAACAGAACCGCGTCGCGCAACGGAAGAACCGGCAGTTCGTCGGCAATGTGGACGATGTCGGCCTCGAAATCGAGACCGTCGGCTCTCACATCGCTGCCTTCGGAGCCGTTGTTCATTCGTCGTGGTTGAGGAGCAGGCCCTTGAGCTCCTCCATGAACTGGTTGACGTCCTCGAAACGGCGGTAGACGCTGGCGAAGCGCACATAGGCGACCTGATCGAGGTTGCGCAATCGTTCGATGACCAGATGGCCGATCTCCTCGGTGGACATTTCCCGGACCTCCTGCGACGCGATGGCGGTCTCCACCGCATCCACCACCACGACGAGGTCCTTCCGCGGGACGGGCCGTTTCTCACAGGCGCGAAGCATCCCGTTGAGCAGTTTCTCCCGGTCGAAGCTCTCGCGCCGACCGTCGCGTTTGACCACCGTGACCGGTAGCTCGTCAACCCGCTCGTAGGTGGTGAACCGACGGTTGCATTCCATGCACTCGCGCCGCCGGCGGATCTCCGCCCCCTCGCGCACCTCGCGCGAGTCCACGACCCGGCTCGAGGCGCAGGCGCAGAACGGGCAGATCACTCGGCGCTCCCCTCTTCGGCCAGGTCCTTGACGTCGGAAAAACGCATGCCCAGCAGCGGTAGACAGAGGAGCCCGATCACCGTGATGGGCACGAAGCAGATGGCGTGATAGACGATGGCGATGGCGGTAGCGAGGTTGAGCTCGACGCCGAAGAAGGTGGTCAGTCCGACCTGGGTGGCCTTGTGAAATCCACCGACCCCGCCGGGGGTCGGGATCGCGAGGCCGATGACGGCGAGGGTCACCAGGAGGAAGGCCACTCGGAGCGGCAGATCGAGGTGGAAGGCCAGGAGCGTGACCTTCACTTGCCAGAAAATGATGTACCAGAGAACAAAGGACGCGGTCATGGTCACGAGAAGATCTCGAGGGCGCTGGAGGACCCGCAGTCCATCGAGAAAGTGGTTGAGAAAGTTGGCAAAGGGCTCCCGCCACGATGGGGCGAAACGCGCCAGTGGTTTGCTGAGGATCGCGACGAACCGATCCTGATAACGAAAGAGGCCGAGCAGCGTGAGGGTACCGAGAGCCAGCGCGATCCCAACACCATAACCGGAGACCTGAAGGAGTCGGAGGTTTGCAGCGGCGCCGGCGTCGAGGTCCATCATGGACGGTGGCCAGATCAGGAACACCAGAAAGAAGAGCACCACGGTCCAGAGATCGAAAACCCGTTCGGTGAGAATCGAGGCGAGTCCTGCGGAAACCGGGAAGTGATCCCGCTTGGCCAACAGCACGGGTCGGATGATGTCGCCCATGCGTGCCGGAAGAAGGGCGATGGCGGCGTAACCGACCGCGGTGGCCAGAAAAGCGCTCGAGTGACGGACATGAGCCACCGGTCGGAGAATGAGCATCCAGCGAATGACGCGGGCCCAGTAGGAAACGAGCGCCAGCAGGGTCGCCAAGGCGATGAGCCACGGGTTGGCCTGTGCCAATCCGGCCATCATTTCCTCGAAGTCGACATTCCACAGGAAGAACGCCAACAGGGCGACCATCAGCACCAACGAGACACCGATACGAACGGCAGGGCTCTTCATCGCCCACAGGGTAGTATGATGACGCCGTCTTCACAACATCGTGGAGGGACGGCCGGGAGGATCATGGCCGAGACGTCACCAGTTTTCGTGCGTTCGAACCCGCGGGTTCTCGGCCACGACCCGGGTCTGGGTCATCCCGAGTCCGCTCAGCGGGTTCAAGTGATTCTGGATGTGCTCGAACCCGGTGCAGCCGGCCGATGGACGGTTGATCGGCAGGCGGCCGTTCCAACGGACGAGGATGTGCTCGGGGTCTTGAAGTGGATCCACGACGAGGACTACATCGAGCGTGTTCGCGCCGTGTCGAACGAGGGTCACGGTTGGCTTGACACCCACGATTGTCGGGTATCGCCGGAGACCTTCGACTCCGCTGTGGCTGCCGCCGGTCTGGCCATGAACGCGGCCCTCGATCTGGCCAACCGCAGGCTCGATCGAGCATTTATCGTCCTTCGCCCGCCCTCCCACCACGCTGAGCGTGACTCGGCCAGGGGCTATTGCTTCTTCAACTCGGTGGCGGTGGCCGCGGAGGTGGTGGTGGGGAGTCTGGGCGAGCCGGTGGTGATCGTCGACTTTGACGCTCATCACGGCAACGGGACCCAGAAGCACTTCTTTGATCGGGGAGATGTCGGGTACGTGTCGGTTCACACCTACCCCGGTTTCCCGGGGACCGGGACCGCGGATGAGATTGGGGTGGGGGAGGGTTTGGGAACCACCCGGAACATGCCTCTCGTCGCCGGGGCTGACGACTCGATCTATTGCGCCGCATTCGAGGAAGCTCTCGACGAGGTTGCATCGAGGCTTCGGCCGGCGGCCATCATCGTGTCAGCCGGGTTTGACGCCCATCCCTCGGACCCCATCGGCGCGATGCGGGTTTCGGAAGCGGGTTTCCGCCGTTTGAGCGCGGCGGTGACGGCAACGGCGCACAGATGGGCGAGCGGCCGGGTTCTCTCGTTTCTTGAAGGCGGATTCGATCGCCAAGCGCTGGCGAATTGCGCGCGGATTCACGTCGAGGAATTAGCCTCTGGGGACGCAGAGAAAGCCGATGCGTAATTGTTCGCGATTGTGATCCGTGGTTTCTTTCAAAAAATGAACCCGGTTACTCACAGAAATCAGACTGAAGAAGTGCCGTTCATCACAAAATTCGTTGACCGTAGAATCACATTTGGTATATCATCGAACAGGTTAGATTTTCGTCTGCGTAGACCTGCGCTTCAGAGGAGGACAGCTGATGCGTCACAGAATTATCATTGCGACATCCATTCTAGTGACGGTTTTGTTCGCCGGGAACGCCGTTGCAGAGACCATATTCCGCCTCGATACACCCGATGATGGGGCGACTGTTTTCGGTCTCGTTGCGGTCACGGGCTATGTCCTCGACGACGGTCAGGACTGCGGCCCGCAATGGGCGTGGCGAAACTGTGATTGGGGTCCCACTTTGGTCAACAAAGTCGACCTCTACGTGGACGACGGGTACGTTGCCACGGCCGATCTCTACCAGCCGCGCTACGACGTGCTTCAGGCCTACCCCTGGTACACCGGCACACCGTACGAGCGCCCCGGATTCGCCACCTCATTCGATTCCGTCACCCTGAGCGACGGCAGTCACGAGCTCTTCGTGCGGGTCTCCTATGTCGATGGGACGGCGGAGGACTTCGGTCAACGCTCGGTGACCGTGGACAACAATCTCAACCAGTCGCCGTTTGGCGAGATCGAGCTCCCGGGCGAGGACCAGCCCATGAGCGGTGTCTTCCCGGTCACCGGCTGGGCCCTCGATGATTCCGAAATCCGTTTCATCGAGATCCTGGTTGACGGCGTGTCGGTCGGAGATGCCGTGTACGGTATTCATCGGCCCGACGTCATGCACAAATTTCCTTCCCATCCTGATGCCGAGTACGCGGGTTGGGTCAAGATGCTCAACACCACACTCTGGGCCAACGGGATTCACGTTCTGTCGGTTCGCCTAGTAGATGACGAGAACGCATCCCGGGTCATCGGCACCCGCTACGTTCAGACCTTCAACGTCAGCTACAACCTGCCTCCGTTCGGCGCCATCGACTGGCCCATCGCCAACCACATCATGTTTGCCAAGGGATGTTCGGATCCCGGTGGCTGGTCGAGCCCTCCCTACGAGGATCCGCAGGTGACCGAGTTGATCACGGGTTGGGCGCTCGATGTCGGGTCCCAGGTCGACAACGGTGGCGTGGGCTATGTTCAGCTGCTGCTCGACGGGACGATTCTTGCCGACACGAGCTTTCCGGGTTTCTGGCATGGCTGGCTCCGGATGGATGTCAACTACTATGGCCTCCCGCGGATGGACCTGCTCCAGCTCTTCACGGACATTCCCAACGCCAAGGACTCTGGTTTTGCATTCGTCGTCGATGTTTCGGATCTCATCATCCGCCAGGGCTTCCGCCAGGGGCTCCACTATCTGAAGATCCGCGCGGGCGATCTCGAGAACAACGTCGCCGACATCGCTCAGATCCCGGTGATCTTCGACTGTGACGATGACCCGGACCGTCCCTCCTGGGGCGATATCTACACCCCGGCCGCCCCAGCGGAGGTCGTGACCGGAACCGTGGATATCACCGGGTGGGCGATCGATTTGGACTTCATCGAGGAAATCGAGGTCTGGGTGGACGGAGAATTCGTCGATTATGTCGACGAATTGTACCTCCCCAGCCCCGAGGTGGTTGGACGTTATCCCTGGTTCCCGAGTTACTTCACAGCGAACGCCGGATACGCGTATGCATACGACACCGTCGCAGCGGACCTCGCCGATGGTGATCATGTGCTCGTCATCTGGACCGAGGATCGCTGGGGCGGACGGACCTTTATTGGAGAACGTCGATTCATCGTCGACAACCCGCAGGCCAACGGCGGTTCGGCAGGACTTTCGCTGGACTGATCCCACCGGTCGATATCGCAAGAAATCTACCTCCGGCCGGGCATCGCGCCCGGCCGGTTTGATAGGATCGCCCTTGCGCCGGTGACACCAGTTCCGGGGCGCGGCCGCCGGACCGGGAAAATCGAACCCGCGGACATCGACGAGAGGGGCGCAGCGGCGATCACGAGGTAGTTCATTGCGATCAATATGTGCGTGACAACGTGATGATGACCGAGGATGCGGTCCCGAGGATCCTGGCACGACCCGACCATTCGGTGTCGCGGGACGGCCTGTCGCCGTCGGCCATCAAGGTGATGTATCGGCTCCACCGGTCGGGCTACACCTCCTTCCTGGTGGGCGGTGCCGTGCGGGATCTTCTTCTGGGAGGAAGACCCAAGGACTTCGATATCGCGACGAACGCTCAGCCGCAGGAGATCAGGCGGCTGTTCAGGAACTCGCGAATCATCGGGCGTCGTTTTCGTTTGGTTCACGTGATGTTCCGTGGTGAGATCGTCGAGGTTGCGACGTTCAGGGCCAGCCCCGAACCGCCGGAGGGACCGGACGACTGGGAGGAGGCGGAGGCCGAAGCGGCCGAGGCCGATGCCGATCCGGATCGGACCCCGGCTCCGACCCGGGTGGATCGTTCGGTCTACGGCACTCCGGCCGAAGACGCACTCCGTCGCGATTTCACCATCAACGGCCTTTTCTACAACATCGCCGATTTTTCGGTCATCGACTATGTTGGTGGCCTCGACGATATCAAGGCTCGCCGGGTCAGGACCATCGGCGAACCCGAACAACGTTTTCGCGAGGACCCGGTTAGGATGTTGCGCGCCCTCGAGTATGGCGCGAGACTCGATTTCGAGATCGAGCGCAGAACCCGCGAAGCCATTGCCGAGTGCCGGGGCGAGATCTCCGAGGCTTCTCCGGCTCGACTCAGTTACGAGCTCTTCGAGACCCTGCGGTCGGGCGAGTCGGCGACGATTTACTCGGCCTGGAGGGGAGCCGGCCTCTTCGATCGCGCGTTCCCCGATGTTGCGGGTCGCACCGATGAGGACGTAAAGGTCCTGAAGGAGGTTGACAGAGCCGCTGCCCGGGGCGCCCGGCTTGACGATTCAACGCTGATCGGTGCGTTCTATCTCTTTCCCTTTTACCGGGAGTTCGCCGAGCTTACCGGCGATGGCCGGAAACTCGACAACGTGGAGATGCTCCGTCGTGTCGCGGTGATGTTGGAGCCCGCGGCCACGAACCTGCGGCTCTCCAATCACACCCTCCACCTGCTCATGCAGGGACTCTTCACCCTGACCAAAATGAACCGCGCTCCCGATCGCGGCCGCAAGGTCCTCAAGCTGGCCCGGCAGGAGTACTTCAGGGTCGCGTGGGCGCTCTTTCAACTTGCCGGTGCGGCGGGACTTGTGCCGACGGATGCCCTTCAGGGGTGGTCGGCCGCCGTGTTGCGGTTGGATAAGACCAACGACAAAGCCGGCTCCGAAGAAGGTCGGTCCAAACCCAAACGGCGACGGCGGCCTCGACGCCGGAGGCGACGATGAGCATCGGGCGCCGCGTCGACGAGCTGCACCGACTCCTCCGCCGACACGATCATCTCTACTATGTTCTCGCCGCTCCGGAAATCTCGGATTTCGAGTACGATCAGCTCTTCAAGGAGCTCCAGGGGCTGGAGGAAGCCTACCCCGAGCTTCGGAGCCCGGACTCACCGACCCAGCGGGTCGGGGGTCGTCCGTTGGACGGACTCGAACAGGTGGCTCACGAACACCCCATGTTGTCCCTGGACAACTCATACTCGAAGGACGAGCTCCGCGCGTGGTACGCACGGGCCGCGCGTGAGCTCGGGCGCAAACCCGGGAACCTGGCGGCCGAGCTGAAGATCGATGGGGTCTCCATCTCATTGATCTACGAAGACGGGCGTCTCGAGCGCGCCGTGACTCGCGGCGACGGCACTCTGGGCGATGACGTGACGGCCAACGCCAGGACCATCCGCGGCCTGCCCCTGGTGCTCGAAGGGGCGCCATCGCTGCTCGAGGTCCGGGGCGAGGTCTATATGGCGCGGTCGACCTTCGATGCTCTCAACCGGATTCGGAGCGATGCCGGTGAGTCCGAGTTCGCCAACCCGCGCAACGCCACCGCCGGCTCCATCCGCCTGCTCGACAGCCGTGAGGCGGCGCGTCGCCGGTTGTCGGTGTGGTGCTATCAGCTCGCGCGGGCGCCGAATCACGAATCCACCGGTCACATCGAAGATCTCCGTTGGTTGACCAAGCTCGGGATGCCGGTTAGCCCCCACGTCGAGTCCTGCGCGAACCTTGTCGAGGTCGAGAGCTTCATCGATCGTTGGGAAAAGGGGCGCAAGGAGCTCGACTTCGACACAGACGGGATCGTCGTCAAGCTCGACGCCGCGGCCGAGCGGGCGGCGCTCGGCGCCACCGCGCGTGCCGTGCGTTGGGCGGTGGCCTACAAGTTTCCCCCTGAGGGGCGGACGACGGTGGTTCGAGATGTGGTTGTGCAGGTCGGCAGGACAGGGGTCCTGACCCCGGTCGCCGATTTGGAACCCCTGGCGCTCTCGGGCTCGACGGTTTCGCGCGCGACCCTGCACAATTTCGACGAAGTCGAACGTCTCGATCTCAGGATTGGGGACACGGTTTGGGTGACCAAAGGCGGCGAGGTGATCCCCAAAGTGGTCGGAGTGGTGAGCTCCGAACGGCCGGCGGATGCCGGAGCGGTGACGGTTCCCACCGTCTGTCCCTCCTGCGCCACCCCGGTCGTGCGCGAAGAGGGTGAGGTCGCGCTGCGCTGTCCCAACCCCGGTTGCCCGGCGGTTGTAGCCGCGCGGCTGCGTCACTTCACCTCGCGTGGCGCAATGGAGATCGAGGGTCTCGGAGGAAAGAAGCTCGACCAGCTCGTTGCCGCCGGACTGGTGACCGATGAGGCATCGTTGTGGGATCTCGATGCCGAGGTCCTGGCGGAGCTGCCGAGATGGCAGGAGACCTCTGCGAACAAGCTCGTTGCGGAGCTCGAGGCCGCTCGCGGGCGTCCCCTCCACCGGCTGCTCTTCGCCCTTGGAATTCCCGGCATCGGTGAGCGGGTGGCGAAACAGCTCGCGCATCGGTTCCCGACCTTGGAGTTTCTCGCCGTTGCGGCCCCCGCGGAGATGGAAAGCATCGTTGGGGTCGGACCGTCACTGTCGAGCTCGGTGACGGCGTGGTTTGCCGATGATCGCAACCGTGCTCTCATTGACCGCCTTCGTTCGAGGGGCGTTGACCCCGAGGACGTCGGGGCGGAGAGCTCGGGGGCGCGGCCCTTGACCGGAATGACCTTCGTGGTCACAGGCGCCCTGAGTCGGTCTCGGCGTGAGGTCCAGGCTCGTCTCGAGGCTCTCGGCGCCAAGGTTACGGGGTCGGTGACGAGCAAGACGACCCATCTCCTTGCCGGGGGCGGGGCCGGGGGCAAACTTGCCAAGGCACGTGCCCTCGGAGTCGAGGTCATGGACGAGGACATGCTTGATGAACTGCTCGATAAGAATGGGGGCGATCCACTGTGGCCGATGTGATTTTCCTGGTCGATGACGACGATGGTTCTCGTGAGGCCATGGCAAAGACCCTGGAGCGGGTCGGATATGACGTTCGGGCCTTCCCGGATGCCGACGAAGCGCTCGAGCGGATCCGATCGGGTGATTCCGTAGACGCAGTGGTCTCGGATGTCCGCATGCCGGGTATGGACGGCTACGAGTTTCTTCGCCAGGTGCGCGTGCAGTGGCCGGGGTTGCCGTTTCTTCTTGTCACCGCGTTCGCGGACGTCGAAGACGCGGTGGCCGCGCTGCAGGACGGTGCGGATGACTACCTGACCAAACCGGTCAAGGTGCAGGAGCTGAGGCAGAGAGTCCAGCTGCACCTCGAGCGGCGAGCGCTTTCGACCGAGAATCGCAAGCTCAGAGAGCGGCTCGACAAGAGCTTCGGATTTGAGGGGATCGTCGGTCACTCGCGGGGGATGGAGGAGGTCTTGGATCGTCTTCGAGTCGTGGCGCCGACTCGATCGACGGTCCTCATCGTCGGTGAGTCCGGAACCGGCAAAGAACTGGTGGCCAACGCGCTTCACCAGAGGTCGGACCGCCAGGCAGGCCCCTTCATCGCGGTCAACTGCGGGGCCATCCCGGGCGAGATCCTCGAGTCCGAGCTCTTCGGCCATGAGAAGGGCGCCTTCACGGGGGCGCACCAGCGTCGGATCGGCCTCATCGAGTCCGCCTCGGCGGGGACTCTCTTCCTTGACGAGATCTCCGAGCTTTCAGCGGATCTCCAGGTCAAGCTCCTGCGGGTCATCGAGGAGCGGGTGGTGACGAGGGTCGGGGGGACCGTCCAGTTTCCGGTGGACTTTCGGCTCGTCGCCGCCACCAACCGCGATCTCGAGAAATGGGTCCAAGCCGGGAGCTTCCGCCAGGATCTCTACTATCGCCTCAAGGTCGTGACACTTTCCATCCCTCCGTTGCGTCAACGGATCGACGACATCCCGCTCTTCGTTCAGCACTTCCTCAACCACTTCAACGACGAGATCGGACGAGATGTCGAGGGGGTCCATCCCGCCGTTGTGGCCGCCCTCAAGAGGCAGGGTTGGCCCGGCAACGTTCGCGAGTTGCGCAATCTGATGGAATCACTGGTGCTCTTCGCCGAGGGCGACGAGATCACCCTCGAAGATCTTCCCGTGGAGTACCGGGTCCCCTCGGCTGCAGCACCCTCGGTCGGTGGCGATCGATGGCAACCGCGCACCATGGCGGAGATCGAGAGGGAGGCCATTCTCCAAACCCTCGACTACACCGAAGGGCACCGCGCCCGAGCCGCCGGCCTGCTCGAAATCGGTCTTCGGACGCTCCAGCGTAAGCTCAAGGAGTACGGTGAGGTCAAGTCGGACGGTGACGACGATCTCGACGCGTGACGCGGTACCATGGGAGTTGAGTGAAAGGAGGGGTCATGGAGATACCCGGCAAGGTCTCCGTCTATTGTCCCTTGATCGACGCCAAGGGCACGGCGGCGAAGCTGTTGGCGATCACGTCTCAGGGTTACTATCACCTCGAGGTGGAGATCCGTGGTCGAAGACACACCATGTTCCTCCCCGTCGCCCAGGCCGCGATGTACTTTGCGGAACCTGAACCCGAGATCGAAGAGGGTCTCGAGATCGAGCGCTAGGAGCCTGCACCGCATAGAATCGGCGTCGCCTTTCGGGTGTCGATTGGCCCAGTCTTCGGCGGATCCTCGGCCCATACCACCAGTATGAACCAGCGAATCCGCCGAAGAATGGTCCTGATCGACCCTCCGAAATCCATCCACCACCTATACACTACAAGCTCCCAGCGAATAAGGACCATGCCTCGCGTGTTACGTGAAGCGTGAATCGAGAGAATGATCTGGGCACGATGCTGGCGGCGAGGTGGCCGGAGGTCCTGCAACGCGTCAACGACGCGGTGCTGGTGCTCGACCACCAGCGAGTCCTTCGTTTCGTCAACACACCGGCGAGACGCCTGCTCGGCTACGCCGAGGATCATGCCATCGGGGGCCGCTGTCGTCTGACCACCAAGGGGGTCGATTGCGAGAACGCCTGCCCCCTGACCTTTGCCCTCGAGAGCGACATCGAACAGGTGGACAACTTCGCCACCGTCTATCGCACCAAGGACGGGCGGGCCGTGCCCCTGACCGTCACGGTGATCCCGCTACGGGACGACGAGGGGAGCTTTCTGGGGGCGGTGGAGATCCTCCGCCCGAGGGACCCGGATCCGGGGTTTTTTCTCGCCGGTTCCTCGCTCACCGTGTCGGCCCTGAGGGCCCGGCTCGTACGTCACAGTCGAGGGAGTGGCCACCTCATTTTGGTGGGCGAGCGGCCGGCGTGCCGAGACGTTGGTCGCGCGATTCACCGGTTTGCGGATCTTCCCATCGAGCTTTTCGAGGTGTGGAGGGGTTCGTGGGAGTCGACGCCGGCGTGGCCTCCAGGAACCATGTATGCAGATGGAGAGTCGGCCACCACGCTGCTCCAGAGTGATCCGCATGACGGATGGCGGGTCGTGGCCGGAGTCGCGCCCGGAGATCAGCCGTTGGACGGGCACTTGCCCGCCGAGGTGGTAGAACTGCCGAAGGTGGATGAACTTCGCGATGATCTGGCCTTGATGGTGATCGCCTGGGCGAACGCCATGGCGCCGGGGATCACGGTCTCACCCGGGGCCCTGCAGCGTCTCGGCCGGCTTGCCTGCGGGAGTGGTCTTGAAGGCCTTGAGAAGGCCCTGGTCGCGGCGGTGGCCGCCGCCGATGGAAGGATCGAGGATGAACATCTGCCGGGGGATGGCTATACCAGCCATCTGGTGGATGAGCTGTTGCAGACCGAGAATCCGCTGGCAGCCCTCGAAGGTCGCCTGCTCACCGAGGTGCTCCACCGAAGCGAATGGCGGATGCAGGAAGCCGCGGATCGCCTCGGTGTGTCGCGCGTGACCCTGTGGAGAAAACTCAAGGACCACGGCATCGAACGCCCGGAGTGTGGCGAGGGCTAGCCCTCGCCATCACGGCGTAGCTAGGAGGCTGCACCGCATAGAATTGGCGGCGCCTTTCGGGCGGCATTTGGCCCGTTTTTCTCCTGTTTCTTGGCCCATACCACCAGTATGAACCGGCGAAACAGGCGAAAAACGGCCACAAATGACGCTCCGAAATCCATCCACCATCAATGCGGTGCAGACTCCTAGAGGCGGAGCCGGATGATCGATTGAAAGTTTGCCCGTGACCCGCTCTGGCGTACAATTGAAGTAGACCATGACTTCAATCGAAGCTGCTCCCAACCCGATTCGCCTCCTGATCGTCGAGGATGACGAGCACCTTGCCCGGGGTCTGTGCAGGAATCTCGAGCTCGAGGGCTTCGAAACCTCCAGTGTCGGCGACGGAGAAGCAGCCCTGGCGGCCCTGGACGGGAGTTCAGCCCGGCCCGACCTCCTGGTTCTCGACATCATGCTACCCGGGATCGACGGGTTGGAGGTCTGTCGACGGTTACGGGCCGGCGGCAACACCATCCCGATCCTCTTCCTGACGGCGCGCGGCAGCGATGCCGACCGCGTCCTCGGGCTCAGACTCGGAGCCGACGACTACCTCACCAAGCCGTTTGTCATCGAGGAGCTGGTTCTGCGGGTGCGTGGGATTCTCCGCCGGGCGGCATGGTCTCAGACACCATTCCAGACCGGTCCCATGGTGTCCATCGGTGATTGCCAGGTCGACCTCTCCACCATGAGGGCTACCACCAGGGGCGGTGAGGTGTCGCTCACCGAACGTGAGGTCATGTTGGTGCGGTTCTTTGCCGAAAGCGACGGTCGTGTCCTGACCCGAGGAGAGCTTCTGGAGACGGTGTGGGGCTATACCTTCGACACCGCGACGCGAACCCTCGACACCTTCGTCCACAGACTTCGCAAACACTTTGAAGTTGACCCCAGACACCCAAAGCACTTCCACACAGTCCGGGGAGTCGGCTATCGATTCACCAGCGAAGCTGAGGAGTAGGACCAACCAGACCTCTTGACCCGCACTCCTCACTCCTCGCTATTCACTTTTTACTTTTCACTTTACACTCCTTCCCCCGTGATACAATCCGCCGTCTTTCGGAGGTGCCCCATGCGTCGATTGATCGTCCCCATCATTTTGGCTGTGCTCCTCGCTTCAGTTCCGGCCACCGCAGGCAAGATCGGATTCGTCAACGCCGAGCGGGCGATGGAGCTCGTCGAAGAAGGCAAGCAGAAGTTCGAGGATCTCAGGGCCTGGCAAGCGCCGCAGCAGGCAAAGCTCGACAACCTTCGTGAACGGGTGCTCGTGCTTCGCGAACAACTTTCCCGTGCCCAAGGCTCGGCGGAGCCCGAAGCGATCCAGACGATTGAACGCAACGAGCTCGATGCCATGCGCGCATTCGAAGACGCCCGACGCGACTATGAGCGCGAGCTCGCCGAGAAGACAGACGCCTTTCTGGCGGATATCGCTGCGAAGATCGGCACCGTCGGCGCCGACTACGGCAAGGCCAACGACTACGACGCGGTCTTTCTGCTCACGGCCCAGCCGATGGTCTATGTCTCAGAGTCGGCCGATATCACCGACCTGGTCGTCGAGATGTACAACGAGCGCTACCCGGTGAGCGGTCGGTAATCCCTCGTCCGCTTTCCCGGCCGTCGACAGGAGCCGATCCGTGATGTCGATGAGAACGTGGCTCGTCGTATGGACCCTGGCCGGGTGCGTGATCAGTCCGGCCGCCGGTTCGGTTGAGCCGGCCGCCGGGTTCGATCTCGAGATCCGGTCGTTTCGGATCGAGACTCCGATCGAGGCCGCGACGACCCAGACCATCGATCTCGAGGTGCGCAACCGGGGCGAGGTCTCCTGGTCGTCGGATCTCGGATTCGCCGTCGCCTACCACTGGTTTGGAGCCGATGGTGAGATCGTGGTCTGGGACGGTGTCCGCAGCCCGTTGATCGAGCCCCTCGGGCCGGGAGAAGACCGGGTTGTTGAAGCGACTCTCCGGAGCCCGGAAAGGGCCGGTGAGTATCTTCTCCAGTGGGACGTGGTTCAGGAAGGTCGCTTGTGGGTCTCGGAGGTGGATCCGTCCCCCGTTGATCTCGAGCCGGTCACCGTGGTTGCAACTCACGCCTTCTCACTGTCTCGGGTGGAGACTCCGAGGGTACTTATTTCCGGGGGCGAACGAAGTACCGGAGTGGTCGTGCGCAACGATGGGACGCGAGCCTGGCCGGACGATGGGTCGGTTGCCTTCGCCTCCCACTGGCGGACCGTGGAAGGCGAGGTGGTGCTCTGGGAGGGCCACCGGACCCCGTTGACGAGACCGGTGGAACCGGGCGAGTCAGTCGAGCTCGAAGTGTTGGTCGTGGCGCCACCGTCTGCCGGTCGCATCGCCCTGCAGTGGGATATGGTGGACGAGGGGGTGTGCTGGTTCTCGGAGCACGACCCCAGCCCCGAGCCCGCCGTCGTGATCCTGGTTCTTCCCGCCACCGTCGTCACTCCCATCATGTGGGCCGTCCTGGTTGCCGTGGCGGCGATCGCCGCGTTTCCCGGCCGGTGGACGCGTTTCGCGGCCGGGTGGGCGGTGGCCGATATCATCTGGTGTCTTGCCGCCGTCATCCTCAAGCAGGGGTGGGTCCTCGGTGGCGCCGGCCTCTCCTTTTCGACCGCCGGCGGGTGGTTCACGTGCGCCACCGCGGCGCTCATCGGCTCGAGTCTGATGCTTTTGCCCGAGCGACTTCGTCCATGGTTGTCTTGGATAACAGCAGCGGTGGTGACGGCGGTCCTCTTCGTCGATCTCATCCACGAACGGTTCTTCGGCGATCTGGTGTCGCTGGCGGCTCTCCAATCCGCCGGTCAGCTCGACAGGGTTGGGCCCAGCGTGCTGTCTCTCCTCGAGCCCGGCGATCTCTGGTTCTGGGCCGATCTTCCGGCTGCGTTGCTGCTGGTCTGGGCGGTGAGTCGGATCCCGTCTGGGTTGGTGAGGTGCCGGCGTCTCGCGGCGGTGTTCGGGTTGGCCGTCGTTGGTTGCGGCGCCGTCGGCATTTTATGCTTGCGTGGAGCGCCGGTTTCTCTCCGCCAGGTCTTCCATACGACCGAGCTGGCTCGTCAGATCGGTGTGCTCAACCTCCACGCCTCGGATCTCGGGGGAAGCGTGGTGCGGGGCATCGCGCGGCCCGGACTCGACGAAGGAAAGGTGCTCGCCATCGAGACCTACTTCCATGATCGGCGAGGAATGAGGGCCGGATCGGGGCCTTTCTTCGGCGCCGCCCGAGGCCGTAATCTGATCATGATCCAGGTGGAATCTCTCCAGGCCTTCGTCGTCGGTTTCCGCGTCGGCGGCCGTGAGGTGACCCCCTTCCTCAACTCCTTCGCCGAGGGAAACATCTTCTTCGTCAACGTCACCGACCAAACCGAGGAGGGACGGTCTTCGGACTCGGAGCTCGCCACCCAGGTCTCGCTGTTGCCGCCCGATCGGGGAGCTGCCGCCTTCCTGTATGCAGACAATGACTACAGCGGTCTTGCGTCGATTTTGGCCGAGCACGGCTACGAGACCATGTCCGCGGTGCCCTTCGATGGCTCTTTCTGGAACCGGCGCACAACGCACCGGGCCTACGGCTACGAGCGCAGCCTCTTTGTCGAGGACTTCGGCCCCGGAGAGGAAATCGGCTGGGGCCTCAACGACCGGGCCTTCCTGTCCCAGGCCGTCACTCGTCTGGCCGAACTTCGCGAGCCCTGGTGCGCGTATCTTCTGACCCTGTCTCTCCACCATCCATTTGACGGGTTTCCGGATCACCTGAAGCTGCTCGACATCGGTGACTGGGAAGGAACCCCCTTCGGAAACTACCTTCACACCATGCACCACTTCGACCGCGCTCTCGCCGACTTTGTCGCCAACCTCGATGGAGCGGGCCTCGGCAACCGGACTGCGCTCGCCCTGTGGGGCGACCACGATGCCGGTTTCGAGTGGCGGTCGGAGATCGCCGCCGCCATGGGAGAGACCCACGACGCCGCCGGTTGGTATCTGAGCCAGCGGGTGCCGCTTCTGATCCGGGTGCCCGATATCGAGGTTCCGCCCGAGGCCCGGGAGTTGCCGGCGGGTCACGTCGATGTTGCGCCCACTCTGCTCGCCCTTCTCGGGGTGGATCCGGCGCCGTATGCTTTCACGGGCCGGAATCTCCTCGGTTCGCCAGGACCGGGGCCGGTGGTCGGTGAGTACCGGTGTTGGCGTGATGAGTCCCACCTTTTCCTTCGCCGCGGGCCGCAGCTGAGCGATGGTGAGTGCATCGAGCTTGCAACGATGACAGAGGTCGGCAGCGAGGCGTGTGCGGCGAGCTTCGAGGCGGCCCGGAGCGAGGTTGAAATATCGCATCTGCTGCTCGAGCACGACCTTCAGCAAAAACTTCGTAAATCGTTGGCGAAGCGACCTTGACGCGTCGCCCTCCCGGCCCTACGATGAAGCGGTCCCACCACGCTGCATTCTGCAGAAGGAGATCCTCATGAGTCCCGAAAAAGACGACAAACTCAAGGCGTTGGAGACGGCGATCGGTCAGATCGAGCGTCAGTTCGGCAAGGGCGCGGTCATGCGGCTGGGAGAGAGGCCGAAGATCCGAGTCAATGTCATTCCCACCGGTTCCATCGCCCTCGATGCCGCTCTCGGTGTCGGTGGCATGCCCAAGGGCCGGGTGGTCGAGGTCTACGGCCCCGAATCGTCGGGCAAGACCACCCTCGCGTTGCACATCATTGCCAACGCACAGGCGGCCGGGGGACTGGCGGCCTTCATCGACGCCGAGCATGCCCTTGATCCCGAGTACGCGAACAACCTCGGGGTCAACCTTGACGAGTTGCTGATCTCGCAGCCGGATTTCGGCGAGCAGGCGTTGGAGATCACAGAGACCCTGATTCGCTCGAACTCGGTGGATGTGGTGGTCATCGACTCGGTTGCGGCGCTGGTGCCCCGAACCGAGCTCGAAGGCGACATGGGCGACGCGGTGGTCGGTCTGCAGGCTCGACTCATGTCTCAGGCCCTGCGCAAGCTCGCCGGGATCGTTTCCAAGTCGAACACCTGCCTCGTCTTCATCAATCAGATTCGAGAGAAGATCGGGGTCATGTTCGGCAGTCCCGAGACCACCAGCGGTGGCCGGGCCCTCAAGTTCTACTCGTCGGTCCGGGTCGATATTCGGCGGATCGCATCCATCAAAAAGGGTGACCAGGTCATCGGCAACCGGACCAAGGCCAAGGTGGCCAAGAACAAAGTTGCGGCGCCGTTCAAAATTGCCGAGTTCGACATTCTCTACGGCGAAGGCATCTCCGGTACCGGCGAACTTCTCGATCTCGGTGTCGAGCACCGGCTGATCCAAAAGTCCGGTTCCTGGTACTCCTACGGCGAGGAGAGAATCGGTCAGGGACGCGAGGCCGCCCGCGCCTACCTCAAGGAACATGAGGACACCTCGGGCGAGATCGAAGTCAAGCTGCGCGAGGCGCTCGGGCTGATTCCGGGTGTGGACACTGAAGAGGACTGAGCGGACAACCACGTTTTTTCGGAGCCGCGGCCGGAATCGGCCGCGGCTCCCGGTGGTTGGGCTATGTCGGGAGGCTGGATGAAGGTTTCGAAGATCATGTTGGGCGTGCTGGCGATGCTGGCGGCGATAGGGAGCACTCACGTGATGGCTGCGGGCGACCCGCTCATCGAGCAGGATCCGGTTGTTCTGCGTTTCGTCGAGCGGGCCATCCCCTGGCACCCTGACTCATCTTTCAGAGTGGTGGCCGACGATCGTCGACAGACACCTTCCGGGTCGTACCGGATCGTGAGGGTGTCACGGACCTGCGACAACAAGATTCTCACGGGTGAGCCCTCGGTGGTCATCGACGAGGTGACCGGCCTCGCCTATCTCGGCAGCGTCGGTGAGCTCCCTTTCCAACAGTCGGGTGCGGCTCCGCGGTCGCTTCGGTCGTTCCTCGAGGGTTTTCTCCCGGAAGTCCTCCAACAAAATATGAACATGAGGGTCCGGGTGAGTTGGGATGAACCTGAGGGGTCGACCTCCGGCGCGATCATCCCTTTCAACCTCATGGTGGAGACCGGTTACGGCGAGTTCGCCAAACCGACCGCCGTGACCTCCGACGGCAGCTACCTCATCATGGGGGCGGGAATGCCCTTGGATGGTGATCCGGTGGCCATTCGCCGGGCGCTCTTCGACGAAAGCGATTTCGTGGTCTGGGACCACAACGGCGGTGACAAGACTTCCGTCGAGATCGTCGAGTTCTCGGACCTCGAGTGTCCGGCGTGCAAGGCCAAGTGGTCGATGGTCAAACGGGTGCTGGAAGCCAACAGCGGTGCGGTCAGGCACGGCATGGTCAGCTTTCCCCTGACCTCCATCCACCCATGGGCGTTCCGGGCCTCATCCGCGACCTGGTGTATTGGCGAGCTCGACGGGAAGCAGTTGATTCCCTTCAAGGAGCTCTTCTACGATCTTCAGCGCGAGATGGAAGTCCGCCTCGTCACCCAGACCTCGGTTGACTTCGTGGCCGGCCAGGGCCTCGACGAAACGCTCTTCCGTGGCTGTTATCTGCGGAACGCCTCCCTGGCGGCCGTTCATTCACAGCTCGCTCTCGGCCATCAGGTGGGGGTCAACGCCACACCAACCTACTTCGTCAACGGTTGGATGATCCAGATGCCCGGTGAGGAGTGGTTTCCGGACCTCATTGCCCGTCTCGCGCGGGGTGAAGAGCCCTGACCCGGACTATTCATGAGCTGTCTGCTGCGACCAACGATGCATCCGCGCCAGTCGCGTTTTATAACCATTGGGTGGTCAAACAACAGTAGAGTTAGCCACCGCGCCCCAAAGTGAGAAAAAGCGACAGGCAACCGCGCCCCCTTTCCCACGCGACCAAACCAAAAGAAAAGTACGGGCACCAAGCTCAGACCCCAC
>JARFRM010000004.1 GCA_029287235.1 Thermoanaerobaculales bacterium
CGGGGCGGCTTTTTGTGATGTGTTGCTTGGGGCAGGATTCGTGTTGCGTGTGCCTTCGGCAGCACCGGCCGTAAACGGCCTCGCAACGGCAAACCCGCCCCCGCAACCAAACACCGATTCGACCTCCTCTAAGTCGAGGAGTCTGTTTCATTTACGGCGAGCGGTTTCCGAATCCAGCACATTGAACCTGCAACCTCAAAAACGCCGAGCTCTGGGCTTGTGCCTCACAGGCGACGACCACCCTGCAGATCAGGCCCCGTTCATTCCGCGCGGGTGTAGGTTGTTACATACTTCAGCGGTGCGGCGAGCATGGCCGCGGTCATGGTGACCTCGACCGACAGGCGATCTCCGTCTGCGCGGTACCCGGTCGTGCGCTCTCCTTTGCCGCCGTCGGCGGTGACGATCAGCTCGTCGCCCTCCATCGTCGCACTCAGCATCGCCTTCCCCTGGTCACCCGAGACCTCGATCGGAGAGCCGCCGAGCTCGAGCTCGAGCTCACGACCTCCCGAGGTCATCGTCACCTTCGATCCCTCGAGCTCGATGGTGAGGTGTTCGGGCGGAGCCGTTCGCTCTGCGAGGCGTCCGCGGGCCCTCCCGCGCTGCATCGAACGCAGGTGTTCGGTGGCGTCGTCGATGGCCTCGAGACGCTGACGCTCGTGATCTCCCGACGTGTCGAGGTGCCAGCTGCCCGCCACGGAGTCGGATGATTCGATGGCGAATGCGCCTCCGGCGAACAACAAGACGACGCCGAGTGCTGCAAGGACCGCGGCTCGAGCCCCACGGGTCACGTGTGAGTTCACGGTTCGTGTGTCCTTCCTCAGGGCCAAAATGATCTTCGAGAGTTCCATGTTCTGCTCCTTGTGTGCATCGCCCGGCGATTCCGGGCGGGTTGTGTTTGTAGTTCGTGTGGAGGGTCCACACGGTGACGAAATTCCTGATCTCAACGACGACTGCGTTCGGATCGCCGGGTGTCCAGAGTCGGTCGCGTCGGCAACCGGCTATTCGAACCGAAGCGCCTCGATCGGGTCGAGCCGCGCAGCCCGGCGCGCCGGTGCGTAACCGAAGACGACTCCGACCGCGGCCGAGAACGCGAAGGCGACGAGGTTGATTCGGGGGTCGATGATGTACGGGATGCCCATCGCCTGCGCGAGGACGTAGCTGACGACGAGCGCCAGCACGATGCCGACGAGCCCACCGATCAACGACAGCACCAGGGCCTCGACCAGAAACTGCAGCAGCACCTCCCGGGGCAGGGCGCCGATCGACATGCGGAGCCCGATCTCCCGGGTCCTCTCCGTTACCGAGACCAGCATGATGTTCATGATGCCGATGCCGCCCACCAGCAGGCTGACGGCCGCGACGGCGCCGAGAAGATACGTGAGGATCTTCGTCGTCGAGCTCAGCGCGTCGGCGATCTCCTTGGTGTCGAGCACGCTGAAGTCGTCGTCCTCGCCCGCCCGGATGCCCCGCCTGTCGCGCAGGACATCGGTGACGTCGCGGACCACCCGGTCGGCCGACACGCCGTCTCGGGCGGAGATCATCATCCGATCCACGTCGCGGTCGCCGAGCCGCCCGGCCAGCCGCCGCTGGACGGTGGACAGCGGCAGCACCACGACGCTGTCCTGATCCTGCCCCATCGCGCCCTGCCCCTTGGCTGCAAGGACGCCAACGACCTCGCAGGTCAGGCCCTTGAGGCGGATCCGGGCGCCGACCGGATCCTGCTGCCCGAAGAGCTCACTGACAACGGTGTTTCCGAGCACACAGACCGGCCGCGCGCCGACAAACTCCGCCTCGGTGAATGGCCGACCCTCGGCAAACGCCCACCCGGCGACGGAGAAGTAGTCGACAGTGGTACCCACCGCCTGGGTGGACCAGTCCTCCTGCAGATAGACCGCCTTCGCGCCGACCATCCGCAGCGGCGCGACCGCCCGGACCCCGGAGACGCCGGCGGCGATCTCCTCGGCGTCCGAGAGCCTGAAGCCGGGCGCGGACCCGCCGCTCGGTCCGACGCCGGTTCCGGGAATCGCCATGATCAGATTGCTGCCCAGGCTCTCGACCTGCGACGTCACCGACTCGGTGGCGCCCTGGCCGAGGCTGACCATGATCACCACCGCAGCGACCCCGATCACCACGCCGAGCACGGTCAGGAAGCCGCGCAGCAGGTTGCGGCGGATCTCGCGCACAGCGATGGTCAACGCGTTCCAGAGCATCACGCCACCTCCGATTCCACACCGTCGCCGCGGCGCCGGCTGTCCGACGCGATGGTGCCGTCGACGACGGTGACGATGCGGTCGGCGTACCCCGCCATCTCGGGCTCGTGGGTGACCATCACGGCCGTGATGCCCTGCGTCCGGTTGAGGTCCGTGATCAGCTCCATGACCTCCCGGCTCACCTTGGTGTCGAGATTGCCGGTCGGCTCGTCCGCGAACAGCACCCTCGGGCTGGTGGCGATGGCGCGAGCCACCGCGACGCGCTGCTGCTGGCCGCCCGAAAGCTCGTTCGAGGCGTGGTGCCGCCACGGCAGCAGGCCGACGGCGTCGAGCGCCCGGCGGGCCTGTTCGCGACGCTCGCCGCGGCTCATCCCGCGGTACAGCAGCGGCAGCTCGACGTTCTCGAGCGCGCTCGTCCGGGCGAGCAGGTTGTAGCCCTGGAAAACGAAGCCCAGATAATGCCGACGGATCAGAGCCCGCTGCTCCTTCGACAGCCCCTCGACGGCGCACCCGGCGAAAAGGTAGCGGCCGGATGTCGGTGAGTCGAGACAGCCGAGGATGTTCATCAGGGTCGACTTGCCCGAGCCGCTCGAGCCCATGATGGCGACGAACTCCCCGGCTTTGATGTCCAGGTCGATCCCGTTGAGCGCGCGAAAGGCCGTGCTGCCGGCGCCATAGGTCTTGGTCACGTCGCGCAGCTGGATGATGGGCGCCCGCGAAGTCACGACGCCTCCAGCAGGCCGACCACCACCACCTCGCCCTCGTTCAGACCAGTGGCGGAGACTTCGGTCCATCGACCGTCGGACAGACCCGCCTCCACCGCCACGCGAGCGAGTGCGCCGTCGCGCAGGGCGTAAACCGCGTCGCCACCAGTCGGCGCCTCGCTGCGACCGAAGTCCGGCGGGACCGGGAGCAGGGAGAACGCTCCGGACGACTCTTTCCGCGCGGGGACGCGGAAACGAAGGGCCGCGTTGGACACCACCAGCGCATCCTCCCTTTCGGCGATGCGGATCGTCGCCGTGGCGGTCATGCCGGGACGCAGCTTCAGATCGTCGTTGGCGACCTCGAGCTCGGTGACATAGCTGACGACGTTCTGGATCGTCTGTGATCCAAAGTTGACCTTCCGCACCACGGCTTCGAACTCGGACTCGGGCCAGGCATCGACCGTGAAGGTGGCCTTCTGGCCCTCGGCGACCCGTCCGACATCCGCCTCGGACACGTACACCGTCAGGTTCATTCGACCCAGGTCCTGACCGATCGTGAACAGCACCGGCGCCTGGAACGAGGCGGCCACGGTCTGACCCGGGTCGACCCGGCAATCCAGCACGACGCCGTCGATCGGTGATCGGATCACGCTCCTTTCGAGATCGATCTCGTTGGCGAGCACCGCGGCCTTCGACTCCGCCACGTCGGCCTCCGCGACCTTCACCGCCGCATCGGCGCGAAGCTTGGCGGCGCGTGCGGCATCGAGTTCGGACTGCGAGGGAACCCGGCCGTCGGACAGCTGGTGGACCTCCTCGAAGCGAACAAGATCCGCATCTGTCGCGGTCTGGGTCGCCAGCGCCTGTCGGACCGACGCCTCTGCCGCGAGTAGGGCGGCCCGGCTCCGCTCCGTCTGCTGCTCGAGCTTGGTGGTGTCGATCACGGCGAGAATCTGACCCGCGACGACCGGGTCGTTCGTGTCCGCCAGAACGTCGGCCACCATGCCGGAGATCTCGCTGCCAACATCGACCTGATCGGTCGGTTCCAGATGGCCGGTGGCCGACACGGTGGCGATGAGGTCTCGACGTTCGACGGCCACCGTTTCGTACCCGCGATCACCGGAGCTCCCCGGATGAGCGAGCATGACTGCCCCGAGGCCCGCAGCGGCGAGCAGCACGGCGGTCACCAGACCGAGCCGGCGACGACGGGGGCGTTCTTCGATGAGTTGGTCGATCTCACCCGGATTCAGGTTGCTGTCAGGCATTGGATCCTCCGTCTGTGACGGGCTCAACTGAGACGAAATCCCAGCCGCCGCCAAGTGCGCGGTAGAGATCAGAGAACGCTCTCGAACGCTCGCCTCGCGCGATCACGAGCTGCTCTTCGAGACTGAAGACCGTTCGCTGGGTATCGAGGACGGACAGCAGATCCACCAGACCTGCGGCGTAGCGCCGATCGGCGAGCTCGGCGGCCTCCGCGGCCGCACCCACCGCGTCCTCCAGCTCGACGATGCGCTCCTCGGCGGTGCGAAAGGAGGAGAGGGCTCGCTCGACCTCGGCAAGCGCCCCGAGGACGGTGCTCTGGTAGTTGAGTGCTGCCTGCTCCAGCTGGGCATCTCGAACCGCGATGTTGTCGCGGATTCGACCCGACTCGAAGATCGGCGCCGTCAACCCGCTCACGAGATTGGCGAAGACCGCATCGAGATCAAACAGATTCGCAAGACTGTCCGACTGCGCATCGAGCGATCCGGAGATTCCGAAGGTCGGATACTTGCCCGCCTCGGCAGCCCCGAGGCGCGCCCACGCCGCTTCGAACTGTCGTTCCGATGACCTCACGTCAGGACGCTGGCGGAGGGTTGCGGCGGGAATTCCGACGGAGACGGACTCCGGAGGCGCCGGGATTCCGGGTGCCGGTGTCGCAAGCAGCTCGTCGAGAGCACCGGGAACCTCGCTGGCGAGCAGATCCAGCCGAAGACGGGCCTCAGTGGCGATCTGGTCGGTGGCCGGCCGTTCGGCGCGAACCTGACCCAGACTGCTGCGCGCCTGGTTCGCCTCGAGCCGGGACGCCAGACCCGCCTGCTCGCGCCAGTCGGTGAGCTGCGAGGTCTCCTCGCGGCTCGACACGTTGCTCTCGAGGACCCTGAGACGGGCCTCGGCGACCCGGAGATCGGTGTAGGCGAGAACCGTCTCTGCGATGAGGGAGACCCGGACCGCCCGCAGGTTCTCGATCTCGGCCTCGAGGTCCGCCTGACCGGCGGCCAGCGAGTATCGCTTGGCACCGAAGAGATCGGCCTCCCAGGCGACATCGAGGCTCGCCGAGACCGAGTCGCGCGCGATGCCGTCATCTCCAAGGGCTTCGGAACGCACCGAGTTCAGGTTGGCCGAGATCGATGGTCCAAGCTCGCTCTTCGCGAGCCCGCGGCGAGCCCTGGCTTCGGCGACCCGGGCGGCCGCGGTCTCGAGATCGACATTCCCCGTGATCACCCGCTCGACCAGCTCGTCGAGCACCGGGTCGCCGAGCTGCCGCCACCACACCGCCAGCTCTTCGGCAGTCGGTCCTTGAACCGCGTCCGCACTCTCTCGCGACTCGTTCCAGGATGCGGGCACCTCGATCGCATCGTTCGGCGGCGGCGGGGTCGCCACACTCGAGCAGCCCGCGCCGGACAGACCGGCGAGCAGGACGACAGCGAATCCGACGGGGCTTCGCCGACGCTTTGTCACACCTGGTTTCATTCTGACCTCTCGGAATATGTCGAAATTCGGGCGGGACGAGCCCCGCCCGTGGATGATCGATGACACCGCTCAACGGGGCAGGATGGTAGTGGGATCCGCCGTCCCGTTGTCGAGAAGCGAGCCGTAGGCGGTGAAGGCACCTCCCGGGGTCTCGGTCCACACGTCCACGTAGGCGCCCAGCACCGGGGCCTCGTCGGAAAAGACTCGGTTGATCTGGGTGTTTCCCCACGACGGCATGTCCACAGAACCGGACATGACAGGGGTGCCATCCGGGTTGAAGCCCTCCCATCGGATGGTGATCGCGGCGGGCGTTGCGTTG
>JARFRM010000060.1 GCA_029287235.1 Thermoanaerobaculales bacterium
CGGGAAGTTCTTCGGTTCTTCGGCTTCGGAAATCCGCTTCGGGCTCCACGCCCGGACGGTGGGAACGGAGCTGCTCGAGCTCGCCGAGGACTTTCGGGACCTGACGATGCACACCGCGCTCACCACACCGACGCTGAACGACCTGGTCGAGAGTGTTCGCTCGTACGACAGCGTCGTCGGCGCCGAGGAGGTGGCGTGATGCAACGGGTGCTCGTCGCCGGGGCCACCGGATATCTTGGCGGATTCGTCGTCAAGGAGATTGCGAATCGCGGCTATTGGGTTCGCGCTCTGGTGCGATCGGCTTCCCGGGAGGAGAAGATCCACGATTCGGCTGACGAGATCTTCGAGGGTGAGGTGACAAAGCCGGAAAGCCTCGCGGGCGTCTGCGACGGGATGGACGTGGTCTTCTCGTCGATCGGCATCACCCGTCAGAAGGACGGGCTCACTTTCAGGGACGTGGACTACCGAGGCAACAAGAACCTGCTCGAAGAGGCGCTCCGGGCCGGCTCAGGGAAGTTCGTTTACGTGTCGGTCTTCAACGGCCCGGCGCTGCGGCACCTCGACATCGTCGACGCGCACGAGGCGTTCGTGGACGAGCTGGCCAAGTCGGGCATGGAGTTTTCCGTGCTCCGGCCGACCGGGTACTTCTCGGACATGGGCGAGCTGGTCAAAATGGCGACTGGCGGCAGGGTCTGGCTCATCGGCCCCGGAACGAATCACGTCAACCCGATCCACGGCTCCGATCTCGCCGTCACCTGCGTCGATGCCATCGAGGGCAGCACGACCGAGATCGACGTCGGTGGACCCGAAACCATGGCCTGGAACGACGCCGCCCGACTCGCCTTCACTGTTCTCGATCGGCCGGTCAGGATCACTCACGTTCCTGTATGGCTGGTGTGGTCGGTGGTTCGCGTGGTCCGGGTTTTCAACCGCCATCAGGGCGAGCTGCTCGCCTTCTTCACCACCATGTCGACCACGGATGTCGTGGCGCCGACATTCGGTCGCCGCCGTCTCGTCGATCATTTCGCTGACTGCCGAGAAGAATCGAGGTGATGTCATGGAACCAACGAATCACAAGGTCGTGATCACCGGAGCGTCGAGTGGGATCGGTCGCGCGACCGCCCTTCTGCTCGATCGGCTCGGCCATCGGGTTTTCGCCGGAGTGCGCAAGCCCTCCGATGGCGACGCCCTTGCCGCCGAGGCATCCGATCGCCTCACGCCGGTCCTCCTCGACGTGACCGACGAAGACTCGATCGCCGCCGCCGTCGACACCGTGTCGCAGACCACCTCGGGCGGGCTATTCGGCCTCGTCAACAACGCCGGGCTCTCGCTCAACGGTCCGCTGGAGCTGCTGCCGGCTAGCGACATCAAAACGCTGATGGATGTGAATGTCCTCGGATTGTTGGCAGTCACCAAGGCATTTCTTCCCCTACTGCGACGACACCGCGGCCGGATCATCAACATCAGCTCTGGGCATGGCCTGCTCGCCATTCCGGACAAGAGCGCCTACGCGGCCTCGAAGTTCGCGGTCCAAGCCATCAGCGACAGTCTTCGAGTCGAGCTCCGACCGTTCGGTGTCTCGGTGTCGTGCGTAGCGGTCGGCAAGGTGGATACCGAAGCGCTCGGCAAGATTGTCGCCGATCGCGAGCGCATGATCGACAACGCCAGTCCGGAGGTCCTGGAACTCTACCGCCCGTTGATCGAGTTCTTCGACCGTGAGGTCAAGGATCTGCCGGGGATCCAGCCCATCGACGTGGCACGGGTCATCGAACGCGAACTGCATGCCTCGAGGCCGAGGGCTCACCTCGAGGTCGGGCCCGGCGCCAGAAAGATGAAGAACCTGGCTCGTCTCCCGGTGGGTCTGCGTGATTGGCTGCTCGCCAAGGCCTTGTATTCGAGGAGGACGGCATGAACACACTCGAGATCATCCACTTGCGCTCCTCGGGCGAACCGCTCGAAGCTCTCGCCGATCGCATCCGTGAGTCGATCTGGGCCGAGGGCCGCGGGAGCCGAGTTGCCACCCTCTACCGGCGCCACGGTCTCGACACCGACGTCGCTATTCATATCCGAGGCGACGGTCCGAGTACGCTGGCAGCCCACCTCGCCCTCGCCCTCAGAGAGTACGGACTCGTCGAGCACACTGTCTGGGAAGAGATCGAGCCTGGCGAGGTGGTCGATGACAAACACCGTAGGATCGAGCAGGTAGGAGGTGTTCGATGAACGGATCACTGCACATTGTCGACATGGAAACCTGCAACGGCGACGGCACCTGCGCCGACGTGTGTCCCGAGAACGCGATCGAGATGGTGAGCTCAAAGCCCGCGACAGTCGAGGAACGCGCAGATGGATGCATCCTCTGCGGTCAGTGCATCGCGGTGTGTCCCACCGAGGCGCTGGCGATGCCGGACCTCGATGCCGACAATTTCAGCAAGCTTGCGCCGAGACCGTTCGGCTACGACGAGTTCTTCGAGTTCCTGAGGTCGCGCCGAAGCGTGCGGACCTTCAAGGACCGGCCGGTCGAACGCGAGGTGATCGACAAGATCCTGACAGCCGCAGCCACGGCGCCCATGGGCGTCCCACCCCACACCACCGAGGTGGTGGTGATCAACGATCCCGAGGAGCGGAGATTCCTCCTTGACGAGCTCGTGAAGCACTACGATCAGATGATCCGGGCCTTCTCCAAACCCATCGGGCGGGCCATCGTCCGGCTCAGCGCGGGCGCCGAGACCTACGGCGTGCTCAAGAACCATGTCATCGACATTGCGCGCGAAGCGAACGAGCTGTACCGTCGTGACGGTACGGACCGCTACATGTACCAAGCTCCGGCGCTGATGATCTTCCACGCCAACCGCTGGGGAATGTCGTATCAGGAGAATGCCCACCTGGTCTGCCATCACGCCATGCTGGCCGCCGTCTCACTGGGTCTGGGGACCACAATCATCGGCATGATCGCGCCCGTGGTGGACCGGGAAAAGAGCCTCCGCACCCGATACGGCATCCCGGACGATCACCGCGTGCTGACCTCGCTGATCATGGGTTATCCCAAGTACCGGTATCGACAGGGCATCCACCGTGACCTGGCCGGGGTGACGTTTCACTGACTACGGTTGGGTGGTACCTATCCGGAATATTCGAGCGAAGTTTGGGGATGGGTCACCGCGAGAACCCGCCCACAACCGTAGGATGGCTGTTGGGGATAGCCATGATACCTCTCGGAGTGAGACTGGTCGTCATCATACTGTGCCTCAGCACGTCGTACGCAACTGGTGCCGAGTACTTCGTGAATCCGACACACGCGCAGGCCAGCGACGCCAACCCGGGTACCGAAAACCTTCCGTGGAGGAACTGCCCAGGGATGCCTGCATGGGCCGGTTCGGCGACACTGAGCTCCGGAGACACGGTTTTCTTCTGCAGCTCGTGCACCTGGCAGAGCAGCACCGGCGCCGCCTTGCTGCAGGTGATCGGAGGTGTCACCTACGATGGCGCCTCGTGGGGCAGCGGGACCAGGGCAACCTTGAGGGCCAGTGGCGCCCTGAGCCGTTCCGTGGTCAGTTTGATGGACGACCACCCCACCCTGCCCACCGTCGTTCGGGGCTTCGAGATCGACGCTGGGTTGCAGGTGACCAGTGGGATCGGCGTCAACTGGCCGCAATCGGCGGGCAGCATGATCGGCGCGAACAAGACCATCGAGAACTGCGTCGTCCATGGTGTGTCGAGCCAGTCCTCCCTCGGCCAGTACGAGTACGGCATCGTGGTCAGCAGCGGCTACGGGGGCAGCCGGGTGACCGCCAATGTCGAGGTTCTTGACTGCGAGGTCTTCGACATCTCGCGGGGCGGGATCAACATCTACTCTGCCAATGACGACCCGTCGAGCCGAATCGAGAACGTCCTGGTGCGGGGCAACGAGATCTTTGCCACGGGGCTCGACCCCGACTACGCCGGTTCGGCGCTTCCCATGAAGAACCACGTCAAGAACGCCGTGTTCGAGTTCAACTCGGTGCACGACACAGTGCGCGGCGTGGGCATCAGCGTCAGCTCACACGATATCGGGTTTCGCGGTCCGGAGAGCTCGATCATCCGCCACAACATCGTCCGCAACTGCGCCGAGATGGGTGTCCTCTTCCACGTCCGCGGCGACACCTCGGTCGACGTCTACGGCAACCTGATCCTCGAGAACACATACCAGGGGGTGCGGTTCATGACCATGATGGGCACCCTGGAGATCAGGATCTTCTCGAACACCTTCTTTCGAAACCACTACCCGGGCTGGTCGCACGAGATTCTCATTCCCAGCAACGACGCGGACATCGCGGCGCTCGAGGTGCGCAACAACGTCTTTCGATCGGACCCGGACACTACCCCGGTTGTCGACACCGATGGCGACATCACCGGGTACGGCAACAACCTCTACTTCCGACCGGGCGGCGGAACCTTCTTCCGGCACCGTTTTCGTTACGCCGTTCGCACGCAGTTGCGGCCGGCGGCCTTGGCGGCATAGAGGGCACCGTCGGCGGCGCTGATGAGGTTTTCGGCCGTTCGGCCGTGCTCGGGGCACTGCGCCAGCCCCTGGCTGATGGTCACCGAGAACTCGTTGCCGTCGTGTTCGAAACGGCGCTCTGCAACTGTGGTTCTGAGCTGCTCGGCGAGCAGCGCCGCATCGTCGAGGGCGGTCTCCGGAAACGCGATGACCGCCTCGTCACCACCATACAGCCCGGCGACGTCGCTGGTGCGCAGCACGGAGCGGAACATGACGCCCATTTCGCGCACGACCATGCGGCCGGCGAGGTGTCCGTACGTGTCGTTGACTCGTTTGAGTCCGTCGAGGTCGGTCATCGCCAGGGTCAGCACTTTCGTCCGGTCCAACTCCGGCCGGACGCGGCGCAGGAACGAGTCCATGGTCAGCAGACCGGTCAGCTGGTCGTAGTGGATCAGGCGGTGGACATCACGGTAGAAGGCCCCTTCGGTCTCGTCACGGACCACGAACTTGAAAAGCACCGGGCCGATCTGCAGGGTGTCGCCATCTGCCAGGCCGGAGTGCTGTACCGGCGAGTGATTGACGAAGGTGCCGTTTGAAGATCCGAGATCGGCAACCTCATAGAAATCGTTGTCGCCGATTCGAAGGCGGAGGACTCGGGCGTGGCGGCGGGAGATCAATGGCTCCGGGATCATGACATCCGCAGCCTCGGAGCGGCCGATGGCGGTTTTCCCGCGGGTCAACTCGACGACCCGACCGATTTCCCACCCGGAGAGGACGATGAGGCGGGCGATGGTTCGCACACCGGTGGCTGACGCCGGACGAATATCGCCCTGGACCGTGGCCGCGGGGTCATCCCTCCTGTCATTCATTCTCTCTGTTCCACGCGTCATCATACACCGCATGGATTGTGTCGGCACCGGTGGAAGGGTGCCGCGGGTCACTGCCCCCGGCCGCCATGGTCTCCCTACTGCGTGCGACTGAGATCCACAGCCAAAGCCCTGGTTTCGAGGATCGAAACATCGGCCTGCTCGGGTTCCAGAGCCTCTTCATGCTCGCTCCACCACTCTCGGGCGTCGGCCTGCCTCCACTGAGGAATGCCGGCGCAGGCGGCCAGCCGCTCACGGATCTCGGCGGCGCTCTGCGGCCTCTCATCCGGATTCTTGGCCAGGCACTGCATCACCACCGCCTCGAGTACTGCCGGGAGCTCACGCCCCAGCCGGACGGACGGTGGCGTCGGGTCGGTGTGCAGGTGGTGGCCGCAGACTTCGACGGTGTTGCCGGAAAAGACCTGCTCACCCGTCAACATGAAGTAGCCCACCGCACCCAAGGCGTACAAATCGCTGCGACCATCCACAGAATCCGGATTGATCAGCGCCTCGGGCGCCAAGTAAAGCGGCGTGCCGGAAACCACCCCATCGTGAGTCAGATTCGCGTCGCGCGGCCCCTCGACCATCTTGACCAGACCGAAATCGAGCACCTTTGCGATGTCGAGCTCACCACCTTGGCGGCACAGGAAGATATTCGCTGGTTTGATATCGCGGTGGATGAGACCGAGGTCGTGCGCCTCGGCCAGACCACCGGCCACCATCTCCATGACGCGCAGCACCCGTCCCGGGGGCTGAGGACCATCCCTGTCGACCACGGTCTGCAACGAGGCGCCATCGAGCAATTCCATCGCGTAGTAGAACACTCCGTCGGGCGTGCGGCCGTAGTCGTAGATGGTGATTGTGTTGGGGTGGGTCAGTCGAGCCGTCTGCTGCACCTCGCGTTCGAATCGAGCCACGCCGGCTTCGCCCGCCTTTTCGAGAGAAAGCAGTTTGACCGCCGTCGGCCGGCGCATCATGGCGTGGCTGGCGCGGTAGACCACGCCCATTCCACCCTCTCCGAGTTTCTCGTCGAGAGTGTACTGACCAAGCCGCATCGCCTGGCGGATTTCGCGATGCAGGTTGTGGATGATACGCGAAATCGACACGCACACGATGGTCACAAGGGTCCACCAGATGAGGACGTTGACCACCAAAGAGACCGTCTGGTTCGGCCCGATGGCCCCGCGCATCGATCGGTCGACCGCCAGAGGCACCCAGTCAAACACGTAGAGCGCGAACAACGGAACGATGGCCAGCACCGTTATCCACGCTGTGCGACTCACCGTGCTCGGCACCAGTGCCGCCCGCAACACATAGCCGAAGGCGAGGCCGAACATGAGCGCGACGAGGAACTGTTCCAGCTGCAGCCCGGACATCGCAGCGAGAACCCTGGGGTCAAGCATCTCCAGATCCATGCCTTCAAGCTCGGCGGTGATATCGAGCGCCTGTGGGGCGATGTACCGTCCCATGAGGGCAACGGCCACCGCCGAGCCCATCATGGACGCGCTCTCCACCGCACTCACAAACCGACGAGGATGCGTCCCACGACGGCAGACCATCCACATGGCGAAGCAGATCAGGAGTGCAGACCACGAGAACGCCTGCCCAAGGGTGAAGAGTTCAGGCCACCAACCCATTGCGATGTAGATCGAGGCGGAGGCACTGTTGCCCACCAGCCACACAATCGTCAGCACCTTACCAAGCACACCCACTCGTCGCTGGTAGAACGACCGGCGCGTGGGCGTGTCGATTTCATTGGTGGTCGAGGGTGTCATCGCAGGACGAAATCCTACCACTCTCCCTCATATTTCTGGAATCCGGTCACGTATCCTCACCTCACACCACTTATGGAATGAGGCTCACAAATCAAATGGTGCCAGGTTTACACATTCTTGGTCGACTCATCCGCCAAATTATGTAAATGTATAAACTTGGCACGGTTTCAAGACCTCACTCCAGCGGAAGCATCTGATACAGCACGATGAGGTGTCCGTCGAAGTCGACGAATGCCTGCTCCTTGAACTTGAACTCACCGGGCCGTTCGGCGATGGTTCCGGGCACGATCTCCAACCCCAGAGCCTCGAGTTTCTTGAACGTACCGTCGAGATCGGCGACCCGAATCACCGTCGCGGTCATGAAAGGGCGGCCGGGTTTCGGAAGGTCCATTCCCGTGATCTCGGTGAGCGCCATGGTGCGGATCTGCTCCGGCCCGGCGCTGAGGGTGGCGAATCGAACCTCTGCCTCGGGGTCGATTTTGAAGACCGGGTAAGAGTAGGATTCTGCGGACGACTCCATGATGCCGTCAAGGGTGAAACCGAGGATGTCGCGGTAGATCTGCAGCGATTTCTCCATGTCGGCAACCACCAGGGTGACGCGCTTGAAATCGGCACCGTCGTAGGGCTCGTCGTCGGAGCCGACGGGGCCGATCACGCAGAAGAGAAGGGCGAGAACGAGGGCGAAAGGACGACGAATCATGGAATCCTCCTTGATGAACCGCGGTGTTCGGCTTTCTTCGAAAACCCCGTGGACGAACGCGGTCCGATTGTACTATACTTCAGACAAATATTGAGCCTCCCGGAGGTGGCCCGTGAGCGACCCGATCTATGACCGAGTAATCAAGAACCTGCGACTGGCGCGTCCCAACCGCACCGGGCTCCAGCAGGCCGATGTGGCCTTCAAAGACGGCAAGTTCGCGCGGGTGGCACCCGAGATCGATGCCGCCACCGCTGCGGACGTGGTGGATGGAAAAGGCCTGATCGCCTTCCCCGGTGTTGTCGATGCCCACATGCACATCGGCATCTACCGCAATCTTGCCGAGGACGCGCCGACCGAGTCTAAGTGCGCCGCCATGGGAGGGGTCACCACGTCGCTGACCTACTTCAGGACCGGCCAGTACTACCTCAACAAGGGCGGGCCGTACCTCGAGTTTTTCAAGGAGATGCTCGCGCAGGCCGGTGGCCGCTATCACGTCGACTACGGCTTCCACCTCATGCCGGCGGGCAACGAGCACATCGCCGAGATGCCGGACATCTACGACAAGCTCGGTGTGCCGACCTTCAAGCTCTTCATGTTCTACGGCGGTTATGGCCTGCATGGGAAATCGGACAATCAGGCCGAGTTCCTCATGACCGAACCCGACGAGCGCTACGACCTCGCCCACTTCGAGTTCGTGCTGCGCGGCGCCAAGAAGGTCGTCGATATGTACCCGGAAGCGCGCGATCTCATCAGCGTCAGCTTCCACTGCGAGAATCCCGAGCTCATGAACGCCTGGACCAGAATCATCCAGGAGGAGCGCGGTCTCAACGACATGGAGGCCTACCACCTGGCGCGGCCGCCCCACTCCGAAGGCCTGTCCATCGTCATCGCCACCTACCTCGCGCACGCCGCTGGGTGCCCGAACATCAATATTCTCCACCTCACGTCGAGGGAATCCGTCGAGACCGTGCTCAAGATGCAGGAGGTCTACCCCGATGTGAACATCGGCCGTGAGGCCACCGTCGGGCACCTGCTGCTCGATCTCGACAACTGCGACACCCGGGCCAAGGTCAACCCGCCCATTCGTACGAGGGAGGATCGCGAGTACCTCTGGCACGCGCTCATGTCGGGCAAGATCGACTGGGTGGTCACCGATCATGCCTGCTGCCCGTCGGAGCTCAAGTTCGACCCGGTGGACAAGAACAACGTGTGGGGCGGCAAGTCCGGTTTCGGTGGCACTGAGTACTTGCTGACAGGTCTCTACAGCGAAGGAAAGAAGCACGGCCTCAGCGAGAACCGGATCGCAGAGCTGCTCAGCTTCAAACCCGCGCAACGATTCGGTCTCTGGTCCAAGGGGGACATCGCGCCGGGTCTCGATGGCGATCTGGTGCTTTTCGATCCCAACAAGACATGGACCATCCGAGCCGAGGACTCACCGTCGGCCCAGGGCTACACGCCCTTTGACGGCATCGAGGTCTCGGGCAAGGTCAAAAAGACCTATCTCCGCGGTGAGTGCGTCTACGACAACGGCACGTTCCCCGGCACCCCACGGGGCGAGTACATCTCGCGCAAGATCCGGAAGTAGCTGCGCAGGTAATCACCGCAAGGACGCAAGGGACGCAAAGGCCATCACAGAATGACGGTCCAGCGAAGCGAAACCGGTGCGCGCTTCAACTTCGTGGCGGCGATCTCGAAGCTTGAATGAGCCTGAAGGGCGGGTGGTCGGCATCCCCCAAAGCCAATCCAATGTTGTGGAGCAGGCTTCCAGCCTGCTTGGCTGAGTCCATTCGGCATCCATTGAGTTGTCACGCCAGTCCGACAGCTCAAAACTTTCAACGCGAGATCAAGAACTGCAATGTCCTTGCGATCCTTGCGCCCTTGCGGTTTGATCCTCTCCGCGAATCGCCTCAGAGCTTCTGCGAGCCCTCCTGGAACATCGCCAGCGGCCAGGTGTCACCGGTGTTGCAGATGAGGGCGCGATGGCGCAGGAAGCGCAGCAGTCCGCTGGCGCCCATGCGCGACCGGCCGATCCCCGACTCCTTGGTCGAGTCCTTCTCGGCGTCGTGCACGAAGGAGGTCATTCCGGCGTCCCCGATGCTGATGCCGCCGGCCTCCATTCGGCGGCCGATGGCCTCGGCCTCCTCCCGCGAGCCGGCGATGACCGCTCCCGAGAGTCCGCAATTCGAATCGTTGGCCAGAGTAACCGCCTCGTCGATCGTGTCAAACGGCATCACCGGCATCAAGGGCCCGAAGGTCTCCTCGCGCATGCACTCCATGTCGTGCGAGACCTCGGTGAGAACGGTGGGCCGGCACCAGGCGCCGCCACCGTGGTTCAGGATCTCACCACCGGTATGGACGGTGGCGCCCTTGGCGACGGCGTCCGCCACATGGTCACGAATGATATCGGCCTGCTCCGCGGCGATGAGGGGTCCCACGTGACCCGAGTTGATGTCGGGGTAGTTGAGTTGGGCCGCCTTCGCCTTCTCAACCAGCTTGGCGACAAAGTCGTCGAAGACCGGCCGTTGGACATAGATCCGTTCGATGGACTGGCAGGCCTGGCCGGTGTTGGCGACCGAGGCGCGGAGCAGGGAGGTCGTGGCGCGCTCGATGTCGGCGTCGGCGGTGACGATGGCGGCGTCCTTGCCGCCGAGCTCGAGGAAGGCCGGGATGAGGCGCTCGGCGGCGGCGTGGGCGACGATGCGGCCCACCGGGATACTGCCGGTGAAAGCGACCGCGTCGGCGTAGTCAATCATCACCGAACCGATCCGGCCGACGCCGCGGATCATGCGGAAGACCTTGTCGAGCTCGGGCACCCGGGCGATGGTGTCGGCCAGGGGTTCGACGAAGCGGGGGGTGACCTTGCTCGCCTTGGCCATCACGGCGCAGCCGGCGGCCAGTGCCGGCACGGCGTCGATGAGAGTCAGGATGAGCGGGAAATTCCACGGTGAGATGATGGCGACCACGGGGTAGGGCGAGTAGGCCCAGCTGAGCTCGATGCCTGGCATCTCGGAGTTGCGCGACTGCGGCGGCTTCAGCAGTTCGGGAGCCTGGCGGCACCAACGCTCCGTGGCGCCGATGATGACATCGACCTCGGCGTAGGAGAGCGCCCGCCGCCCGGTGTCGATGGTGAGGGCTTCGGCGATGTCGCCGCGGGCCTTGACGAGCTCGTCCTTCCAGGCCTCGAGGGTCGCGATCCTCAGATCGAGATCGGCGGCCCAGGCCGGTTGGTTCGACCTGATGTGGGCGGCCTCACGTTCCACGTCCTCACGGTCGTAGGGCTCGATGACGAAGTCGTTCTCGCCGGTACGGGGGTTCCGGACTGGGGTGGCGGAAGGCATCTAAACGGCTCCTTTACACCGGGATTTGGGTTGTCTTGACAGCCCCTATGCCTGATGTTAGCATATTGTTCGTACAATCTAACGACTCGGCCAGAATGGCAGGGAGATGCCCATAGCCGACCACGGCGCTCGATCCCAGAATTCACCGGCTCCGACCTCGGGCGCGGAGCCGGTTAAGGCTATTGATTCTTATCTATTCAACAATCAAGAAAGAGAGAAAAAGGGGGAGGAAATGAGTGTCATGATCAAACGAACAACGGTCTGTTTGTTCGTCGTGCTGCTTTTCGTGGGCGCCGGTTGGGCCCAGGACGAGCCGCCCGTCGACCAAGTCGAAGGGGTCGGTGAGGAACAGGAGCTCGCGCAGCGCGATGATCTGGGTGAGTACGGCGATTCGGACACCCGTCAGATCGAAGAGATCACGGTGACCGCCCGCAAGACCCAGGAATCTCTCGACGATGTTCCGCTGACCATCCGAGCCATCACCGCGGATGCGGTCGCCGAATTGGGCATCTTCGATGTCGAAAACGTCGCCATCAACACACCCGGTATTCACATCAGCAACTACTTCGGCGCCCGGGACGATCCCAACATCGCTTTCCGGGGCATGGACGCCGGAACCATCGATCGGATCGCCCAGATCTCGTCGTCCTATATCGACGGCATCTACCTGCCGGGAGCCACGTCGTGGATCAGTGTCGGGCTCATCGAACGAACCGAGGTGGTCAAGGGACCGCAGAGTGCGCTCTACGGCCGGTCGGCCTTTGGCGGCGCGATCAATTTCGTGATGCAGAACCCGACCCCCGATTTCGCCGGGAACGCCGCCCTGACCTTGGGTGAGAACGGAAGACTCGACGCAGCGGTCGGCCTGGGCGGACCCATCTCGAACAAGGTCAGCTACCACCTCTTCGGTCGGTACTATGACTACGACGGTGGCTACGACAACCCATTCGGCGACAAGATGGGCGCCCAGTCGACAAACGCCGTAGAGGGGGCGCTCCAATGGGACATCTCGGACCATGTGGCCATCAAATTCCGCGGGTTCTACTCGGCCGATGACGACGGCCCCGCGGCCTTCGCGTGGTTCGACCAGAGCCTCCACAACTGCGGCCCGTTCGAGACCGACGGCGTGTCGGGAATTCTCTCCTACTATTGCGGTACGCTCTCGCCCGATCTGATCACCGATTACGGCTACGACACCTCGACCGAACCGGCCGAGGGCGCCGACTGGCCCAAGGACAGTTTCGGCATGACTCGCGAATTCTTCATGGGGTCTCTCCACCTCGACGCCATGCTCGGCAAGAACGTCGAGCTGGTCTCCATTACCGGGTACGTCACAGAAGAGATCGAGGCGATGCAGGACTTCGGCGGCTCCAGCACCCTTCTTCAGTATTTCAACACCATCGATACTCTCATTTCACAGGAGTTGCGGTTCCAGGGTTCGTCGTCCAAGCTCGACTGGATCGCCGGTGGCTATTAC
>JARFRM010000064.1 GCA_029287235.1 Thermoanaerobaculales bacterium
AATGTACCGTGCATTCGGCAAACGGCTCCTGGATCTCACGGCCGTGACGGTCACTCTTCCTCTTTGGGGGCCGGTGGTGGTGGTCCTGGGTTTTCTTGTTTGGGCGAGCATGGGGCTGCCGGTGGTGTTTCGGCAGGAAAGGCCGGGACGGGGCGGCCGGGCGTTTGAGATCATGAAGTTCCGGACGATGACAGGAGCTACCGGTGAGAAGGGTGATCTACTTCCGGATGAAAAACGAATCACACGACTAGGTAAGCTCCTTCGCCGGACGAGCCTGGATGAATTGCCCGAATTGCTCAATGTCCTCCGAGGAGAAATGAGTCTGGTGGGGCCGAGGCCGCTCTTGATGCAGTATTTGGAACGATACGACGAAGAACAAGCAAGACGCCACGAGGTCAAGCCGGGGGTCACCGGATGGGCGCAGGTCAATGGTCGCAATGCTCTGACGTGGGGAAAGAAGTTCGAATATGACGTGTGGTATGTGGACAATCTGAGTTTCTTGCTGGATCTGAAGATCCTCTGCATGACCGCATGGCAGGTGGTGGCCGGCAGGGGGGTCAGCGCCGAAGGTCATGCGACCATGCCTGAGTTCATGGGGGGTGACGGTGAGTAATTTGGGGCGCTTGGTCGTCGTGGGTGCGGGAGGTCACGCCAAAGTCGTGATTGCGACAGCTCGCGCCGCAGGCTGGGATGTTTGTGCGGTTCTGGACGACGCCCCCCAGACTCACGGCTCTGAAATTCTCGGGGCAAGGGTAGTCGGCGGTACAGAAGATATCGGGAGCGTTGAGGCAGATAAAGCGGTGATCGCAATCGGAGACAACAAATCACGAAAACGCGTTGCGGACCGGTTGGAAGCAAGCTGGGTGTCGATCGTCCACCCGGCGTCGGTTATTCACGAGTCTGTCGTGATTGGTGATGGGACGGTGGTTTTTGCTGGGGTCGTGATCCAGCCAGATACGGTGATCGGCGTTCACGGAATCGTCAACACCGGCGCATCAATTGATCATGATTGTCGGATCGGTTCATTTGCACACCTCGCCCCAGGGACGAATCTGGCGGGAAATGTCACAGTTGGGGAAGGCGCGTTGCTCGGGATCGGCTCGCGTGCGATTCCAGGGACGAGCATTGGGAGTTGGGCGACGGTCGGGGCCGGCGGTGTTGTGATTGATCGGGTCCCTGGGAATGTCGTTGCCGTGGGTTTGCCGGCAAGACCCTCGATGGATGATTGAGCAGCCATGAAACGAATCTATCTTTCACCACCGCACATGGGTGGTGACGAACCTGGCCTCGTGCAGGAGACGTTTGAATCCAACTGGATCGCGCCTCTCGGCCCGCAGGTGGATGCTTTTGAGCACGAGTTCGCTGAAGCGGTCGAGGTACCGCACGCCGCGGCGTTGTCATCTGGTACTGGAGCACTTCACCTGGCGCTCCTGATGGAGGGTGTTGGTCGCAGGGACGTCGTGGTTTGCCCCGCGTTGACGTTCTCTGCGACGGCGAACGCCATCACCTACGTGGGAGCGGAGCCGATCTTCATCGACTCGGATTTGGAGACCTGGAACCTCGATCCGAACCTCTTGCGTGAGGAACTCGTACAGAGGGCCGAGGATGGCAACCAGGCGGCGGCGGTCATCGCTGTCGATCTCTACGGTCAATGTGCAGACTACGCGAAGATCGTTGAGATCTGCGATGAGTTCGACGTGCCCTTGATCGAGGATGCGGCCGAGGCGCTGGGTGCCAGCTGCAACGGACAACCGGCCGGAAGCTTTGGCCGGTGTGCGATCTTCTCGTTCAACGGCAACAAGATCATCACGACTTCGGGTGGTGGGATGCTGGTCTCCCACGACGAGGCGCTGGTGTCGAAGGCGCGCTTTTTGGCGACCCAGGCTCGCGATCCGGCGCCGCACTACCAGCACTCGGAGATCGGCTACAACTACCGGATGAGCAATGTTCTGGCGGCCATCGGTCGTGGGCAGCTACGGGTATTGGATGAGCGAGTCCGGGCGCGGCGGGCAAACTTCGCGCACTACCACCGAGAGCTGGCCGGATTGTCGGGGCTCGAGTTCATGCCCGAGGCTTCACACGGCAGGTGCACCAGATGGTTGACCTGTCTGACGATTGACCCCGCCGATTTCGGTGCGACTCGCGAGGATGTTCGGCTCGCTCTCGAATCGGAGAATATTGAAGCTCGGCCGGTGTGGAAGCCGATGCACCTGCAGCCGGTGTTTGCCGAGTGTCGGGTGCGTGGTGGAGAGATTGCCCGGGCGCTGTTCGAGAACGGGCTGTGTTTGCCGAGTGGATCGAGCTTGACCCGGGAGGATCGGGACAGAGTGATCTCGGTCGTAAAGAGGGTGGGCAGCCGATGATGTCCGGGTTTTCGTTCTGTGCCGCGGGAGACCCTTCGGCTCGCTCACTTTGGTCGCTCAAACAGGATGACAGACAAGGTACGGCCCGCATCGGTCACGGTGACACAGATCGGGAGCTCCGTTTGGTCGCAAATGGCGGAAACAAGATGAACCTAAATGACTGATATGCCGAGAATTCGTCGTGGGTTCGAGGCTTCCGAAGACGAGCCTCGCCGGTCGGTTCCCTGGCAACGGCTCTTGAATCGGCCCATGCAGTACGTCATGGATCTGTTGCTTCTGGCGGCTGCATTCTTGCTGTCGTACGCCCTTCGGTTCGAGTTTGCGGTCCCGGTCGAGACGTTCGAGAACGCTCTGATCCAACTGCCGCTGGTCCTGCTTGTTCAATTCAGCGCGTTGCAGGTATTTGGAATCTACACCTTCGTCTGGCGCTACATCGGCATGACCGAGGTGATTCCATTCTTCAAGGCGGGTTTTTGGTCCGGGTTGTTCCTGGTGATGATGAGGTTGGGCCTGCCGGCCGAGTTGGGACAGTGGCGGGTCCCGCTTTCCATCTGCCTGATGGCGACGATTTTGGGAATCGGGGGCGTCCTGGCTCTGAGAGTTGGGCGAAGGTTTGTTTACGAGAGATTCGAACGTCGAAGTCGCGAGGCCGGCGCAGATGGCGGACACAAGAAACCGGTTCTGCTGGTCGGCGCCGGGCGAGCGGGGGTCTTGGCGGCTCGCGAGATCACCAATCGCGGAAACTTGGATCTGGAGATCGCGGGATTTGTGGATGATGACGTCGAAAAGCAGGGCTCCGTCATCCAAGGTGTGAAGGTGCTCGGGCTGGCGAGGGACATTCCCAGATTGGTGGGCGAGCTCGACATCGATCACGTGGTCATCACCATCGCCCGGGCGGAGCGCAAAGACATCCGGCGGATCATGGAGATCTGCGACAGCGTGCCGGTGAAGGCCCGGATCATTCCGGGGCTGTACGAGATTCTGAGCGGGTCGGTCGAGATCAGCAAGATGCGCGATGTGGAGATCGAGGATCTGCTTGGGCGTGACCCGGTGCTGCTCGATGAGGAGGTTGTGCGGCGGTTTCTCGCCGGGAAAGCGGTGATGGTGACCGGCGCCGGGGGGTCCATCGGGTCGGAGTTGGCGCGGCAGGTGGCCCGGTTCGGGGCAGGCACCGTCTTGCTCGTGGAGCGGGCCGAGTTCGTTCTCTTCGATATCGATCGCGAGCTCAGGCAGGCCTGGCCCGAGGTGGCGATCGTACCGCTGGTGGCCGATGTCTGCGATCGCGGGCACATGAAGGCGCTCTTCGAGAGGTACGCCCCGGCTGTCGTGATTCACGCGGCGGCCCACAAGCACGTTCCCATGATGGAGTCGAACCCCGCCGAAGCGGTGAAGAACAACATCCTCGCGACCAGAAGCCTCGGCGAGTTGGCCGGGGAGTCCGGGGTCGATGCGTTTATTCAGATCTCCACCGACAAGGCGGTACGGCCGACCTCGGTGATGGGGGCGTCGAAGCGGGTCGCGGAACTGGCGGTACAGGATCTCAACCCGCGGTTCCCGACACGGTTCATCTCGGTTCGATTCGGCAACGTGCTGGGGTCGGCGGGGTCGGTGATTCCCATCTTTCGCGAGCAGATTCTGAACGGCGGCCCCGTAACGGTGACTCACCCGGACATGGTGCGCTACTTCATGACCATTCCCGAGGCCTCGCAGCTGGTCCTGCAGGCCGGCGCCATGGGAGAGGGTGGTGAGATCTTCATTCTCGACATGGGCGAACCGGTGCGGATCCTCGACATGGCCAAGGACATGATTTCGCTTTTCGGACTCAAACCGTTCGAAGACATCGACATCGTCTTCAGCGGGATTCGACCGGGCGAGAAGCTCTTCGAGGAGCTCGAAACAGAGGGTGAGGATCTGAAGAAGACCAGGCACCCGAAGATCTACGTCGGGACCATCAACACTTACGACGACCACGAGGTGCTCGGGGCATTGGAGAAGTTCAGGGGGCTTGGAAAACTGGGTAAGGAAGCGGAGTTGAGGGCATTTCTCAGCGAATTCTTACCGGAGGCACGGATCACGCAGAGTTGACCGGGCCCGTTCGCACAGTAAGCACGGATCGGCGACGCGAGCCCTCGAGAGGTCGAGGGCTTTTTTGCTGTCGGTCATTGCACGCTTTCGCACCGTGGTTATTCGTCGGATGCTACGCAGCGGGAGGGCTGAAGATCCGTTTGATGGCCATGGCCATCCGTTTCGTGGGCGAGACCTTGAGTCCGAGCCATTGGTCGATGCCGAGGCGGATGGCGAGCTCGGCGGGGGAAGAGGCGGCGTCCATGATCCGCGCGATGGCCTCGGCGTCTGCCCATCGTCCCTTGGACGCCGCTTGGTGGGCGGCAGCGGTGAAGACGAGTGCGCTGAGGTTGGCCAGGTCGGTGTCCTGGGCACGCGTCCGAGCCATGATGATTCCGGGACCGGGGACGAGGAACTCACGCCCGCCGAGGTCGGCCGTAACGTTGTGATTCTTCAGCAGCTTCGCGTGCGGGCCGGGACCGGCCCACATCACGCCGCGGTGAATGTTGTGCTCCGCCGCCGACGGAAGATCATTCTCGCCCCGGTCGAAAGCGACCAAGACGGCTCCGCTCGACGGGATGGCATCCCATCGACCGAGGAGGGATCTTCCGGCGCCAAGCGCCCCGAGCACCATGATCGGGCCGTCGATATTAAGGGTCTGGCTGGTGATTTCTTCCTGCAGCAGCGAACATGCGTGGCTCACCGAAGCGGCTGCGGCCCGGCACTGTGAGAGCCTGTCGGTCTTGGGGATCTCCCAACCGACCGCCCGGTGGCTGTCTCGAACCAGACGCCAGGAGAGGGAACGCAACCACAGGGGTGAGTCGGGCTCGTCGGCGCATCGGCGGGCGATGTGAAGGGCACGTTGGAGATCGGCGCTTTGGGGGGCGTTCTTACGGCTCCACAGCTCGACAAGCGTGGTGACGTGAGTGGCCTCCGGCTGCATGGGCCAATGCTAGGGGCGTCGTCCCGGGCGGTCAAGATGCTGCGCCGAGGCAGTGCGGTCGGGCGTGGTCGGATTCAGTCCCGCATCAGGTGAAGCTTGCGGGCGATGAGAGTCAGACGGCGTCGCGGCCACGACCAGCTTTCGGGTGTCTTCAGTTCGACGACACCTGGGTGTGGCCAAAGTTGCCTGGGGATGGCGCGCCATCCGGTTCGGCTCGGGCGTCCGGCTGCCAGACGGCCCAGGGTGATGACGCCGAGCGATGCCGCCCCGGGTGAGCTCGCCCGGAGAACCCTCGATGCGATCCGTTCGGACAGACCAAACATCCCCTGGTTTGCGTCGGCGATCCTCTTGACGGCCGGGTGGTTCCAGTACTCGTATGCGACCGCCGACGACAGCGCCACGAAGAGCTGAAGGCCGTATTCGGTTGCGCGTGCGGTGGTTTCGCGTTCGGATTCATGGTCCATGGTGTGGGCGAGGCGTTGAAGATCCCACCACAGAGCCAGATAACGGGGCGAAGGGGTTTGCCACGCGTGCACGGCGGCGATGAGGTAAGCGTCGGCGGTGGTGAGTCGACGCGCCCCGGGACCGAGACCGGTGAACGGTTCGGCCCGCTCGAACATCGTCGAAGCGAAGCTCTCGGATACGCCACCCCACAACCGGAAGTGAAGCTCGGTGAAGACCCCGTCGGGGGAGGAGGCCTTCCAGTTGTAACCTTCATCGAAGACGAATCGACGCTGGTTCTCCGATTTGATGAGATCACGCCAGCCCTGCGCGACCAGGGCATCCACCGCCTTTTCCACATCCTCGGGTCGTATCATGATGTCGATGTCGGTTGACAGCCGCTCTTCGGGCCGCGGGTAGATGCTGTTGTCGAATCCGACTCCTTTGAGAGGAATCCAGGGGATGCCGATCTCGGAGAAGATGGCGCCAAGCTGATTTCTGGCATTCTCCAGGCAGAGTCGTTGGACGGCGGCTGAGCGCATGTGCGTCGTCCACGTCTCCACTTCGGGACCCGTGATGCCGAGCTCCGATGCACGGATCGCCAGCCCGGGCGCGATGCGATTCGAGACGATCAACGCCCGATGGTCGGGCGTGTCAGCGAGGGTCTGAACCGCGTCGGGCTCGCCGGCCAGCGCCGCGGCGAGAAGCCGGGAGATCGGGTCGAAGGTGAAGCAGGGCTTTGTCACGGGAGGTCTGGCGTCACGGCCATCGCTGTGAGAACTCAACCAGGCATTGGGAGTATTTGATGCCGACGGCCATGGGTTCAATGCTAAGGCTGCGGCCTATTTGTTTCAAGCAATCCAGCACGTCACAAGCGGCGGCCTGTGACGGGCTGAATTTCTGATGGTTTTTTCTCATCGCAACGATCTGGGGCGGTCAATCTTGAATTTTGAGGCATGAGTTATGAATTGCCATCGTATTCCATCGTAAGGCGTTGCGGGTGGCTGCTTCAATTGTGGGTTCTTGGGCGGTGTTTCTAACCACGTGCGGGCGGCCTCTGGAGTGGTTCTGCTGTTCCTGGGATCGACGAGATCCAGCTCGGCGTCTATCCTGTTGAGGGGGTGCCGAGCTGCAGGCTTCGGTTCCAGCTTCGCCCGGCCATGGGAGCTCGGCGGTCCCGAGAGACGCCGGGGTTTCGTCCAGGCAACGACATCAGTAGTTCGTATCCGAATGATCTTGACGTTTGATTCGTATGGTTCTAAAATGGATCTGTAATAGAACCAACGAGGTGCCAAATGCCTGTGAATCTGTCGATCAAGAATGTCCCTGATGATGTCGCCGAGCGCTTGCGCGAGCGTGCGAGGCTCGCTCATCGCTCGCTCCAGGGGGAGCTCATGGTGATCCTCGGGGATGCGGTGCGCGGGAGTGAAACGATGTCTCCTCGCGAGTTTCTGGGTGCGGTGAGGGAACTCGGCGTCGAGACGGGGGCGGATGCTGGGGAGGTCGTCAGGTCGGCGCGTGATGCGCGGTAGTTCTGCGATTGTCGTTGATGCCTCAGCCGTTGCAGCGGTGGTGTTCAACGAGCCCGCTTCTGAGGATGTGGTCGAGCGCCTCGGTGACGCCCGCCTGATCGCGCCGTCGCTGTTGCCTTACGAGCTGGCAAACGTGTATGTGATCAAGCTGCGGAGGTACCCCGACCAGGAAGTTGGGCTGGGTAGGGCGTTTTCGTTGCTCGGTGCTCTGGACATCGAGCTCGTATCGGTGCCCGCCGATGCGGCTGGTTCCCTGGCGTCCGAAACCGGACTAACGGCCTACGATGCCGCGTATCTGTGGCTGGCGAGAAGGCTCGGTTTGGAGTTGGTGACGTTGGATCGGGCGTTGGGGAGCCACGCAAACAACGAACTGTGAATTGTGAAGGCATCGCTCGATATTTTTGGTTTTGAGTTCCATCGCATTCCATCGTAAGGCGTTGCGGGTGGCTGCTTCAATTGTGGGTTCTTGGGCGGTGTTTCTAACCACGTACGGGCGGCCTCTGGAGTGGTTCTGCTGTTCCTGGGATCGACGAGATCCAGCTCGGCATTCGTTCCGTTGGAAGGGCCGAGCTGGAGTTCGGCGATTCCAGGGGTCCAGGCTTCGTTCGAAACTTCGCCCTGGCAAGCCCGGTTGCTGCGATCGCGTTCAAGCCGGCGGAGACGCCCGCACCACAATGATGTGGCCGTCCCTCAGCGCCACAATCGCAGGCGAGACGCCTGTGCTGCCAAAACACCTCCGCGCCTTGTAGCGCCCGTGTCCCGCGGGCGATTGCGCGTACCTCGTCGTCGGTCGTGAATGTGGTCGCAAGCTGGAAGCTCGCGGCTACAATCATGTCGTTCTTTGTGGCGGCAAGCATCCTGTTTGCCCTGTTGCGTTAGGGCTTCTCCGGGTGTGCTTCCATTTGCGCGGACCACGCTTCGGCGTAGCGGCCGCCCTGTTCGAGGAGCATTCGATGGCTGCCGGATTCGATGATCTTCCCTTGGTCCATGACGTGGATCATATCGGCCTTCATGGCCGTGGTCAGGCGGTGGGAGATGATCACCGCGGTGCGGCCTCGGGCGAGGTCGCGGAAGCGGTTGACCCAGTCGGTTTCGGCCCAGGAGTCCATGGCGCTCGTCGGCTCATCGAGGAGGAGTATGCGGGCGTCGCGGAGGACGGCTCGGGCGAGTGAGATGCGCTGCCACTCGCCGCCTGAAAGCTCGGTGCCGCCGGAGAACCAGCTGCCGAGGAGGGTGTCGATGCCGTTGGGCAGGCGGTTGACGAGGCTTTGGGCCCCCGCCGCATCGATGCTGGTGTGGATTTCGTCGGCGCCGCGCTCGTGGCCGACCTGTCCGAGCTCGACGTTGCGACGGACGGTCTCGGAGTAGCGGACGGGATCCTGGAAGAGAACGGTGACAAGGCGGCGCAGCTCGGCGAGCTCGAGTGATCGGATGTCGAGGCCGCCGATCTCGACCGATCCGTCTGACGGGTCGTAGAGCCGGCACAAGAGTTTGAAGAGCGTGCTCTTGCCGGCGCCGTTGACACCGAGGAGGGCGGCAACCTGGCCGGCGGGGATCTCGAGGTTGAAGTTCTCGAGAATGGGCGCTTCGGCGCTCGGGTAGCAAAAGGTGAGCTCGCGGAAATTGATGGCGAGAGGTTGGTCAGGCGGTGGGGCAGAGGCGATCTTCGGATCGACGACCTCGGGCTCCACGGCGAGGAACCCGAAGAGATTCTCCATGAAGAGTGTGTTGCTCACCGCCTGACCGAGGGTTTCCAGCAGCGATCGCGTGAGCTTCTGACCCTGACTGAAGGCCTGGAAGAACATGGCCAGGCCGCCCAGGGTGGCGGCTCCACCGAGGGTCCGAACGACCATCCAGGCAGTGGCGGCGCCCATGACGATGAGGGCGAAGCCGCCTGCGAACATCTCGGCGACGGCCTCGGTTTTGGCGATGGCCAGGCGCTCACCGCGGAGGCGGGTTCGGATCGACTGGAAGAGATCGGAGAAGTGGCCGCCGAGGTCGAAGAGCCGGATCTCAGAGGCCGCCTCGCGGTGGGTCATGATCCAGTCGTAATACCAGCTGCGGCGAACATCGGGGGTCGTCTTCATCAGCCACTGGTGTCGTTTGACCGCGAAGCGGACCACCACCAGCAGGGCGGGCAGGGTGCTGGCGATGAGGGCCAGGGGCACCCACCAGCCGAACTGGATGAGCACGAGGGCCATGGCGATGAGGGTGAGGCTGTTCTGCAGCAGGCTGCCGAGGTCTTCCACCAGGGCGACGGCGCGGTGGCGGGAGTCGACCCGGGCGCGGTGGAGCCGATCGTGGTAGGAGGGGGTCTCGTAGTGGGCAAGATCGGCGGCGACGGCTCGATCGTGGATGAGCCGGCTGATGTGATCGGAGACGAGCTCGCCCTGGGCGGTGCGGACATAGCGGGTGAGGGCGCGGAGCAGCTCACTGATCAGGAGCAGGCCGGCCATGAGAAGGGCGAGCAACAGCGGGCTGCGGACGGCGTCCCACGCACCGTCGGCGTCGACTGCGGCGACCAGACTGTCGACCAACGTGCGGGTGAGCGTGACGATGGCGACGGGGAGGATGCCCTGGATGACGAGGAGCGCTATCCAGGCGACGGTCCAGCCTCGGGCGGCGGTCCAGACGAGCTTCAGGGCACGCGGGAGGTAGGGAAGTTGTGCCCGGACTTTGTCGAGGGTGGAGGCAATCAGCGAGGTCGTTTGGGGCACCGTTGAAGGTTAGCACGTGCATTTCGGGACACCCTGCGGAATCGGCGGTCGGGTGTCCCGAGTTGCTGTTGATGCGTGGTGTTGTCCGGGGAGTTGCAACACGTCCTGCAGCGCCCATCTCCTGGTGGGCGTTTTAAGCCTTCCTGGTCAGCTTCGACGCCGACTGGGAAGTCAGCGCTACAATCGCTCCCATGTCGAGAAGGGATAGTACAGTCGGTCGGAACGAGGCGTCCGGGGTGGGGTTGGCCGACTGATGCGAGCAACGCTGTCTGAAATAATGCTCTTTTTTCGTGCCCTGCCCATGGCCACGGCGGCGCAGGGGGTCAAGGAGGACCCCCTGCCGAAGGTGATCGAGAAGGTGCTTTCGCGGTCGGGGCGGGGCGGTGTTTGTGCGCCGGCCGAGGCCATACGGGCTGCGCAACGGGCATGCAGTCGCTGGGGGCGGTGGTTCGGCGGCCTCGACACCTGCCTGACTCGCTCGTTGGTGGCTGGGGGGTTGTTGGCGGGCAGCCACGAAGTGGTCCTGCATGTCGGCTTTCGACCGACGGATCGCGGCGCCGATGCGGTGGACGGGCACGCGTGGCTGATCGTGGACGGCGAGGCGCTGGAGCTCACCGGGCTGAATGAGCGTCACGAGGAGCCCTACGAGAGTTCGTTGCAGCTTCGGATGGGGTGATTCCATCGTATTCGAATTGTGAATTATGAGTTGTGAATTATGAATTCTTCCATCGCAATTCATCCCATCCGTCGCATTCGTCGCAGTGTTCGGATGTCGGTTGGATGACGCATTGTAGCGTCGGCGCCCGTTGGCCGGGCGGAGTTTCGAACGGAGCCTGGACGCCCGCCGCCGCCATGGTGGTCAATTCTGTTTGGGGCGCCAAAGCAGGCTGGAAGCCTGCTCCACAATGGCGCCTGTGCCCTACAATGGCAGTCGATTCTGTTTGGAGTACCGAAGCAGGCTGGAAGCCTGCTCCACAATGGCGCTCGTTCCTCTTGTAGGGGCGAGCTTCCAGCTTGCCCTTCAGTTTTGCTGGAGTCGAGAGGTCGTTGGGAGAGTCGGAAGGAACTGGGTGTGAGCGATATCCAAGAGCTGGCCGCCATGTTGGCGGATGATGAGTTGACCACGACCAAGCTGGTCGATGGAACGGGTGTGATCCTGGATGTGGACAGCCTGCAGGTCTTCACGTTGAACGAGACCGGAATGTTCCTGGTCGAGGCGATGGGGGAGGGTGTGGCCCGCCGGGAAGATCTGGTCGCCGGAATGGTCGAGAGCTTCGAGGTCGAGGACAGCGAGGCCGGTCGGGATGTGGATGCGTTTGTCGGCGAGCTGGCGAAGTTCCTGTTGGAGAAGCGGCGGAAGTAACCAGGGCAGCGCTTACTCCTCAGGAGCGGGGCCATCGCCGGGTTCTGCACCGGGCTCGGCGCGGGCAACACCCAACCAGGGGCTGTAGTGCTCGCGATAGATGCTCACGAGGGTCAGGAACGCGGTCATCACCAACGGGCCGATGAGGATGCCCATGGGGCCGTAGGCGGCAAGACCGCCGATGAGCGAGAGGAAGACGAGCAGGGTGTGCATCTGACCGCGGCGACCGACGAGCATGGGCTTGAGCCAGTACTCCACAACGGTGGCGATGAGGGCCAGTGGGACGAAGACCGCAAAGGCCTTGGTGGTCTCGCCGGCGATGAGCAGGATCAGGAACGCCGGGATGAAGACGATCGAGATCCCGATCACCGGGATGAAGGCGAGGACGCCCATCACCGCACCCCACAGAACCGGCCCGGGAAGACCGGCGATGGCGAAGACGACCCCACCGGCGACACCCTGAATGAGTCCGGCGAGGCCGTTGCCGACGACCAGGGATGAAGCCATGTCCATGAAGCGCTGGGAGAGGAGTTGCTGTTCTTTGATGGGCATGGGCAGGGTGTTGCCGAACCACTTGCGCGCCGTTTCGCCGTCCACCAACAGGTAAAAAATCACGACCACCCAGAAGATGAAGCCGAAGACGAACCGCACCAGGCCCTTGGCCAACCCCACGCCCTGTTTGTAGAAGAACGCGCCGAGCCGGACGCCCAAGGTGGTCAGCCAGTCGGAAACGTCCTCGGCGGTGAGGACGACCCCCGTCGGCTCGAGGAAGGAGTTGATCCACTCGATCCGCTCCTGCCGTTGTTGGAGGCGCTCGAGCACCCCGCGCTCGGTGAGCTCGGTGGTGGTCATCTCGTAGAAGCCGAGGGCCTCGCCCGAGACATCGGTGGCGATGATGGACAGGGGTACGAGCACCATCACCAACAGAAAGACGCAGACGATGAGTGCGGCAGTCATGCGGTGCCCGCGCAGACCGTTGACGAGGCGGAGGTACGGTGGATAGATGAGGCCGGCTGCCACCACCGCCAGCAGAAGAACCGATGCGAAAGGCGCCAATACCCGCAGGACCACCAGCAGGGAGATGCCGATGGCGACGAGCAGGGCGATCCAGGATGCTCGCGCCGGGCGGGTTGAGTGGCTCTCGTCGGTTGTGCTCATGCCCTGTCCATGGTCACGCAGCGGTGGGATGGAGTCAATTCATTCAAATACGAATCTTGAATTCTGAATTGCGCTGCAGCGGGTCCATCGGCGCCTCGCTGCCCTCGCGACGAAACCTCATGAATACTTCGGGCTGGTTGCGAACAAACCCTGGACGTCGGCGCTTCAAGGGCGGAAAACCCTCCGCCACAAAAAGCCCGTGGTTGGGGTGGCGGTCCTATTTTTTCTCGGGCTTGACGGTGTTCTCTGTCTTCTCGTCGGGCTTCTCTGTCTTCTCGTCGGGCGCGGGGCTCTTGGCGCCCTGCTTGCCGGTCATGAAGACCTGACCCTCGAAGATGGCGCCTTCGCGGATGAGAATCCTCGGAGACCTGATGTCGCCCTTGACCCGGGCGGTGGAGGTGAGCTCGATCCTCTGGCTGATGAACGCATCGCCCTTGAGGGTGCCGGCGATGGTGGTGGTCTCGGCCCTGAGCTCGGCCTCGACCGTGCCTCCCTGGGCGACGATCACGGCTGCAGAGCAGTCGATCTTGCCCTTGACCGTGCCCTCGATGCGGACCTCGCCCGCGCCCTTGATTTCGCCATCCACGTGGGAGGTCTTGGCGACGAGGGTGACCGAAGAGTTGGCGGACGGGGTGTGTTTCTGATGGGTGTTGGACTCGGCGGGCGAAGGCTTGCCGCCGTCGGAATGTTCATCGCGTCCGAAAAGACCCATGGGACACCTCGCCGTTTGAAAAACAAAAAACTGGAGCGGGAAACGGGGTTCGAACCCGCGACGTTCAGCTTGGGAAGCTGACACTCTACCACTGAGTTATTCCCGCTCAGACGGGCCTGAAATTTAACACAGTGAGGGGTGGGGAGCAAGGACCGGGGAAGGCTGATACCGACCGATGCGCATGGAGTTGGGAGGTGTTGGTCCCCTCCCGCGATGAGGCTGAATCTTGCATGAGGTTCAGCTCGGCAGGCTGACCACCTCGCCGCTGCCGATCCCGCCGCCGACGCATCTCGTGGTCACGCCGACCCTGCCGCCCCGCCGGTGGAGCTGGTGCACCATGTCGACGATCTGCCGGGCGCCGGTGCAGCCCACCGGGTGACCGAGGGAGATCCCGCTGCCCCACTGGTTGGTGCGGTCGGGGTCGAGATCCGGCAGGTCGTGGAAGGCGCCGCCGAGGACCGCGGCGAAGGCTTCGTTGAGCTCGAAGAAATCGACGTCCGGGAAACCCACCGCGGCGCGCTCCATGAGCGGAGGAACGACCTTGAAGGCGCCCTCTCCCATGTACTCGCGATCGACACCGACGTTGTGCCACGACCGCAGCTCGGCGATGGGTTCGAGACCGAGCTCGGCGGTCCTCTCTTCGCTTGCGAGCAGCACCACGGCCGCACCGTCGTTGAGGCTCGAGGCGTTGAGCGAGGTGATGGTGCCGCCGTCGCGTTTGAAGTAGGGTTTCGCGCCGCTGAGCTGGTCCATGGTGATGGGCCGCGGTCCCTCGTCCTTGGCGACGATCTTCGGGTCGCCGCGGCGTTGGGGGATCTCCACCGGAATCACATAGTCGTCGAAAAAGCCGTCGGCCCACGCTGCGAGGGCGTTGTGGTGGCTGCGGTAAGCGATCTCGTCCTGTTCGTCGCGGCTGACGTCGTAGCGCTCGACCAGGCGTTCGGTGAGCAGGCCCATGAGTTCGCCCGAGCCCACGTTGACATCGGTGAGGGCGCCGAAAAGGCCGTCGACGAGGGTCATGTCGCCATAGAGCTGGTTCCTGATCCGTCCGGTGTAGAGGTAGCGCGCGACGTTGGACATGGACTCGACCCCACCGGCGACACCGAGGCCGATCTCGTCCAGCAGGATCCGCCGGGCGAGGCTGTGGATGGCGGCGCCGCCCGAGGCGCAGTTCTCGTGGAAGGTCGTGCCCGGCGACGAGCTCGGAACGCCGGCGAACTCGGCCGCGGTCTTGGCGAGGTTCGGCGAGCGCGGGTCCTGCATGACCCAGCCCATGCACGTGTAGTCCACCCGGGCGGGGTCCACCTCGGTTTTCTCGAGCAGGGCCTTGATGGCGATGGTCGCGAGCTCGCGCGCCTGGAGGGTGGCGAGGCCGCCGCCGATGGCGCCGACGGGGGTGCGGATGGCTCCGATGATGTTGACCTTCTCGGACATGAGGACCTCCTGTTGACCTGGAAAGTATGGCAGAGAAGAGCGAGGGTGAGGGTTTTCAGACTTCGTGGTGGTGGCCTCGTTGCCGGGAGGTGACTGAAGGGCAGGCAGGATGCCCGCCCCACAACACCGCGAGATTCGCTGGCGGGGACCTTGCGATGGTTGTGGTGGCGGCCTCGTTGCCGGGAGGTGACTGAAGGGCAGGCAGGATGCCCGCCCCACCATAGGACCGTGCGAGGGTTGTAGTGGCGGCCTCGTTGCCAGGAGGTGACTGCAGGGCAGGCTGGAAGCCCGCCCCACAATAGGCCCTTGCGATGGTTGTGGTGGCGGCCTCGTTGCCGGGAGGTGACTGAAGGGCAGGCAAGATGCCCGCCCCACAACACCGCGATATTCGCTGGCAGGGGACCTTGACATGGTTGTATTGGTGGCCTCGTTGCCGGTAGTTGACTGAAGGGCAGGCTGGAAGCACGCCCCACAATAGGACCTTGCGATGGTTGTGTTGGCGGCCTCGTTGCCGGGAGGTGACTGAAGGGCAGGCTGGAATCCCGCCCCACAATAGGACCTTGCGAT
>JARFRM010000093.1 GCA_029287235.1 Thermoanaerobaculales bacterium
CAGGACTGCGGCGAAGTCACCTCCAATATCGCGGAGATCTGCCTGGGCTTCATCGGAGAGTTGGAGGTCGATGCGGCCCGCGATGAGGTCGGCATCGAGTGTCCCCCGGGTGAGGTCCGCTCTTACGGAATCACCCAGGTCGCTCAATGTGACACGAAGGTCATTTCCGACGATCTGGGTCGGGACCTTTGCCGCGCTGGTGATTCGGATGGACGATTCTTCGCCGCTGAGTTGAACCGGCCCCGACACCGAGTCAAACGCGACATCGGCGGTGAAGATCTTCCCGTCAATCGTCGATCGTGACCGGTTGACGTTGAGTGAACCGCCGTCGAGGTTGACCGAGACCCTGCCATCGGCATTTTCAAGAGTCGTCTCCGAGTCGATGGAATCGATGATCGCCTGACCACGGTGGCCGCGAATGTGGACTTCCGACTCGCGGAGATCGAGAACCAGGGGTCCGTGAAGATTCGTGATGTCGATGATGCCCGTCGTTGCCGTCAGGGAGAGGCCGTCGAGATTGTGGGCGGTGACTTGGGAGTCGGTCACGATGGCGGTGACGACTGGATCTGCGGCCGGGTCCGGCGCCTGGTCTTCCGATTTCGAAGAGGCCCTGTCGGGTCGTGAGATGTGCGGATCTGGCTCGAGGGGAGCTTCCGCTGCATCGCTCTGAGTACCTGAAATTTCGAGATCGATTCGGTTGCCGACCACCGTGAGGCGCTGATCCGCGGAGAGCGTGATCTCGACGACGATCGTTGGCGGAACTCCATCGGCATCGGGTCGCCGGACGCGGGTGAGGCTTCCGGGTTGGAGGACCGCATCGAGAACCACCTCAGCCGCAAAATCAGCTGGTTCCACCCGGGCATCGATACGGGGGGGCTGCTGGGATCCGACGATGACGAGGACCCGCGCGTCTGAAAGGTCCATCTCGATCCGCGGAGTCGTGAGGGGTGCGCTGATGGGCAGCTGAATCTGTTGCTGCGCCCCGGTTCCATGCGCCGAGAGGATGATGGCGACGGCGATGGTGAGTGCGCCGGCGGGGGATGATCCGCGGGGCCGATCGGAGATGCGGGGCGTGTGGGCCTGAAAAGCTTTCATGGGTCGCATCGATCAATGAATGTAGCCGAGCTTTTTCAGAAGCTCGCGGCTCTGGTCGTCGATATCGGCCGGGGCGCCCGTGCCCGCCCGGTCGCCGTGGATCCGGACCTCGACGTGAGAGAGGCTGTCGGTTTCCGCCCCGGAGGTCTGAACCCAGCGGCGTCCGTCGAAAGCGGTGGTCCACGGCTCGGTCATCGTCTCCAGCCGGATGACCTTCTTGAAGCCGGTGCGGGTGTCGCTCTTGATGTCGAAGCGCCCCGTCACATACATCTCTCCGAAGGGGATGCCTTCGATGAAGAAATCCATGGTCTCACCGCCCGGGACGACAAAGTTGACCATTTGATACCGCCACTCGATGTCTTCGGTGGGAAGCTCGAAGGTCTTGATCCTCAAGGGTTGGACGATGTCTCCTTTGAGGTGCCCCTCCATGGGGACCTCGAGCCGATTGCAGAAGCGCACTCTGACGCCGCTGGTGCGTCGGATGTAGGTCTCGGCGGTCTCCCTCCGCAGCTCGGCGGTTTCGGGATCGGTCGCGGCCAGATCGGTTGTGGTGTCGGGGTCCACGTCCAGACGATAGAGAGACTCGAGACCGTGAATCGGCATCCAGGCCGAGTTGTTGAAGATGTACTTCAAACGACCCGCCCGTCGCAGCCCGACCCCGAAGTTGCTCGATGAGGCGTAGCTCCAGGCGTCCTCGGGATGGGCGGTCGTGGGGTCGGTGAACATCGGAACCAACGAGCGGCCGTCGACCTTTTCCGGAGGCTGCAGGCCGACCAGCTCGAGGACGGTGGGAAAGACATCGATGAGCCGAACCTGGCTCGAGACCCGGAGCCCGGCAGGATGGTCGCTCTCCGGGGCGGCGATGATGAGTGGTACCAGGAGTTCCCAGTCTTCCAGGCTCTTGTGGTCCGCTTTTCCCCGCTCACCGAGGGATTCGCCGTGATCCGAGGTGACGACGACGACGGTCTCGCCATCGAGTCCGAGATCTTCGAGCTTGGCGAGGAGCCTTTTGAGGTGAAGATCAGCGAACGAAACGCCGCTGTCGTAAAGCGCCTGCACCATCGGGAAATCGTCATCGGATATCTGCTGAAGGGGGGAGTCCGGGCCATCGTAGCGAGCCTGGAGACCGGCGGTCATCAAGTAGCCGTTTTCCCGGAGGGGTGTGAAGGGAAGCGTGTCGACGGGAGGGTTCGGCTCGCCCGGGCGGGGTTGATGGAACTGGCTGAAAAAGGGCTCGCGAGCTCGGTACGGGGTGTGAATCTCGTAGGTGTGAAAGAAGAGAAAGAAGGGCCGGTCGGTGTTGTTGTCGAGCCACTCGATGGTCTGATCGATGCCTTCGACGAGGTCGTTTCCGGCCTCGGATGAATCAATGACCGGGCGGTGGTGGTAGTCGTATCTGTCGAAACCCTGCATGACTCCGTAGTGGTCGGTCAGATACGCACCACCGGTGATGGCGTGGGTGGTGTAGCCGTTGTCCCTGAGAAGCTCCGCCATGCTCACCAGCGCCGGCGGCATGGGATCGCCGGTGTTGACACCGTGGGAGAGGGCATCGAGACCGGTGAAGATCGAAACGTGGGACGGGAGCGTCCAGGGTGACGGCGCGACCACGTTGTCGAAGATGACGCCTCGACTTCTCGCCCAGAGGTCGAGGTTCGGGCTCGTGTTTCGAGGGTTGCCGTTGAGCGAAAGCCGGTCGCTGCGGAGTGTGTCGAGCACGATCAGGATCACGTTCGGCGGCAGTTCTTCCTTCGTGGCTGCGATGACTTCCAGACCCGCCCATGCGGGGAACCCTTTGAAAAGGTCGAGAGGTTCCGCCGACTCGGTTTCGAACCGAAGTCGGATGCTCCGACCCTGCATGTCGGCGAGATCGATGGCGGCATCGCGCCAAACGCAGCCCTCGCGTGCCCGACAGGGTTTGATCATGGTTTCGTGGAGGATCCGTTCGCCCGTGCCGTCGTTCTCGACGACGACCCTGAAAGTGACGGGAACCGACACCCGGGTTTCGGTCGTCTGAGCGAGCCGCAAGGTCGCACCGCGGGGGACGGTGAGCTCGCTTCGGAAGGCATGGCCCGGGGGGGTCAGAACGGCGGTTCGAACATCGCCGTGGACATCGACCCGCCAGGGCACGGCGGCCACGTCTGCCACACGCTCTTCGGATGGGACGAAGTCGAGCGCGGTGATGGAGTGGATCTGTTGCCGCCGGTTGGCGACCGATGTCGGATCGAGCCGGATCATTCCGATTTCGCCGGTCCACTCCGGATGGTTGTTGACCCGAAAGGTGTAGCTCGGGATCAGAGTACCCGTGACGTCTTTGGCTGAGCAGCCGAGGGTTCTGGATTCGCTGAACGGCTGTCCGGGCGGGGCCCAATAAAGCTGCATGTATGCGTCGCTGGTGAGTCCACTCTGGGTGATCCTGATGGCCTTGACGCGATCGGCCTGGAGGTCGACTTTGCGGAGAATCGTGGGGTCCGTCGAGGTGCTCTCGATCAGAAGACCGTCCTCATTGACTTCGAAGGTGGTGTCGATTCGTTCGGATGTCCAACCGACGAGATCCCTGTCGCTGTTGAACTCCCACCGTTCGACTTCAACGGCGTCGAAAAACACGGCCGCTGCGGAGCTCGCGTGATCGCCCGGTGCGATCAATCGGGTGACGATCCGGGTCGGTTCAGGTTCACCCGGGGCGCACGCCAGCCCCTGCGCAACGAGGGCAACGATGGCCACCGAGTAGATGCCGGCTTTCCGTCTTCTCGAGGATGTCCCGGTCACGTTTCAATGCTCCTGAACGGCTCATCTCGCCCGTGGGGCTTTGATTGGCGAAAGTCTAGCACGCAGCCCGTGGAGCGATCCGGTGTGGCTGTATAATCTCTGTCGCCTTGCGGGCTGCTGGCCTTCTTGGGTTTGGAGAACGAGGATGAACTGGATGGACAGGCAAGAAAAGGCGGGCTGGACATGTCGGCGCAGACGGGGGCTGGTCTTCCTCGTGGTGTCGCCGATGATGGTCTTCGCGCTGACCGCCGTGCTCGGTTGCTCAAGGAATGAACCAACGATCGTGACGGAGGAGCCGACTGAGATCCTCGATCTGGTCGAGAGCTTCGAAGAGGCATCGGTTCATCGGGTCGCGTCGGACTCGATGGAAGATCGCGGGCTTCCGAAACCGTTTATCAACCCTGAGCGTGGAATTCTGTTTGTTCCGCTGGGAAGCGGTTTGGCGTACGAGCTCGAGGTTCCGCCCGGGGGTGTTCTGCTGTCGGGAAAATCGAGGATTGTCGGTACCGCCTCGGGTTACCTGGAGGTGATTTGGGCCCCGGACATCGGCGCCGAGCGAATCCTGACGAGGGACTTCAGCGCGGCTCCGGACCGGCTCGCCTGCTTCGGCAACACCGAACACGAATCCGGTCGATTGATTCTGCGGGCGGGCACAGCCGGGCAGGACGACGATCCGCGTGCAGGGATCAGGATCTTCAATCCCAAGGTGGCCGCGGGTGTCTCGTGCGACCCGCCGAGATCGGCTGAAAACGGGCGTCAAGACGATCGACCGAACATCGTCGTTTATCTGATCGATGCGCTCCGCGCCGACCGGATTGGTTGCTACGGTTACGACCGGGGGACCACTCCCCATATCGACGAGTTTTCCTCATCGGCGGTTCTTTTCTCCGGCGCGCAGGCCCAAACCTCGTGGACCCGGCCTGCGGTAGCCTCGATCTTCACCGGTCTCCTCCCGCAGCAGCATGGAACCACCGACAAGAAAGACGTACTGCCGAAGTCAGCCACAACCATTGCCGAGCTCTTGACCGACGCCGGTTACGAGAGTGCGGCCGTCATCTCGAACGGAAACGTCGATCTGGTCTACGGATTTTCCCAGGGTTTCTCCTACTACAAGTACCTCGAGGAGGTCGAGATCGGCGAAAATGTCGTCCGTTCCGATGATGTCAACCAGGCTGTGTTTTCCTGGCTGGACGAGTTTCGTGCAACAGAGCCGTTTTTCCTCTACGTCCACACCGTCGATCCCCATCTGCCCTATGCGCCGCCCCGATCCACCCGCGAGGCCTTTGCGCCGGGTGTCGACGACCCGTCCATCGGCTCGGTGGAAGCGGTCAACAAGGTGGCTGCCCGCCGCGATCAGGTGACCCCGGATCTGGTGAAACAGTTGAGCGATCTCTACGACGGTGAAGTTGCGGCCAACGACGCGTCATTCGGCGAGTTCTACGCCGGGCTCGGTGAGCGGGGGTTGTTGGACAATACCGTGGTCGTCGTGCTCTCCGATCACGGTGAGGAATTCTTCGATCACGGTGGCTGGACCCATGGGAACACTCTCAATGCGGAGATGCTCGACGTCCCGCTGATCATCCGGATCCCGGGCGTGACGCCGCGATCGATTCCCGAGATTGTCCAACATGTCGATCTCTTCTCGACGCTTCTCGACCTCGCTGGAGTGGAGCCTCCTGCAGGGGTTTTCGGTCGGTCGGCACGGCCGCTTTGGACCGAGGGCATGACGGCCGAGTGGACCAACCGCGGTCTCTCTCACCTCGCACTCAAGGAGCGGTTCGGCGAGGCGTGGGTCGATCCTCAGTGGAAAATGATCACCAACCGTCTGCGAAACGGCGACCTTCGGATCTCCCTTTTCAATCGCGAGACTGATCCCACCGAGAAGTCCGATCTCGCGAGCCGACGGCAGGATCTGTTGGAAGAACTGCTCGCCAAGTACGCCGACGAGGTGTCGGACGCCGGCGATGCGCTGCCGGGGGTGGAGATCGATGAGGAGCGCGAGGCCGAGGTCGAGGCCCAGTTGCGCGCCCTCGGGTATCTCTGACCTAGATTGAGCGATTCTCTCAGGCATCTGCACCAAGTTCTTGCGCTGGTGGCATAACAAAAAACCTCGACATACAACCAGGATTCCTGCGTTTCTTTGCAGATGCCGAAGCATCAAGCACTTGGCACATCTCATCTGCCTGTGCGTCTCGGCACGCAGACAGGTCCGGCAGTATCGCTCGGTTTAGGTCTGAATATGATTTCCGACCGGAAACGGTGCTTTTTTACGATCTCGGTGTCAGGTTTCGAAGTTCCTTGTGCGGCGTACGAAGTACAGGGCTAGTGTCGTCTTCCTCTGTGTGCTACGTTTTCCTCGCGGAGGGGGAGTGTGCTGATGAAAAGGCCTATGGTCGTTTAGAAGACGAGGAGCCGAACAAAGTGAAGACTGAAATACGCGGGACCGAGAAAGGACAGGTGAGTTATCCCGTTCGCGGATTGCAGCTCTTCGGGCTGTGCGCATTCGCGTTTTCCCAGCCACTGTTCGACATCCTGTCCCATCATGCGGATTTTTTCGCAGCCCGTCAGTCGCCACCGATTGAGATCATATTGTATGTGGTGATCTCGTTGTGCGTACCACCGGTCGTTCTCTTCGCGGTTGAGCTCGGCAGTGGCGCAGTGAGTAATAGCCTCCAACGGGTGACCAGAATTTTCTTTTCGTCGCTGCTTGGTACCCTGATCCTCCTGACCCTGGTCAACAGAGTCCCCGTCTTGCATGGTTACACAACGATCATCGTGGCGAGTCTCGGTGGGCTGCTTCTCGGCGTGTCGATGGATCGTATAGCCACGGTTCGGAGTTTTGTGTCGGTTCTTAGCGTTGGTACCATCCTATTTCCGATTTACTTTCTGATATACACGCCGGTTAGCCGCTTCCTGATAACCCAGGACCCTTCGGTGACCAGGGTGACTACGAGTCGCGACACTCCCGTGGTGTTCGTGATCTTCGACGCTCTTTCCCTCGCCGCGTTGCTCGATGCTCAAGGCCAGATTGACGCTGAGCGGTACCCGAACTTCCTCCGGTTGACTGGAAATGCCACCTGGTTTCGCAACGCGACAACGGTCGCAACGGACACCGAAGCGGCCGTCCCCGCCATCCTGACCGGGCGATACCACAGAAAGGGACTGAAAGCGATTCACCACGATCACCCGGACAATTTATTCACCCTCCTGGGCGGATCGTTCGAACTCGATGTCACCGAAGAGGCCACCTATCTCTGTCCGGACGCTCTTCGCGGTTACAAAGTTTCGGAGCCTCTCCTCGAACGACTTCAGACCCTGTTTACGGATCTGTATTACGTCTATCTGCACATAGTCCTTCCCACCGATTTAGCGGTCCACGTTCCCCAAATTTCGGGGCAATGGGGCGATTTTGGGAGGGCGTCCGCGACTTGGGGGGTTGAAAAAGGTTTCTCATCGGACGAGACAAGAGGGGAGAATGGCCAACCGGGGGCCGGTTCCGAGTCTGCGCCGACTGCCAAACGCCAAACTCCACTAAATGACAGGGGAGACGCATTTTCACAGTTCGTTTCCCGGCTGGACGGCGAAAAACGACGGGTTCTTCACTATTTTCACGTTAATGCCCCCCATCCCCCGTTTCGATTCTTACCTTCCGGCCGTGCCTACGACCCGGGCAAGAGAATAGGCATTGACAAGACGTGGGGCAAGACGGGAGCAATATGGGAAGGGGTGCCCGAAGTAATCGACCATTTCTACACCCGTTATCTCCTTCAGGTAGAGTTCGTGGACGGGCTCCTGGGAACATTGATCGACGCTCTCGAGTCCACCGGGCTCTATGACCAGGCTCTCATCATCATCACGAGTGACCACGGCCACAGCTTTCGCTTGGGCGGAGAAATCCGCTCTCCCAACCAAGACAACTTCGCCGAGGCCATCATGGTTCCACTCTTCGTGAAATTCCCTGACCAGAAAATTGGGCGGACGGTTACGCAAAATGTCCAGAGCATCGATATCCTGCCGACCATAGCAGATGTCCTTGGGATCTCAGTACCCTGGCCGGTCGACGGCCAGTCGCTGTTAAGGGAAAACATCGAATTCGATGGCGGTAACCAGATTTTTTATTATGGTAAAGCTCACAACTTCGACGCGAGTCTCGAGTTCACTCGTGAGGCCGAAAGGCGTGCGTATTTAAGGAAGGCGGAGGTACTCAAGCCAATTCTCGTCACAGTGCGCCGTTATGGGGACACGGGCGTCATGGACCTTCTGAATCAACCCGTGGCACACCTCCCGGTCTCTCCTGGTTCGCTGTGTGCGTTGCTCGACAAGGAGTCCATCCTGAACCACGTCGATCCCGATCGGGATCCGCTTCCGCTCCACCTGACCGGGAAGATCGACGGTCCCGAGGTAGGACAGCGGAAACCGCTGCTCGCATTTGGGTTCAACGGTATCATCGCTCGTGTCGTTCAATCTTTTCGAGTTCACGACACGCTTTTCTTCTCCGTTTTACTCCCGGAACGCCTCCTCCGTCGCGGAGATAATCGCCTCGAGATCTTCGAGCTGCATCCCACTGGAGTCGGCTCCGAGGTGACATTGAATCGAGTCGAACTCTGCGGGCGGCAACAGCAGTTGGCCTCCAATGAGTAGGTTAACCTGCCGTTCACGCCTACGTAAGAAAGGTGCGAATATGTGTCACACGGAACCGCGAGGTCCTCGATCTGGTTGAGAGCTTCACCGACTCCCATGCTCAGACCTCGTGGACTCGGCCGGCGGTGGCTTCGATTTTCACCGGTCTCCTCCCGCAGCAACATGGGACCGTTGACAAGAAGGACGTCATGCCGGAGTCAGCCACAACCATTGCCGAACTCCTGACCGGCGCCGGTTATGAAAGTGCGGCGATCGTGTCGAACGGAAACGTCTCTCAGGTCTACGGCTTTTCCCAGGGTTTCTCCTACTACAAGTACCTGCAGGAGATCGAGATCAGTGAACAGGTAGTCCGTTCCGACGATGTCAACCAAGCGATGTTCTCCTGGCTGGACGAGTTTCGTGGAACAGAGCCGTTTTTCCTCTATGTCCACACCGTCGATCCCCATCTGCCCTATGCGCCGCTTTGGTTTCTCATCTCCGGGCGCGGAGGCGTACTTTGCAGTACGTTGAGCACCCGGAGATGAGAAATCAAAGCTGTGCACAGCGTCTCGACGCCCTCGTGACGAAACCCGGTGAGGTATGCGGGCTAGAGCACCATGAAGAAACTGCCCTGGAGCCACTCGGGCGTGACGCTCGAGGTGACGTTGAGAACTTGATAGTGGAGTCCGTAGATCAGCACGAAAAGCGAGGCAGCCAGGTGCCCGAAAATCTCCCTGGCAACCACGTAGGCCAGGTAGAGGCAGAGGAGGCTGATGGCGTGTTGTGTGGTGCACAGGAGTTATGTAAGATGGCGAGGTGACTTCCTGCGAGACCCAGCTTGATGGGGATGTGCCAGATCAAACCCATGAAAAACGGATATCCAGGGGCGTGGATGAGGTCCGATCATCCTTGAGTGAGCATGCGGTACATGTTGGGACCGTCGGTGATCATGAAGTTGAGGGGATAGGTGACCATGACCAGGAGACGGACGGCTTTGACGATGCGAAGACCACCGGAATCCTGAACAGGAGTACCTTTGCGCGCCTTGGTGACCGAAGAAGGAGGCGATGAATCGTGGATCCCAGGCGTTCGTGGGGAACCTTGCGGTCGTCGCCTTCACCGACAGTTGTTCGGTCGGCCCATGGAGCCTCGAGAGACCTGTTGGGCTCAATGGTGCGTGAAATACCGATAGGTTCCATTGGTTTTGCGTGCCACGGTTGGCGCATGCTACCTGAAATCAGAAAAGAAATCCAAGAACCGCAAGATTACAGTGATCCGTATGACTGACCTCTCGTCGGTGTTCCGCCGCCTCCTGATGGTCGTCTTGATGGTGGCCCTCACCGTCGGGATCATCGAGGTGCTTTCGTTCGTTGTGCTCGGCGTCATTGACCGAGGGTGGCCAAGTTGGTCGAGCCTGCAAGGGGAACGTTCCGTCATTGCCGACAGCCAAGAGCGAGAAGCTGCTGCGGATGCCGCCGAAGAGAGGCCGGGTGGGTTGTCGCCGTCCAAACCCAGGTTTGCCGAAGACGAGGTCAACAGGTGGTTGCTGCGAATCAACGAACGGGAGGTCGTTCATCCCTACGTTGGTTTTGTCGAGCAGCGGCATGAGGACGATGCGGTGCGCGGTCGGGAAGACCGAAACGTAGAGGCCAACCGGTATGGTTATCCCCGAAACAAGCACGGGATTTTTTACGAGCCGCAGCCGGATCGACTGGTGGTAGTCGTGGTTGGCGGTTCGTTTTCCCGCCAGATCAGCTTTGCAGGTCGAGGTCTGATTGAAGAAGGGTTGGAGGCATCCGATCGCTTCCTGGGTCGGGACGTCATTGTCATCTCCCTCGGTCTCGGAGGGTACAAGCAGCCTCAGCAGCTCATGGTAGTCGGTTACCTCCTGGCCCTCGGGATGCATATGGACGTGCTGGTCAACATCGACGGGTTCAACGAGGTGGTGCTTCCGGTGACTGAGAACATCCCGCTGGGCGTCAACCTCTTCTTCCCTCGAGCCTGGAGCATTCGAGTTGCCGAACTCGACCCGAACGAGTTACGGCTGCGGGGCAAGGTGGAGCACTATCAAGAGCGGCGGGCCCATCTAGCAGCGCTGTTTTCCAAGCCACCGTGGCGATACAGCATGACCTGTTCCCTATTTTGGCGGCTCCTCGACCGCCGGGCGCTGGGATTTGCGAATCGGACAGAAGCCGAGTTCCGTGCGCTGGGCGAGAGGCACCACGGCTACCAGGCACTGGGACCCGAGTCCCAGCCCATGTCCGAGGAGCATGTAACCCAGAGGCTGGTCGAGGTCTGGCAAAGATGCTCTGTGCTCCTCGGCGCTCTAGCCCGATCCGAGAACATCGAGTACTACCATTTCCTCCAGCCGAATCAGTACGTGGCAGGGTCCAAAAAGCTCGACAGCGCCGAACGACGGGTGGCAATCAACCTGGATTCCGGCATTGAAGGTCCGGTGTCCCGCGGCTACCCTCTCATGCGCGCCGCAGCTCGGAGTTTGCGCGAGAGCGGGGTCACGTTTGTCGATCTCACGGAGGTGTTTTCGGAGGTTGATGAGACCGTGTACCGCGATGATTGCTGCCACGTCAATGAGCTCGGGATCGAGCTTGTGGTCGACAGGATCCTCGAGGTCGTCGCGACCGGCAGTTTCGAAGACGGCAGCAACCCGAGATTCGGCGCGGTTCCAGACATCACGGACCGCAGCAAACAGCTGGTGAGAAATGCGGGCAAGTGACACAACAGATGGCTCGACAGGCCGGCGGGACGCTTGCGCCCAATAGCCCACACACATTGGTCCCCGGGAGTTTCAGGTTGACAACGCTTGGCTCCGGGGCGAGAATTCAGGATTGTATGGCAGACCACCTGGAAAAAACTCGTAGAATTTCCCTTGAGATGGCAATGACCGCCCTTGTCGCTGTTGGGTGTTTCGTCGGTTGCTCCGACCATCCGGCGCCGCCCAGCGTCCGCGGTATCATCCTCATTTCCCTCGACACACTCAGCGCGGAGCACCTCGGGCTCTACGGATACCATCGCGACACAAGTCCGTTCCTGGATCGCCTTTCCGAGCGAGCGGTGGTCTTTGACAACGCCATCGTCCAGCTCCCGGGGACCCTTCCGTCCCACATGTCCATTTTCACCGGTCTGTATCCGAGCGAGCACGACGTCTTTCCCGTTGACTCGGTTCTCTCCGAGGAGATCCCCACGTTTCCCGAGCTCCTGAAGGCCGGTGGATATCGCACAGCGGGTCATACTGAAAACGGGTACGTCAGTGGGCGTTACGGTTTCTCGCGGGGTTTCGACGAGTGGGACGATGAACGGTTCCCGCTGTGGTATGGGGGAGACACATTCTTGGTCAGGGGTCTCAGGTTCCTCGAGAGCCTGGCCCCGGATGAACGGTTTTTCCTCTTCCTGCACACCTACGCCGTGCACGACCCGTACAACCCTCCCAAGGACTGCCAGGCGGGGTTTTGGCAGGGCGCTCCGCCGGAGGCCGCGCCGCCGCCGAGCAGCGAGACCCTGCTGGCTCACAATCAGGGTCTGATCACCGTGTCTCCCGAGATTGCAGATTACTTTCGCGCCCTGTATGACGAAGAGATTCGTTGTCTGGATGGGTTTTTGGAGCGTTTCTTCGCCGACCTCGACGGGTTGGGGATTCTCAAAGATTCGTTGGTCATCATCACCGCGGATCACGGCGAGGAGTTCCTCGAGCACGGAAAGCTCGGCCATGATCAGATCTACAACGAGAACCTCCATGTTCCTCTCATCATGGTGTTCCCAGGTCAGGAACACGGTGTGAGGGTGGGCGAGGTCGTGGAGAGCATCGACATCATGCCGACGATTCTCGAGTTCGCCGGGATCGTGGCGCCGGAGCACATTTCCGGGCGCAGTTTGGCGCCGCTCGCCATGGGGGGTGAATCACTGCTCGATGGCAAGGCCTACTCGAGGTCGTTCCGCGCCTCGGGGCATGAGGAACGGAGCTTGTACGAACGTCAGGACGGAGAACTTTTTCACTTGCTCTCACTGGGGCGGGGCGCTGACGATCGGAAGCATCGTGGAGGCGTTGGGGTGTCCTCGTACCTCAACACGAGAATCCCTCCCGGCGAGCTGGTATTCGAAGCCACCGCATTCGAGGTTCCGTCGGTTCTTCAGGTGTTCCTCGAGGGCGAGTTTTTCGTCGAGGTGGACCTTGATCCCGATCAGTGGACCCGGGTCGCGGTTCCCCGCGGAGAAGGGGCAGGGAGCCGACTGCTCCGACTCTCTTCGGCCACCTGCGTCGATCTGGACACCCCCGAAGGATTGCCGAGGAGATGCCGATCATTCAGCGTACGGGGGATTCCACTGCGAAGAAGCGAGCTCTACCGGACCGAGAGTGACACGTGGGAGTCAGTCGACCTCTCCCTCGATCTGACCGATGTGACTGCAAGAATGCTCCACGAGACAGAGTCGCGGAACCACCAACCGTTGAGTCCTGCGACCGAGCAAGTGCTCGAGCGGGACCTCGAGGAGGAACTCCGTGCTCTCGGCTACATTCAGTAGGCTGGCATAACCTCGAGTGCGACCGCCGGGTATGCCGTTTTCAAGGCCACAGCCGGGCACTATGCCGCGCTCTACGATGCCGAGATTCGCTGCCTGGACATGCGGCTCGAGGCCTTCTTTGCCGAGCTGGAACAGCTGGAGATCGCCGACGATGCCGCTCGTTCAGCGTGCGGGGCCTGCCCATTCGACGATTCGAGCTCTACGACCTCGCCGCGGACCGGCGAGAGACCATCGATCTATCGGCCGATGATGAGGATCTGACCTCACGCCTTGCCGAACGGCTCCTTGAGCTCCGCTGGCAGGCGGTGGCGTCGATTCACGAGGAGCCCGTCGACGACGAGCTCTGGAAATAGCTCCGGGCCCTGGGCTACCTCGAGGAGTAGATGCCTTTCCACGAGACACGAGAAAGACCGGGAACGCGAGGGCGTTCCCGGTCTTTTGTTGATCAGATGTGAGCTTACGGGCTGGTCGTGCGGTAGGACTCGTACTCGTCGAAGTAGAGGATAGCGGTTTCACCGGCGCCAAAGCTATTGTTCGTCGGCGTGCCCATGCGGACGAAATCGGTTGTGACAAGACTGTTCGTCATCGGGGAGGTCGCCCACGCCGGATCGCCGGAAGTGGGGCAAGCGGACCCGGTTGGGCCAACCCACAGCGCGAGGACGCCGGTGTTCGTCGGGCCGGTCTGCAGCTCGATGCACACCCGGTAGTCTTGGCCGTTGTTGATCGGGAAACGGGTGGTTCCGCGCTGGCCGCACTGGTTACCTGCACCCCACAACTGGATGTTCGAATTTTGGCCGGATCCGCCGGTCTGGTAGAGCCACAAACGCATGGTGCTGATGATCGCGGCGGGGTCCGCGCTGCAGGAACCGGCACCAGGATTCGGGTTGGGGCCGAGGGTGCGGTAGAGCTCCTGGCGGAAGTTGATCGAATGTCCGGTCACGCTCGCGGCGTTGAACAGGAAGCTAGCCCGAAAGGTGGTTTCGCCCGAGGGGCTGTTGTCCTGGACATATGCGCGACTCGAATTGTCGTGAGAGACCTCCAAGCCAAAGTTGGTACCACCCATGGCGGCACCGGCGTTTACCGCCAGGCTGTCGGCTGCGACCGACCCGGCGAGCGCGAGTACGGCGATGAATACGATCGACATCAGACTCTTTTTCATTCCTACCTCCTATGTTCTTCTCATTGATAAACTGGATTCTACCTTGACTCTCACGGAATTTCATCTGTCTCAAACTTAGGACGCACGACCGAGGTTCAGGTAACGGGGTGTTTGGGAGATTATTCGGGGGTGTTTGGGAGATTATTCGATGGACGTATCAACGGTTGGATTGTGCGTCATCCAGCAAGCGAGGTGTTGGCTGCCCGATGTTCATGCGGTGTCTTTCCCCCACAGGGTCGGCGGGAGTGGAGAGGTTTGGCAGGATCGCCCCCAACAAATTTATGATGGTGGTTCGTCGGTCGTTGCTTTTTCGTGGTTCGTGAGGTTGGTGTATTGGATCAGGAAAGAGGATTCCCTCCCGTGAGTCATACTTTTCGCCGTAGGCAGAGGTTAGGATAACGATAGTTTTTCTCGGGTGGCCTCGGTCGTCAACGCACCGCTGAAGACATTCAGGTGATGTATACCTAGGGTCAGGATCCGGCGCTATCCGACCACTGGCCGGCATCGCCAGAGCCGAAGTTGTCGAAGAAGACCACGCTCTGACAGTCGACGGCGACCATCACGACAGCGCTCCGGATCTCGTCGATCCCTCCGTTGGACTCCTTGAAGGCTTCGGAGCCGCAGATGTCGGCGAACGAGAGGGCGAAAGGTTGCGGGTCGGTTTCGCGTCGCAACCGGATGGTCGTCATCCCGGTCCCGGTAGCCTGGAACTGGGCGCTGAAGAGCCAGTCGTCGGTGGTGATCATCTGCGTGTCGCACGGGGAAAGCAACGTGCTGCTCGTGTTTCCCGGGGTGCTCCAAGTGCCGGCGAGGGCCCAGCCGATACGATCATCGGGCACGTTCTGCGTCTGTGGCAGACCCTGGACCGCCGTCGTTGCGGCGTTGTTCGCGATGCTCCCGTCGACATAGCCGAGCACCGAAGAATCGAAGTCGAGGTCGATGACCGCGGTGGCGATGTTGGCTGATCCCCCGGCGACGTTCGGTGGCGAGCAATCGAGGGT
>JARFRM010000172.1 GCA_029287235.1 Thermoanaerobaculales bacterium
CTCGAGCAAGTTCGGAGTCCGCCTCGTGCCCGAAGAGCACCGCTGTGCCCTTCGAAGGTGCCAAAATCGCACTTCGGGCTAGTCGCCAAGCAATGACGTGATCACGATCCCAAGGAAGAGAACGATCAACAGCGCACCGACGCCGGCCATGAAAAGCTCGCCGAGGGAGTATGTGTTCCCTCTCTTCCACCCGGACGGAGGTTTGTTGTTACCTTTCCCGGACGCACGTTTGGTCGGTTTCCGTTTCGCCACGGTTCGAGTGTAACCCAATCACCGTTTTCCGGAACCGGAACACCCCTCTCAGTCAGGGGGAGTTTCTCTCGAGACCCGGTCATCGGCGCCGACTGACGGAGACGGAAACCTGGAGCTCTTCGGATCGGAACACGCGGCGAGGAGTCTGATTTTGTATACAATGAAACGGGATTTTCATTGAGATTTTCAGGTGAATATTTGTCTTCGAATCTTGCGACGGCCGTTGAGGGGCGTCGGAAAATTTCATGAATGGAAGATGGTGGGTGGCAACCCCCGAATTCCCTGTAATCCGGAGGATGCCGTGTTATGGTAGGCCAATAGTAGGTTAATATTGGCGGGACAAAAATGGTGGGCGGCAGATTTTCCGCCGATGCAAGGTGGGCATGCGATCGGTTCTCGAAGTCTTCCGGACTCCCTCGAAAATCGACGAGCAGGGTATGAGAACCTTAGACCACATGATACCAACATCCATGCAATCGCCATGCCAGATTCTCGCCAAGAAACAGATCCGCTGGAATGCTCGTATGACCCATTGAGATGCGGGGGCGTCCCAGAATAGGACAAGGGGGACTGAAATGAACATCGGCGTAGAAGGTGCGCGCGAACAACGCAATCTTCTCGAACGGATCGGCTCGAAGATCCCGGGATTCCAGGGATATCTGGAGGCGGAGTTGCGTCGAGACGTCGACAAGATGCAGCGCGATTGGCTGGCGGCCCAGGTGGATCGCGGACGCCAAGCTCTCCAGGAACAGGTTCGCGACTGGAGCCGTTCCGGAAACCTCGCCAATCTCGACCTGGCCTCGAGCGCAGACAAAGGCCTCGATCGCCTCGCAAACAGAATCCGTCATGCGGACTACGGGTCCAGCGGTTTCTTCGATCCCGTCAAGATTCGCCAGGCCGAGCTCGATCGGCTCTACGCCTTTGATCTTGCGTTGATCGGCACCGTCGAGGGTCTCGCTGATCGGATCGAGATGCTGCCTGGAACGGCGGCGGAACCCGATCTCAGGACCCTCCTCGACGCGGTGCACGCGGCCGATCGCCAGTTCGACGAGCGGGCCACCGTGTTCGAAGATGTGACGCAGAAGGGAGGTGTGTGATGGCTCTACTCGAGATTCTCGAGCATCATGATCCCACCGGTGAGGAGATCGTCTATCGATTTCCGCCCCAAGGCAGCGCCGACATCAAGCTGGGAGCGCAGTTGGTTGTGCATGAGACCCAGGAGGCGGTGTTGTACCGCGACGGGAAGGCCCTGGATGTCTTCGGACCCGGCCGTCACACCCTCAGCACCCAGAACATCCCGCTGCTCGGGAAGGTCATCGGCGCTCCGTTCGGGGGCGAATCACCGTTCCGGGTGGCGGTGGTCTTCGTCAACAAGAAGACCTTCATCGATCAGAAATGGGGAACCCGCGAGCCGGTTGTCTTTCGCGACACCGAGCTCGGAATGGTCCGGCTTCGCGCATTCGGCAACTATGCCTACCGAATCGCAGACAGCCAGCTCTTCGTCAACACCGTCGTCGGATCCCAGGGTCTTTTCGAGACCGATCGGCTCAAGGACTTCTACCGCGATGTCATCGTCTCCCGGCTCAACGACCTCCTCGGCGAGACGCTGAAGACGATCTTCGATCTCGCCCGTTACTACGACGAGCTCGGGACCGCGGCCAAGGCCCGACTGGCGGAGGACTTCGCCAAGTACGGCGTCGATCTCACCGACTTCTACATCAACTCCATCACCCCACCCGACGAGGTGCAGGAGAAGATGGACGAGCGCTCCGCCATGGGTGCGGTGGGTGACATGAACACCTACATGCAGTTCAAGGCTGCTCAGGCCATCCAGGACGCCGCCGAGGGCGGTGGGGGTGGCGAAGGCGGTGCGGCGGGCGCCGGGATGGGGCTCGGCCTCGGCGCCGGGTTCGGCGCCATGATGCCGGGAATGATCGCCAACGCCATGACCCAGGCCGGTCAGGGAGGCGGTCAGGCCCAGGGGGCCGGTGCACCAGCCGCAGCCGGCGGTGCTGCCGCGGTCGCAGCCGGTGGATTCTGCGCCGACTGCGGTTCTCAAATGCCCCAGGGCGCGAAGTTCTGCCCGGGCTGCGGCAAGGCTCAGGAGGCTTCGGGATGTTCGGGCTGCGGCCAACCGGTGCCCGACGGAGCCAAGTTCTGTCCCAACTGCGGAACGAAACAAGCGGAGTGACGGTGACCGTCCCGGGGAGACTGAGATGGGCTGCCCGCGGTCTTTGGTCGGTCGCTCATCACAACCAGAAAGGCACAAGGACACAAAGGGGTCCACAACGAGATTCCCGTTGTGACGATCTTCGTGTCTTCGTGTCTCGGTGGTTGCGACGAACTGTGAGTGCCTAGATGTCGGTCTCCTGCACCCAGTGCGGGGCCTCCATCGAGCCGCGGGCCGACGAGCGTCTGCTCGAGTGCCCGTTCTGCTCAACCGCGTTGGTCCTCGACGGCTCCGCCACCCTCTTCCACGAGATGATGGTGCCGACCATCGCCGCCGAGCAGGTTCCGGCGCACCTGCGGCGGTTTCTCGGCGGAGGTTCGACGGTGGCCGATCTCGACCGCAAGGCTCATCTTGACGAGCCGAGACTCGAGTACTTCCCATTCTGGGCCTTCACGATCATGGAGGATGGCGGCGAGCGGGTCGTCCTCGAACCTGCGGCGCCTTCATCGTTGCAGGGCCTCCAGGGTCTCGAGTTGCCGGCGGGACGAACCCGGACCATGACCGAAGGCGATTCGGCGGGGGCGCCGGTGATCGAACCCGAGGTTCCGGCCGACACCGCTCGCGAGTGGCTGCAATCGCGGTTTGGAATGGACGTTGCGGTGCGACGAACCGTCCTCTACCACCTGCCGCTCTATCGTACTCCGTACTCGTATCTGGGCCGCACCTACCAGGCGGCGGTGGATGCGATCTCCGGCAAGGTCTTCCCGGCAGATTTTCCGTCCAAGGCGGAATCGCCGTTCGTTCTGGTCGCTGTTCTGGCTCTGGTGGTCTTTGGTGTCGAAGGCCTGATCGTGAGCAACCCCCTGGTCAAGGTTGTGGTCTATCTGATCTCGGCGGTGCCGATACTCGGGATTGCCTGGATGACGAGCCGAAAGGTCTAGCGGGTGACGCAATCCCGGATCCCGCCGCCGCCCCCGCCGGTCCGCGACGCGGAGGTCGTATCGCCGGCCGAGACCACGGGAGGCGGCAAGAAATCAGCGAAGAAACCCAAGGTGCTGACCGGTCTCACCTGCGCCTCGTGTGGCGGGACCGTGGGGGTGCAGGAGGGTCGAACCAACATCGAATGCCGCTACTGCGGCACTCCACAGGCGGTGGTCGGTGAACGGGGCATCGCCCGCGTGATGGTGCTCAATCGTCTCGACCGTCGGCAGGCCGGTGAGGTGGTTCGGGGTTGGCTCAGGCGGGGCATTCGAAAAGACCCCGCTCTCAAGCGAGAAGCCTCGCTTCAGGAGGCGTTCCTCGCCTGGTTCCCCTTTGTCCGGGCCCGGTTGGACGCCATCGGATGGATCCTCGGGATCAAGAAACGACGCCGAAAGCGAGGCAACCGAACCGAGACCGTCAAGCAGCCCGTCGAGCACATGATCGAGCGATCGGTGGATCTCACCATGCCGGCAGCCGACATGGCCGAGTTCGGGGTTCATCGGGTCGATCTTGCCGGCGACGAGGTGCTTCCGCTGGACGACGATCTCCTGCGGTCGCGTGGGATGGTCTTTCGTCCGAGCCGGTCGCTCGATGAGATCGGTGACCGTCTCAGGAAGCGAGCGATCGCGGACGCCGAACGCGCCAATCGCCTGGATCGGGTGAGCTTCTCGTGGCTGAGTTCCGTGAGGCGGCGGGTCACCCTGGTCTACTACCCCATGTGGGTCATTCGATACGGCTTTCGCGGCCGGACCTATCAGATCCTGATCGATGCCGAGGATGGTGCTCTCGCCTACGGCAAGGCGCCCGGGAATCACCTTTGGCGTGCGTTCTGCGTCGTTGCGTCCTGCGCGGGAGCTTCGTTTATCGGCACGTCCCTTTTGCAGCACGCCGGTGCAATCCTCCAGTCGGATGAAGGCTTCAAGGGGATCATCTTTGTCGGGCTAGCTCTTGCGGGATTGGTCTTCTGGGGCTATCGGCAGTTTCGTCACGGTGGTGTTGTGGAGGAGGGGACCGGGCTCGCCGAGAGCAAGACCGAGCTCGGACTCGAAGAGACCCTCAAGGACATGGTTGGGCGAATCCAATGAGTCTGCGGCTGATCAATCTCGACTGCCCTTCGTGCGGATCGGCGATGCGAGGGGAAGGCCTCGACACGATCTTCTTTTGTGGCCATTGCGGCGACGCCGCCGTCCTCGAGGACGACGGGCTGCAAACGGTCGACAGTACCGCCCTGATGCCGACACCGGGACGTCACGCCGGTGTGTGGAAACCCGCGTGGAGGTTCGAGGTTCAGGTTCGGGTGACTCAACGAGTCCGGGCCGACGGCCGGACGACACCCGATTGGGAGGCCGGAAGGACGTTCTTCATCCCCGCCTTCGATCTGCCGCTCGACGATCTGACGCGGCTGTCGCGTGCCCTCTCCGAGGTCGCCGAATCGGCGGCGGAGGTGCCGAGAGAGCCCATCCGCGGCGGCACACTCGCCGTCGACGACGCTCTGGAGCTGATCCGGCACATCCTGATCGGCGATGAAGTGCGCCGGTTGGACATGTTGGCGTCGGTGATGGTGGATGTGGAAGAAGTCAGCCGAAGCCTGGTCGCGCTTCCGTTCGAGACCGGAAATGGGCAGCTCCGGTGCGCGGTCACCGGAGTCACCGTTCAACATCGAGCCGCGTGATTTTCAAGTATTTGCATCTCGGGTTTCCTTTTTTACAACAATTGACAGCATCCCCGGCCGATTCGGCGTACAAACGTATGTAGCAATAACGCGATCGGTTTTGAGAGGAGGATTGCGAATCATGAGGAAGATCGTTTTCATCTTGTTCGTGACGGCAGTATTTGCGGCACCCGCAGCGGCGACCGAGACGGGGTTCTACATTGGGGGTGGTCTCGGCATCTCGTCCCTGGATGCCCGCGACTTCGATCCGGACTATGCCCACCTTCGCTTCGAAGACGAAGACTTCGGGGCCAAAATTTTCGCCGGCTATCGACCCTTCAAGTACTTCGCCGTAGAAGCCGGCTACACCGATTTCGGGAACGTCAAGGTGTGGGAGGGGGGGAACGCTCAATTCTACGAGGAAGCCGACATCCACGTCACGATGTGGAGCGGGTATGCCGTCGGTCTCATCCCGCTGAGCGGGAAAGTGGATCTCTTTGGCAAGCTCGGGTACGCCTCGTGGGATGTCGACAACAGGGTCAACAGTCGCGGCGAGACCGAAGACCGTTCGACCAGCGGCTCGGATCTGGCGTTCGGCGCCGGGGTGAACTTCAGGTTCAATAAGCTCGGTGCCCGGTTCGAGGGAGACTGGCTGGAGATCCCCGACACGAGCGGCGTGTTCCTGTTTTCGATCAGCTTGACCTACATCTTTTAGCCCCAGATGGAGGCCCCCCGTGTGTTGCCGGGGAGGCCGGGATAGTCTGACATTCGCTCGGCGCCATTGCCCTTGAGAAACCCCAGGGTCCGCCCGGGGGTTTTTTCTTGCCGGGCGGTGGCGGATGGCGGCTTTCAAACCGGTGTCGGTCCGGATATCATGGATGCATAGGATGCAAGGGCTGAAACATCCCGGACAGAATTTCGTAATTCTCAATATGAGGTGAATATATATTAATCTGTCTCAATTTCGTGGAGGTGCTTCCGTGACTTCGACAATCTTGATGTTGGCCGTGATCATCATTCCCGCCCTGCTGTTCTTCGCCTATCTCCTCATCCGGGTTCGCTACAAGAAGGCGGGGCCTGACGAGGCGCTGATCGTCTTCGGACGACGCAAGCTCATCGGCAAGAAGGTCCGGACCGAAAAGGGCGAGATCGAGGGCTTCCGCATCATCCGCGGGGGCGGGACCTTTGTCTGGCCGGCGTGGGAGCAGTTCGAGGTGCTCTCATTGCGGATGATGACGCTTGAGATCGACCTGCCGCACGTTTACACGATCCAGGGCATTCCCATCAACGTCAAGGCGGTGGCGCAGGTCAAGGTGCAGGGCGACGTCGACCACATCCGCAGCGCGGCGGAGGGCTTTCTCGGAATGCCGGTGGACGAGGTCCAGGCCACCATCAAGGAAACGGTGGCCGGGCACCTACGTGGGATCGTCGGCACCCTCACCGTCGAGGAGCTCTACCGTGAACAGAAGCTCTTCCAGGACAAGGTGCGGGATGAAGCCCACACCGATCTCGAAGGGATGGGTTTCGAGTTCCGTTCGTTTGTTTTCCAGGCGATTCAGGACGATGAGGGCTATCTCAACGCTCTCGGTCAACCCAAGATTCAGGAGGCGTTGAAGAACGCGCGTATCGCCACGGCCAATGCCGACCGCGACGCGGCGATCGAGGAGGAGCAGGCTCGCCAGCAGAAGGAGCAGAAGCGGATCGGGGTCGATACCGAAATCGCCGAAGCCGACAAGGCGCTCTCCCTCAAGGTCGCCTCGATCAAGAAAGAGGTCGACGTCGCCGACGCCCAGGCGGTCAAGGCGGGCGAGATGGAGCTCAAGGTCCAGGACATCCGGATCGCCGACCAGGAGGTCGAGCGGCAGAAGCTCGAGCTCAACGCTTCGATCCGTGAGAAGGCCGACGCCAAGAAGTACGAGGCCGAACGGCTCGCCGACGCCAAGAAGTACACGGTCGAGAAGGAAGCTGCGGCCGAGAGATTGCGCCGCGAGGAAGCCGCGAAAGCCCTCCAGGCCGAGGGTATGGCCAAAGCGGAGGCGGAATCGGTCCAGCGGCGGCAGATCGGTCTCGCCGAGGCCGAGGCCATCCAGGCCAGGGGTGAGGCCGAGGCGCTTGCTCGACGCAAGCTCGCCGAGGCGCTCAAGCTCTACAACGAGGCCGGTCTCTCCATCGAGGCGCTGAAGGTGCTTCCGGAAATCGCGGCGGCAGTTTCAGAGCCGTTGTCCAGGGCGGGTGAAACCACCATCATCTCCAACGGCGGCAACCCCGGGGACGGAACCGGAGCCGCACGTCTGACCGACGATGTCATTCAGGTAATGACCCAGCTCGGTCCGGTCATGAAGCAACTTTCAGGTGTGGACATGGACAAGCTCCTCCGCGACATCTCGAGCCTTCCCGCGGCCGTTGCCAAGGGGGTCTCGGGCGCCGGGGAGGAGGTGCCGAAGAAGGGCTCAGGCAAGGTCTTCGGCGAGTGAGGTGATCCATGAAGGTGTCGGATGATCTGACGGCGCTGGTTTTCGAGCTCCAGCGAGCCCGCTCTCCTGTGGAGAAGGGGCGGGCGCTGGCGCGGGCGTGGCGGACCATTCGTGGGCTCAGTGCCACCGAGCGAAGGTTGCTTGTGCGCGAAGTCGGATTCGACGGCGCGGAGGATCTCGTCGAGGGACTCGCGGGAAAGAGCGGCGGTACCTTTGCACCGGCGGCGGTGCTCGAAGCCCTCGGCAGGATGCGAAAGGACGAGAGCCTGACGGTTCGGGGCATCCTCGCCGATCTGCGAGATCCCGGCCGGCGCGAGGATCTCCTGGTGCGTGGCATCGACCTCGTCGTCGGCGATGAGCCGGGGGGCGGAGACGAAGAGCTGGAAGAGTTTCTCGACTCCGAAACCGTGGGTGGCGATGGATCGGCGGAGAATTCCGCGGCGGTCTCTGCGACCGAGATTCCGCTTCCCGGCGACAAAGGCCGGGACGAAGCGGAGCCCGCGGGCGCCGAAGCGAGATCTGTCCCGGCCGACGTGGTTCCACCCCCGCCCCCGCCAGCGGAGACGAAAACCCATGATTCCCCCTCGGATCCCGGACCTGCCGTGGAAGTCGACCGTGAGCCCGATCCGGCGCCGGTCGTCGAAAATCGGGAGGAGCCGATCTGGGACGAGATCTGGAGAAGGTCCCCGACCAGTGCAGTGGCCCCTGTGTTGGTTGGACGAGAGAAGGTCCCCTTGTACTCGGGCGACGCGACCCGGGAGCGGGAGGTCGCAGGCTCGGTGTTGCACCGGTTGCGCGGGTTCCGGGACGGCATCGCGGATCTCCGCGGTGGCGGCAGCACCGCCGTCCTCGACGCCCTCGATGCCCTGCCCGAGCCCTGGGCGAAGCGTCGCGCGGTGGTCGCGCTCATCGAGTCGGGGATACCCGAGGATGTCTCCGCCGCCCTGGATCTCGTCGAAGAACTTGATCGGCCCATGGATCGCCGCTGGTGTCTCGCGGCGCTCGCGAGACGCGGCGATCTCGACGGTGACGATCTCGAGCGTGCGCTGGGGATGCTTGCCTCTCCTGCAGCGCGCCGGAGAGTGAGGCGGCTGGCGGGCGGAGAAAGCTGAGCCGCGGCAGGTCCCCAACGGATACTTGGAAACAGGAGAGCATTGCCCAGGGGAGCGGATCGCCATCCCCGTGGAGTGCGCCTCACAGCCCACCAAGCACCGAGTGAAACGCTGCGATGGTCGTGGGGCGGGCCTTCAGCCTGCGATTCAGAGTCGTCGATGTCGGGTGGGCTATCCTGGTGCCGATGTTCCGCGCAACCGATGTCGTCGAGCGATGGTATGCGGAGGCCCTGGCCCGGCCGGTGGAAATTCTGCGCTCGTACAAGATGGTCCGGGTGCGGCCGGACGCCATCGCCGGGCTCACCGTGGCGGTGGTGGCGATTCCCCAGTCCATCGCCTATGCGTCCATCGCCGGCCTGCCGCCTTCCTACGGTCTCTACGCCGCCGCGGTGGCAGCGATCGTCGGGTCGCTCTGGGGATCTTCCCGCTACCTCAACACCGGCCCTACGAACGCGATCTCCATTCTCGTTCTTTCCATCCTGACCCCGCTCGCGGCCATCGGCTCGGCGGAGTACATGATGGCGGCCTCGGTGATGGCGGTGATGGTTGGGGTTTTCTGCGTGATTTTCGGTTTTGCCGGGCTCGGGGTTCTGGTCAACTTCGCCTCCCGCGCCGTGCTGCTCGGCTTCACCGCCGGTGCCGGGGTGCTCATCGCTGCCGGCCAGCTCAAGAACCTGCTCAGACTCGATGTGCCGCGGAGCCCGCATCTCTGGCATTCCATGGTCGAGGTGGTCGAACATCTCGGTGAGAGTCATCTCCCGAGTCTCCTCCTCGGCCTCGGCACCCTGGCCGCCATGGCCACCATCGCCAAGACGGCGCCCCGCCTCCCAGCCGCGCTGATGGCGCTGACCGGCGCCGGTCTGTTGGTGGCCGTGATCGGTGTCGATCGGCTCGGGGTGGCGGTCATCGGACAGATTCCTCGTGAGATGCCGCAGTTGACGTCGTTTTCCCTCGGATGGATGTGGGATAACGACATCGTCGGCGCGCTGGTGACGGGATCCATGGCGGTGGCGGCCATGGGGCTGGTGGAGGCGGTGTCCATCGCTCGCGAGATCTCGCGCCAGAGCGGGGAGCGTCTGGATATCAATCAGGAGTTGGTGGGGCAGGGGATGGCGAACGTGGCGGCCGGGCTCTTTTCGGGCTATGCCTGCTCGGGCTCCTTCACCCGCTCGGCCATCAACTACCAGTCGGGGGCCAGGACGCAGCTCTCCGGGGTCTTCTGCGGCGTTTTCGTCATCGCCGGGGTGCTCGCCTTCGGCCCCGCCGCAGCCTTTCTGCCGCGGGCCGGCCTGGCCGGAATGATCATGGTGATCGCATACCGGATGGTGGACTGGCACGGGGTTCGAAGGGTGTTCAGAACATCGAGAAGCGAGACCGGGATCATGGTCTCCACTTTCGTGGCGACCCTGGTCTTCCCGCTCGAGTTCGCCGTTCTCGCCGGGGTCATCTTGTCGTTGGGCATCTACATCTACAAGTCGAGCCTCCCAACCGTCCACACGGTGGTGCCCGATCCCACCTTCCGCCACTTCGTCGAGCGTGAGAGTGCGCCGTCGTGCCCTCAGCTCGGGGTGATCAACATCCGTGGCGCGCTCTTTTTCGGCGCAGCGAGCTATGTCGAGGACGAGCTCCTGGCCAACAACGAGGCCAACCCGGGACAGAACAACCTGCTGCTCCGCATGCACGGCGTTCATCAGTGCGACCTGGCGGGGATCGATGTCCTCGAGGGGATCTTGAGGCTCTATCGGGACGCCGGCGGCGACGTCTACCTGGTTCAGGTGCGGCCGGAGGTTCGCAGGATCATGGCGGCATCGGGGTTCGAGGAGTTGCTCGGAGCGGACCGCTTCCTCGAACAGGAAGAGGCCATCGAGTGGCTCTTCGAGAACGTCATGGACCCGGCGGTGTGCATCTACGAGTGCGAGCACCGGGTTTTTGCCGAGTGTCAGCCCCTGGAAAAACACCCTTACGACATACGATTGCCCGCGTTCCCGACACGGTTCCACTATCCCGAGCGACAGCTCACCGTACCCGAGTTCGAGGACGCCATTCGCCTTCACCGCAAGGACGGGCTCCTGATCGATGTTCGGGAACGCAATGAGTATCTCGGGGGCCACCTGGCAAACGCCGAGCTGATGCCGCTGCGGCAAGTCATCGAGGACGCCGAGAAGTTGCCGCGAGACCGCCCGATCCTGCTCATCTGCCGGTCGGGGCGACGGTCAACCCGCGCCATGCACTGGCTCATCGGACTCGGCTTCGACGACGTCGTCAATCTCAAGGGTGGGTTGCTGAGCTGGAAGGCCATGGGGAGGCCGGTTGAAGTCGACTGACGTCGACTTCGAAATCGTGAACTGTGGATTTCCTCAGATCTCGGAGCCTTCGCGCGAACCACCCTCGTAGGTGTTGACGGCGTCGCTCACGGCATCGGGAGCCGGCTAGCCCGAAGTATTCATGAGGTTTCGTCGCGAGGGCAGCGAGGCGCCGATGCCAGCCGTGTTTTCTCACCTTGGGGTGCTCAACGTACCGTCAAGTACGCCTCCGCGCCCCAAGGTGAGAAAACACGGCTGGCGCGGATGCATCGTTGGCCGCAGCAGACAGCTCATGAATACTTCGGGCTAGGCCCGGAGGGTCGGATGCGACCTTCAAGGCGATCCGCCAACAGGGTGAACCGATGACGTTGGGTGGCGTTGGAGACCGCGCGGCCGAGAGCTCTTCTGCTGCCGACGATGACCACGAGCTTGCGTCCCCGGGTGACGGCGGTATAGAGCAGATTCCGTTGCAACATGATGTGGTGTTGGTGGTGGAGCACGATGACCACGGCGGGATACTCGCTGCCCTGGGCCTTGTGGATGGTGCACGCGTAGGCGGGGATGACGTCGTCGAGATCGTCATGCGGAATTCGGACCGATCTGCCGTCAAACCGGACGACGATCTCGGACTCCTCCTCGTCGAGGAGTTCGATCCGGCCGATGTCGCCGTTGAAGATTTCGAGGTCGTAGTTGTTGCGGATCTGCATGATCTTGTCGCCGACGCGGAATCGCTTGTGGCCATAGGTGAGCTCCGGGCCCGGCGGGGTCAGTACGGCCTGGAGTTTCTCGTTGAGTCGCCGGACCCCGAGCTCTCCCCGGTGCATGGGCGCGAGCACCTGGATGTCGTCCACCGGGTCCAACTTGTAGCGGCGGGGGATCCTGCGGCCGGCAAGATCCACCGCCAGATCGGCGGCCTCGGCGGGGTCGTTCCGAGCCACGAAGAAGAAATCGGAATCCGGATCGTTGCCGTCCGATACCGGCATCTGCCCGGAGTTGATCCGGTGGGCGTTGACCACGATCCGGCTCTGCTCGGCCTGGCGGAAGATGTGGTCGAGGCGGACCACCGGGACAACGCCGGAGGCGATGAGGTCGCCCAGGACATTCCCGGGCCCCACCGACGGCAGCTGATCGGCGTCGCCCACCAGAACCAGGCGGCAACCCGGGGGGACGGCTTCAAGCAGCCGGGCCGCAAGCTCGATATCGAGCATGGACACCTCGTCCACGACCACCATATCGGCCTCGAGAGGCCGCTGACGATCACGGGTGAAAGCGCGGGTCCGAGGGTTGAACTCCAGCAGGCGGTGAATGGTTCGCGCTCCCGATCCGGTGGCCTGCGCGAGGCGTTTGGCGGCGCGGCCCGTGGGCGCCGCCAGCAGCACGCGCTGCTCCTTGGCGCCGAGGATCCGGGTGAGACCTTGAACGAGGGTGGTCTTGCCGGTTCCCGGCCCGCCGGTGACGACCAGCACCCGGCCGGAGAGCGCCATCGTCAGAGCTTGATGCTGCCGCGCACCGAGCTCGATTTCGGCGCGTCGCTGGTACCAGGCCACCGCAGCCTTGACATCGATGTCGTGGTCGGTGGGCTTGCGCAACAGGCCTCGGATATCCTCCGCAACGGAGGCTTCGGCGGCTTCGAGCCGGCGATCGAAGATGGCGGGCTCATCATCCGCTCGTTCGACCGTGACAACGAGCTCGCGTTGGGCGATGGCTCCGAGGGGAGATTCGAGCACCGCCGACTCGACCTCGAGCAGAGCTGCGGCGTGTTCGACGAGTGTCGACCGCGGCAGGAAGACATGACCCTCTATGGAGGCTTCAGCCAGGGTGAAAAGGAGGCCGGCCTGGAGTCGTTGGGGGGCATCTGCGGGAATGCCGATGCGCCGGGCGATGCGGTCGGCGGTCCGGAAGCCGACCCCGAAGACCTCCTCCGCCAGCCGATAGGGATTCTCTCGCACGACCTCGACCGCTGCAGAACCGTACTTTCCATAGGCTTTGACGGCGACCCCCGGTGGGATCCCGTGGCCGGTGAGAAACACCATGATCTGCTGGATGCCGCGGTGCTTCTCCCAGGAGGCCTTGACCTTGGCGAGGGTGGCGTTTCCGATGCCGTGGATCTCCAGAAGACGGGCCGGTTCCCTCTCCACGATATCGAGGGTCTCGAGCCCGAAGGCGTCGACGATCCGGCCGGCCATGGTCGGTCCGATCCCCTTGATGCGCCCGGTGCTGAGGAAACGACGAATACCCTCGAGAGTCGAAGGAGCGATCTGGACATAGCTCGAGACCTCGAACTGCTCACCGAATCGGGCGTGTTCGACCCATTTCCCGGTCAGTCGAAGCTCGTCACCCTCTCTGACGCCCAGCAGCGGTCCGGTGGCGGCGAAACTCCCGCGCTCGTCGTCGCTGAGCCGGATCGCGCACCAGCCGCTCTCCTCGTTGGAGTAGAGCGTCCGGGTGACCGTGCCAGTTACGGATTCGGATGGCATCCCTGTGATGATAGCTCGATCCGGGGGGTAGTGGAGCTAGCCGGCGTCCGCGCTCCTCGGGAACCGCGAACACAGATGCTCTGCGAGGGCGGTGATGGTCAGCGATGGATTCACACCGAGGTTGGCGCCGATGACCGATCCGTCGATGACATAGAGACCCTCGTGACCGTAGATCTCCCCTTTGGGGTCGATGACCCCGGTCTCGGGGCTCGATCCGATGGCGCAGCCGCCGAGGATGTGGGCGGTGGAGCCGGTGTCGAGGAAGACCTCGTTGACGCTGTTTCCCGGCACGGCGTCGAGATCGGTGGAGATTTCGCGGGCGATCTCGTTGGCAATGGGCACATATGACGGAATCCCGGGCTGGTCCGGGTTGGGTTTCGAGGTGAGGGCTCGACTGAAGGGCCAGAGCCACTGTCGCTCTCGGACGAGACGGGTGTGGTTGTCGGCGGTCTGCATGGCCATGAGGACCACCGAGTGCTCGGCCTTGCCCCAGGGTTTCGACACCCGCAGGAAGTCGATGGGGTGGCGCAGCGCGTTGCCGAGCCAACGGAGCGGTCGTGGAGCGCCGGGGCCCCCGTCTGCGAGGATGGTGCCGAGAAGGAGCATGACATCCGAGCCCTTGGAGAATCGAACAGCCTCCATGTGGGTGACGTCGTCGACCTCGACCTTGGCGGCAATGGCGACGCCCTCCCAGAGATCGTTGCGGCTCTTCGACGTGATGCCGAGGAGGGCTTCGGAGTTGGTGCGAACCACGTTGCCGAGCTGGTCGGAGATCCGGGGGAGAGCCCCTTTCTCCCTGCACTGCATGAGGAGCTTGACGGTGCCGAGAACACCGGCGGCAAAGACCACCTTCTTCGCGGTGATCGCCCCACGCTTTGGGAACGGTCTCGTCGCCGATTGCCGCCAGCCCAGACGGTAGCCGCCACCGGCCAACTCCTCCACGATCTCGACATGGGTCTCGGGAACGACGCGGGCGCCCCGCTTTTCGGCGAGATAGAGGTAGTTCTTGTCGAGCGTGTTCTTCGCCCCGGGCCGGCAGCCGACCATGCAGCCGCCGCAGAAGTTGCAGCCGGTGCGATCCGGGCCGTCGCCGCCGAAATAGGGATCGGGGACCGTCACGTCGGGATCGCCGAAGAAGATGCTCACATCGGTGGGTTTGAAGGTGTGGCCCAGCCCGCGCCGTTCGGCGGCCCGTTTGAGAGCGTGATCGGGTTCGCCGAGCTTGGGATTGGCGATCGCACCGAGCATCCGTCTTGCGGTCGCGAAATGCCCGGGCATGATCGATCGCCAGTCCTCGAGGTCCTTCCACTGGGGATCGTCCCAGACGGTTTCAGGCGGTTCGAAGAGAGTGTTGGCGTAGACCAGGCTGCCGCCGCCGACGCCGACCCCGTGCAGGATGAGAGACTCGCGCAGGAGATGGAGACCGAAGATGCCGTGGCAGCCGATCCAGGGAAACCAGAAGGCCTTACGGAGGTTCCAGTTGGTCTTCGGGAAGTCCTCGGGTTGCCATCGCTTGCCCTTCTCGATGACGGTGACCCGGTAGCCCTTTTCTGAAAGCCGCAACGCGGCAACGGACCCGCCGAAACCGGATCCGACAATGGCGACATCAGTGTCGAAGTCTTTGTCGTTGATGGATATCGCCTGGGTCATGGCCACCTCTTTCGCTTGCAGGGAAGTGTACCTGCAATGCCGCACTTCGGCAAACGTGATCGTCTCGTCGGTTGTTCCAGGATCACGTTTCCGGGTGAAAGACGGGATCGACGGTCGGGGTTTGGGCATCTTCGGAGAAGTTGTGAGGTTATACTCGGCGCATGAAGGGGACTCGATTCTCACCGGTCATCGCGATCTTGATCGCGGGTTTCGCGCTCGCGGCTCCTCCCGTGATCTTGGGTGCTGAGACAACGCTGACGACGCCCGATGGTGAGCCGGTGGTGTGGTCCGAATGGGTTGCCGAGAACGCGCCTGTTGCGGTTCTGCTCTGGGCCTCGTGGGTGCCGGCTGCCGATGAGACCCTGGGCGATCTCGACCGGATCACCTCTGCCGCGCGAGCTCATGACCTCGATCTTGTTGTCGTGGCGGTTCAGGAACCGCTCGAGGACGCGACCGAGATCCTCGACGGTGCGAACGTGAATTGGCTTCACGATCGCTTTGGGCATCTGTTGAAGGACCATCGCGTCGTGACGATCCCGAGGTTGTTGGTCTTTGAAAAGGACGGACGGGTGGTCGAACGGCTCGAGGTCAGCCCGGACTCACTGCGCTCCTGGGCCGGCGAGTGATCGACGGGATCGTGAATTCCGCCGGTCCGAATCGCTCAGGGGCCCGCAGACTGTCGTGGGTGGTGTTGGCCGTTGCGGTCGTCATCTCGACGGCGTGTGGCGGGACCAAGGCCCGGTCCGCGGAATCGACCGAACCGGTCGCGGTGGCGCCCATCGAGGCCTACCGCCCGCCGATTCAGACGACGGTGGCGTCCGGAGACACCCTGGAGAGTCTCAGCCGGCGGCTTGCCGGCGATGAGTGGGTCCTTTGGCGAGACGCGCTGAGCTCGGAGATCGACTCGCGCCGACTTCGGCCCGGAACCCTCTTCGATGGTCGTCGCAGCCCGGGTGGTTCTCTCGAGGAGCTCCGCGTTGTTCTCGACCGGCGGTCGGAGCTGTTCTTCGAAGCGACCGGTGACGGCATTTCGAGCTCGCGTATCGAGCGCGAGATCATCAGCGAGGTCGTTCGTCTCGAGGGAGTGGTCGAAACGTCCCTTTTTCAGGCCGTGAGCGATTCCGGGGGGCGTCCCGCTCTGGCGGTCGAGATCGCTGGGATCTTCCGTTGGGATGTGGACTTTATCCGAGACCTGCGACGGGGCGATCGCTTTGTCGTGGTCGTCGATGAGCAGCGGATCGAAGGAGAGTTCTACCGGTACGGGATCATTTTCGCAGCCCGGTTCACCAACAAGGCAAAGGCACTGAACGCGGTGGTCTACCCGGATCGAGAAGGGCGCCTGGGGTACTACGACCTCGATGGCGTACCCCTTCGGAAGATGTTCCTCAGATCCCCGCTCAAGTTCAGTCGGGTCACGTCACGCTTCAGTAACAGCCGGTTCCACCCGGTGCTCAAGCGGAGCATGCCCCACTACGGGGTCGACTACGGCGCCCCGGTCGGGACGCCGGTCCACGCCACCGCCGACGGGGTCGTGACGCTGGTGGGAAGGAATGGGGGAGGGGGGAACACGGTCCGGCTTCGCCATCCCAACGGGTACGAGACCAACTACCTCCACCTCAGTTCCTACGGCAAAGGTGTGCGCAAAGGGGTGCGGGTTACCCAGGGCCAGGTCATCGGCTATGTCGGTTCGACCGGGCTCTCCACCGGGCCGCACCTCGACTATCGGGTCAGGCACAACGGCCGGTGGATCAATCCACTCACCATCTCGTCGCCCCCGGTCAAACCTCTGGAAGCCGACCGTCTGCAACGGTTCCTTGGACACGCGCTCGCCGTTCTCGATCTCATCGAAGGGGGCGAGGCGCCGGCAGGAGCTCGCTGTTGAGCTCCCATCACCGAGAAGTGCGAGCGGCCGCTCCGTGCCGTGCGGATTTGGCCGGCGGCACCCTGGATATCTGGCCTCTCGGGTTGATGCATCCCGGAGCCCTGACGGTCAACATGGCTCTTGCCATGGAAGTGGAGCTGGTTGCGGATCTCGGTGGCGACCGCGATACGGTACTGCACACGTCTCGAGATGGTGAAACCCGGGTTCTCGGGCCGGAGGACGCGGGTACCGATCTCACCGCGGCGGTGGCCTTCGCCCTCGTTCGGGAGGGCGGCGTTCGGGTCCGGGTCGAACGACAGGCGCCCTACCGGTCGGGGATCGGCGGTTCGTCGAGTTACGGAATCGCCCTGGCCAGGGCCTTGGCCGAATTGGTTGAAAGAGTGCCGTCCGAGAAGGACCTCGTGGCTCTCATCCGGGACCTGGAAGCGCGGGTCCTCGGGGTTCCGACCGGCGAACAGGACCACTGGGCGGCGGTTCGGGGCGGCGTCCTCGCCCTTCACATCGATGCTGGGGGCAATCGGCTCGAAACCCTCGAGATCAAGCCCGGGTGGTTGCAGGAGAGGGTGACTGTATTCTTCTCCGGGATGCGACACCGTTCGGGCATGGTCAACTGGCAGGTCGTTCGCCGGCGGCTGGATGGGCATGCTGCGACCATCGAGGCGTTCAAAGAGATCACATCGGCAGCGCGGGATTGCCGAGCCGGACTGGTGGCTCACGATGATCGCGCGATCGCCTCGGCCATCCGGCGTGAGTGGAAGGCCCGTCGTCGGCTGGCTCCGGACGTCAGCACCGTTGAACTCGACGAGTTGATCGCCGTGGCCTGCGACGGCGGTGCGACCGCAGTCAAGGCGTGCGGCGCCGGAGGCGGTGGAAGCATCCTCGTGTGGCACCCGCCGGATGCCCTTTCCTCCGTCGTCTCCGCCCTGGAAGAAGCGTCCCGGGGCGGTCGGGTGCTCGCGAGCGGAGCGGCTGTCGAGGGCGTGCGCCTTATTCCGGAATCTTGAGTTTCTGTCCGACCTTGATGAGGTTGGGATCGTCGAGGATGTCACGGTTGGCCTCGAAGATCTTCATGTAGGCGCCGGCCTTCCCGTAGTACTTCTGCGCGATGTGCCCAAGGGTGTCGCCTGCGGCCACGATGTGATACCGCTCGGTGGGAAGCTCGGGTTCGGCCGCCGGTTCCGGTTGCGGAGCGGGCTCGGGTTTGTCGATCTTGATGGAGTTGATGATATTGTCCGGGGAAACCATCTCGTCGAGCTTCTGCATGGCCATCGTGGCGATGTCGCGGCTCGGGGCCTCGCCGGTCAGCGTGACGACCTTGCCCCTGACCTGGGCGCCGAGGTGTTTCACACCGAGGTTCATCGCTTTCATCTCCGTGATGGCTTCGTTCACCTTGTCTTCGAAAGATTTGCCGAAGAGATCGAACAGGCCCATGTGGTGCTCCTTTTTCCTCTGACTCTGAATTGAGTGCGAATTCCTCTACTGCCAATGAACTATATCAGGACCGGATATACTCGCCGAACCATCGTCTGAAGACCGGGTTCTGAAGTGTTGAAGGGGAACTGATGGACAATAGTGAACTCTATCTCGGCACCGAGATCGACGGTCGAGACCGAATCGTGCTCGACATGGATCACCTGACGACCCACGCGGTCTGTCTCGGGATGACGGGCTCGGGCAAGACAGGTCTCGGCATCGTCGCACTGGAGGAGTTGGCGGCACGCGGCGTGCCCCTGCTGGTCATCGACCTCAAGGGTGACATGGTTGATCTGCTCTTGAACTTTCCCGACCTCCTTCCCGAGTCGTTCTCCCCCTGGCTCCCGGCGGACGAGGTGGAAGACCGCGAGCCCGCCGAGGTCGCCAGAGAGGAGGCCGAGAAGTGGCGTCGAGGTCTCGAGCGAGCAGGCCTCGGTCCGACCGATGTGGCAAAGGTCAACAGCGGGGTCGAATGGCAGCTGCTCACGCCGGGAGTGGCGTCGGTGGCGCCGCTTGACATTCTCCCGGCGTTGAGCGCGCCCGAGGGTTGGGACCCGGCCTCGGATCCGGATGCCGCCACCGACCGGGTCAACGGCATCACCGGCGCTCTCCTCTCGCTGATCGGTCGGGGCGGTGACCCGCTGTCGGATCGAGACCATGTGCTGACCGCATCGGTGATTCTCGAACACTGGTCGAGGGGCGACACCCTGGATCTCGGCGGATTGCTCGCGAGCCTCGCCGATCCACCGGTCGAGGTGCTCGGTGCGCTCCCCCTGGATGTGTTCTACCCGCGCGACGATCGCATGAAGCTGGTCATGGCGCTCAACACGCTCCTCGCAAGCCCGGCTTTCGCCGCCTGGATCAAGGGGACCCCGCTGACCATGGAGGCGCTGCTCGGCACCCGGACCCGGCCGCGGGCCAGCATCGTTTCGGTGGCTCACCTCGACGAACCGCAGCGTCTCTTCGTGATCGGACTGCTGGTCTCGGAACTGGTGGCGTGGATGCGCCGTCAACCCGCGTCATCGGGTCTGCGGGCCCTGCTCTACATGGATGAGGTGCACGGAATTCTGCCTCCCCATCCGGCCAATCCGGCCACCAAACGACCGCTGCTGACTCTCTTCAAACAGGGTCGGGCGTTTGGGGTGGGTGCGTGGTTGGCGACCCAAAACCCCGTCGATCTCGATTACAAGGCCCTCGGAAACGCCGGCGTCAAGCTCGTCGGCCGACTCATCACCGATCGCGATCGTGAACGCGCCCTGGAAGGTTTGGGAATCGATGTTCTCGACGATGGTCGTGACGCCGACGAGGTCGTCGCTCAACTCGGGAAACGTCAGTTCCTCCTCGATGATGTTCGCGAGGAGCCGCGTCTTCGCTTGTTCTCGTCCCGCTGGGCCATGAGCTATCTCAGAGGACCGGTGACGCTTTCGGAGATGGCGCCGCTCGTCGCCCGTTCGGCGCCCCCGGATTCGGATCAGGGGGAGGCATCGAGTCGCGATCGGTCGGGGTCGCCGGCCGCGGTCGTCGGCGCGGACTCGCCACCGGTGCTTCAGCGCGAGCTCGCCACTCGTTTTGAACGGTCCGGGAGGACTGGTGAGGCGCAGCCGTTCGTCATCGTGGAAAACCGACTCACGGTGAGCCGCAAGAGCCTCTCGTGGTCTCGAGAACTGAGCGAGACCTGGTGGATCGGTGCGGATGAGGATGGTGTCCTTCGCTGGGACGAGGCCGAGCTGCTCGAGTCGCGGCCCGACCTGGCCTTGGACCCGCCCGACGGGATGACGTTCCCGAAGGCGGCGCCTCCACGTCTGGGAGACGAGGTGGCTCGTGCCGAGCGTGAATTCGTCGCTTGGCGAGCGCGGAGGCCGGTGGAGATTTTGGCCAACACCGAGTTCGATCTCGTGGCCGAGCCCGAGGAGAGTCGCGATGATTTCATCACCCGGTGTCTCGAGATCGCCGATCGGGCGGATGACGATTCTCAGGCGAAACTACGAACTCGGTTTGAAAAGCGAATGAAGACTCTCGAGAAACGCCTTTCACGTGAGCGTGACGAGCTCGAACGCGATCGGCAGAAGGTGGCGTCGCACAGGGCGGAGGAGAAGCTCGGTCTTGTGGAAGGACTGTTCTCGGTTCTGCTCGGATCGAAAAGCGTGCGTTCGGCCTCGCGAAAGGCGGCGTCGAAGATGAAGACCGCGGCCGGGAAACGGCGGAGGCGGCAAACGGCCGAGGGTTCGGTGACGGAGTCGGTTCACGAGATCGAGCGGCTTGAGGAAGAGCTCGAAGATCTCGCCGATGAAATGCAGGACGAGATCGATCGGGTTGCCGAGAAGTCGGAGCAACGCGCCGAGAATGTCGAGCTCATTCCGGTGAGGCCGATCCAACGGGACGTCGAGGTTACGGATGTGTGGCTGGTGTGGTCCTGAATCGTTGCCCGCTTCTGTCCGAGGATTCCGTCGTCGATAGTAACGGTCACTGGTACTCTTGGATCATCGGAGTCTGGAGTGCACGAATGGCGGATGGATTTCCGAGGGTCGGCCGATGTCGGTTTTCGGTGGATTCGCAGGTTCATACTCATACTGGTGGTATGGGCCAAGAATACGCCGAGAATCGGGCCAAACGACGCCCGAAAGGCGCCGCCAATTCTATCCACTACACGCTCCTAGACGGGGGGTTTACATGGCCTCGAGGTTGCAGCTCCTTCTCGTCCGCCACGGCGAGTCGACCAGTACCGTCGAGAATCCTCAGCGACCCTTGGCCATCACCGGGCGTCAGCACGCCGAGCTGATGGCGACGTGGCTCGACCGATGTGACTACGGGGTCGAGGAGATCATTCACTCATCCAAACTCAGGGCGAGGCAAACGGCCAAGATCTTCGGCTGTAGGCTCGGTGTCCACGCAACGCGGGTACAGGAGAGGACCGGACTCAATCCCCACGACGATCCGGCGCCGATCGCGGAGATGCTCGAGGTTGACAGGCGGCCGGTCATGATCGTGAGCCATCTTCCCTTTCTCAATCGTCTCACGAGTCTCTTGCTGGTTGGCGATCCGGATCGGCTCCAGTTTCAGTTCTCGGATGCGGGCGCCGTGATTCTCGCGAAGGTCAGCGGCGGTTGGCGGATCGAAGCCGTTGTGGGTCACGAGATGGTATAGGCGGGTCAGCGCAGAGCCGGCGATCTTTGCGGTGAATCTGCGATGTGTTCTCTGTGCCGCTGTGGTGATTCGCAACCGTAGAGGTGTTCACTGCTGCCGTGGTGGGTCCGATGACATTCCTATTTCGGTGGATATCGAGCCTCGACATAGTCATCGATCAGGACGAGGAACTTTTCGGACAGCTCTTCGGCGTTCCCTTCAAGGGTGGTGCTCATTTCGCCGTCAACATAGACCGGACAACGCGGTGCCTCACCGGTTCCCGGCAGGCTGATTCCGATGTCGGCAGCCTTGGATTCTCCCGGACCGTTGACGATGCAACCCATGATGGCGATGGTGAGCTTCTCCACACCGTGGCGCCGAATGCGCCAGCCGGGCGTCCGCTCCCGGAGGAGAGTCCGGACTCGTTCGGCGAGCTCGCGGAAGGTGCTGCTGGATGTTCTGCCGCAGCCCGGGCACGAGATGAGGGTGGGCGAGAACGACCGAAGACCGAGTGACTGGAGGATCTCCCGAGCGGCGATCACCTCATCGCATCGGTCGCCGCCGGGAGCCGGGGTCAACGAAACACGGATGGTGTCGCCGATTCCGTCGGCCAGGAGGGCCCCCATGGCGGTTGCCGACCACACCAGACCGCGGGCGCCCATTCCCGCCTCGGTCAGCCCCAGATGAAGGGGTTGACGGGTTTCCCGGGCGAGTCGTCGATAGATGTCGATGAGCTCGGGGGGCGACGAGACCTTGCACGAAACGACGATTCGGTCTTCGCCGAGACCGGTCTCGAGCGCCGCGGAAATAGAAGAGAGCAGGGATCGGATGGCGCCCTCGACGAAAATCTCTCGGGGGGTCATCCCGAGTCCCCGGTCGGCGTTTTCATTCTGTAGGGCCGTGATCAGCTCCCGGTCGAGGGAACCCCCGTTGACCCCGATCCTGACGGCCTTGCCATGATCTCGAGCCGTTTTGCAGATGGTCGAAAAATTGGCGTCGTGGAGGTTTCCCGACCCCACGTTTCCGGGGTTGATTCGGTATTTGTCGAGCGCCTGCGCACAGCGCGGGTTATCGGCGAGCAGGGTGTGACCGTTGAAGTGGAAATCGCCGACCAACCGGATCGGACAGCCGGAATCCTCGAGGCGTCGCCGAATCTCGGGCACCGCCGCCGCAGCAGCCTGGCTGTTCACCGTAACTCGTACGAGCTCGGCACCGGCGTCTGCGAGTTTTCGGCACTGAAGAGCGGTGGCATCGGCGTCGGAGGTGTCGGTGTCGGTCATGGTCTGTACCACCACCGGGGCGCCTCCGCCGATGGTGATCCCGGCGACATCGACCGCGATGGTCTCGTGCAGAGTGAGAGTCATGTGTTGATAGTAGTACCTCGGTGATGCGGGCGACCACCCTTTCCTCAACGAGTGGAATCGAGGATGATGATGATGTGAGTTCGAATTCAGATCATCACCATTTGGTTCGAGTGTCCGATGAGGCCAGCGGCCGCTCTCTGACCGCCTGGGTCAGCGAGGTCGGCAACGACGTGGTGGTCGCGGTCGGTGGGGGAGACCAGCCTCACGTGGGCTGTGTGGTGCTGGCGGTCCCGACCCCGGGCCGGGGGAAATCCGGATTTTCCCCAACGACCTCGGTCGTGACCATCCCACCGCACAAGGAAGAACCCATTGCCCGGCCGGTGGCCGAGGCGGTGTGTGGTCGATTCGGAAGAGTGACGGTGGTGACCGCGGGTGTCCATGAGGACGGCATCGACCGGGCTGGAATCGAGATCTTCCTCCGGTTGGCTGAGAAGCTCGCGGATGCAGTGGTCGCCCATCTGGGCGGAAGAAGCTGAGGAGCGGTTCTCTCCGATCTTCTCCGTCCGCCGAGGGAGTTGGTCCCCAGATGCGGGCTAAGCTCACGGTACAATGCAGGGAAGCATGAGCCTTGTGCTTCTCTACATCCTGGTGACGTTGCCGGCCCTTGGCGGCCGATCCCTGGCCATCCGGGTCTTCGGTTTCGCTGAAGGTGAAGGCTGGGCTCTTGGGCGGACCCTCGGCCTGGTCGTGGTGGCCTTTCCTGCCTGGTGGGCCGGGGTCGGTGGATTCGCGGCCTGGCACTGGGTCGGGATCGCCGTCTTGCTCGGCTGCACCGGTGTGGGGGCCGTCGATCTGTGGCGCCGCAGGCCGGACTGGCGGGCGCTTGCCGGCGCCGAACTCGTGTTTGTGACCGGATCGGCCGCGGTCGTGTGGTTGCGCCTCGCGAGACCCGAGATTCTGGGCCAGGAGAAACTCATGGATCTGGGAATCCTGGCCACCCTGCTCCGCGCGGAGGGCTTTCCGCCGCCGGACATGTGGCTGGCCGGGGAGGCGCTACCGTACTACTACTGGGGTGCGGTGATCTGGATCGTGCCCCTGGTTCTCGGGAAGATCCCGTTGGATCTCGCCTACAACGTGATCGTGGCCGCCGTGGGCGGGCTCACAGCCTGTCTGCTCTGGTCGCTCGGACGCCGCGCCGGCAAGGGACCGGCGTCCGGATGGCTCGCGGTGGGTTTCGGGCTCTTCGCGGGAACCGCCGACGGCTTCCGACAGCTGGTCGCGGGGAGATCCATCGCCGACCTCGACTACTGGCACTCTTCACGGCAGGTCCCGGACACCATCACAGAGTGGCCGCTATTCACCCTCTGGTTGGGGGACCTGCACCCGCACCTGCTCTCCATGCCTCTGGCGATGGCGGCGGTTCTGCTCGGATGGCAGGCGGGCCGGGTCGGACCTCGACCGATTCTCGTGATCTCCTCGGCCGTGTTTTTCGGCCTCACCTGGGCGGCCAACCCGTGGGCCATGCCACCGACCCTGGTCGCGGTGGCCCTGGTGATTCTCTGTGGCGACGGCCGGTGGCGCTGGCCGAATCGCGAAGGGTGGTCGCGGTGGGCCGCTCTCATCGGCATCGCCGTTGGGGGCTGGTTGGCGGCGGCGCCGTTTCATCTCAGCTTCCACCCCCCGTTCCAGGGCGTCAAGATCGTTGAGGCCTGGACCGAACCGGCCTTGCTGCTGCTCTGGGGCGGTATCTTGCTGATTCCGGTGGGGGCAACGGCGTGGTTCCTTCTCGTTCGGGTCTTGGGCGGTGGCGACCGGAGCCGAGCTGTGGCGGTCGCCTTGGCGGCGGCCACCCTCGTGCTCGCCTCACAAACCGGCCGACCGACGACGGTGATACTGGCAATGCTGCTGGTGGTCCTCGTGGTGGCCGCGGTGACCGGTTCCGACTGGGGCCGGCGACCGGCGGTCGCCCTGGCCGCTCTCGGTGTCTTTCTGCTGCTTGTGCCCGAAGTGGTGTACGTGGTCGACAGCTATGGGGAGAAGCTCCATCGCATGAACACCGTTTTCAAGTGCTACATCCAGGCATGGCTCTTTCTCGCCGTGGCGCTGCCGGCGCTCCTGGAGGTCGGGTTCCGCCACCGACGGACACGGTTGGTCGCCCTCGCCTTTCTGGTTGTGTTGGCATTGCCGCACCTGGTGGGGATGGCTGTCCAACCGCTCATCGGCAGAGCCGTCGGGATCGACGGACTGGCCTGGATGGACCCGGGAGACCGGGCCATCGTACGAAGTCTCCGGACGCAGCCGCGGGGGACCACGCTCGCCGAGGCGACGGGTGGTGCCTACACCGAGTATGCTCGTATTTCATCGGCCTCGGGGGTTCCGGCGATCCTTGGCTGGGCGAACCACGAGCTGGTGTGGCGCGGCCACGATGTGACCAAGGAGACTGATGCCAGACGTCGGTTGGTGGAGAGAATCTATACTTCCGATGAACCGGAAATGGTGATCGCGGCTGTGAGGGAGGCCGGAGTCGACTTCGTGGTGATCGGTTCCCTCGAAAGACGGGACTTCGACCCGACTCATCTCGACGCGGTTCGGGATGCCGGTGAGATCGTGCTGAGCGAGGACGGGGCCGAGATCCTGAGGTTCGACAGCCTCGAGTGATCGAATCGATCGGCGGAAGGATCTCTGATGCCGGTTGCCCGGACCGTGTGAACCGCTGTAGATTCGAAGTCGATGGATCTGAGGGCCAACAGCCGAGGAGGAGAGATGCCGGACGTACCCGAACTCAGTGTCGTGATCCCGGCCATGAACGAGGAAGAGAACGTCCGGAACATGCACGACCGTCTGGTGGCGGCTCTCGAACCGGTGGTGGACGGCCTCGAGATTGTCTGGGTCGACGACGGGTCCACCGACTCGACCTGGGAGAAGGTCTCGGAAATCGCAGCCACCGATCCCCGGGTCCGCGGTCTGAGCTTTTCGCGCAATTTCGGCCACCAGGCTGCCGTCACCGCCGGTGTCGATGCGGCCCGGGGCCGTGCGGTCGCCATCATCGATGCCGACCTCCAGGATCCGCCCGAGGTTATCGCGGAGATGGTGGTCAAGTGGCGTGAGGGTTACGAGGTGGTCTATGGTCAACGCGCCCACCGCGAGGGGGAGACCTGGTTCAAAAAGGTCTCGGCCGCCGCGTTCTACCGCACCCTGCGCCGCCTCGCGCACATCGAGATTCCCCTCGACACGGGCGACTTTCGCCTCATGGGTCCGAAAGCGCTCGAAGCCTATCGCGCTCTGCCTGAACACAACCGTTTCGTTCGCGGGCTTGTGAGTTGGATCGGCTTCCCTCAGGCGGCGGTGCTGTTCCACCGCCAACCGAGGGCGAAAGGGGAGACCAAATATCCGCTCAAGACGATGCTCAAGTTGGCGCTGAGCGGTTTCACGTCCTTCAGTTTCGTTCCACTCCGAGCGGCCACCTGGCTTGGGCTGGCAACGGCGTCCTTTGCGCTGCTCTACCTCGTTTTCCGCGCCGTGTCGGCTGCAGTCGGGTTCGTCGCCTTCGGGTCGGCGGGTTTGGTGGCGTCGATCTTCTTTCTGGCCGGGGTCCAGCTTCTGGCCATCGGCGCTCTCGGTGAGTACGTGGCGCGGGTCTTCGAGGAGGTAGCGCGGCGACCGCTCTACCTGGTCAAGGAGTCCACGGACGGAAAGACCGGTGTGATCCCCCCGGAGCGTTGAGATTCTCGCCCGCGGAAACCTGCATCCGCTCAGTCATCCCAGACCTTCAGAAAATCGATGTCCCTGAGCGGCACCTTCTCGACGTAGTACATCGCACCGCCACGAACCGTGGTGTCCTGATCGAGTAGGAGTTGGCCGCTTTTGACGCCGTTGATGATTCCTTCGTGGCTCGATTGATCCTTGAGCAAGATGGTGACACGCTTGCCGGTCGATGCGCGGATTGCGTTGGTGTCATCGGGCTTGATCAGCTTGAAGCGCGCCATCTGCGAATATCTGTGGGCGGCCCGGGTAATGCGGTGGGTGTCGAGGCCGAATCGGTTCGCGATGCGACCGGCGCGGGCCAGGGTGAGATCGGCGATCTCCCACAGCCCGGTATCGACGGCCTGCTCGGCGCGGTCGATCAGAAGATCGACGATCTGGTTGGCGGTGCCGAGGACCGTGGCGTGATCGATATCGACCAGGGCGGCTCGCGACAGGTGGTCGATGGCCGTGTCGACATCCCCTTCGGCGAGAGCGAGGCGCGCCTTGCCGACCGCTTCCGCGAGGATCGCGCCGGGTGCGGGGGTGGCGAGAGCGCCCGGCGCGGTGGTTGCGACGCTCGATGGGGTCGGAGGTCGCCTGATGGGCGCGGGTGTCGGTTCGAGGGCGGCGCTCATCACGGGAACGTCAAGGGGCCTGTGTCGAACGATGATCACAACACAGACGGCCAGTGCGGCCACGAAGAAGACCATGACGACGGCGAGAGGCCTTGGAATCGACCATCTGGAGGGGACGACGGCGGCATCGGTCGTGTTCTCGATCTCGGCGACCGCCTGATCGGTACTGCTCTCGGGTTCGAGATCACTCGGTTCGACAGACGGACCAACCACCGCAGGTTCGTCTCGAGGGGCGAACCCCTCGAGGGTGCGTTCGACGTGAGCGACTTCCTTGGCCACCGATAGAAAACCGTTGCTCTCGAAGAACCTCTCCACCGCAAAGAGCTCTCTGGCCAGCGAGGCGAACGGAATCGGATCGGCGTCGGTGTCGTCGGCGGAATCGAGTCGAACGAGAATCGACTCGATCCGCTCTTCCATTTCGGACGCCTCCTGGTTCCTCGATCCCACCGATCGGCACTTCCGTTGGAGATCCGCGAGACGGGCGGTGACGATCCGAAGATCGTGTTCGCTGGATTCGCCGTGGGTTGTGTTCTCCTCGTTCATGGGCCTCCCGAATGAATCCAGAGAATATTACCATCCGGAGGTCTGTGCGAATCCTCGTTCCGAGATCGCAGGCGACGCCGTCCCGACGAAGCAGTATCATCTTCAGAGAACGGGGGCCGGCCAGTTGTCTCTCCGAACCGAGATGGGTGTGAGTGTATGGGCCACAGCGTGAGGCCCTATCGGTTCGTGTTCGTGGTGATTGGCCTCCTGTTGTTTTCGGCGTGCGCCGAGAGAAGAACCGGCGGTCTGGATGCGATCCGCGAGTCGGGTGAGATCCGGATCGCGGTCCGCCCGGGTTTCTTCGATTCCCCGGCGCCACTGTCCGAAGAGGGCGATCAGGAGACCCAGCTCCGGCACCTCGCTGCACGGCTCGGTGCGGAAATCCGATGGGTGGAGTCGCGCCGACACGACCGGTTGGTCGAGATCCTCGAGTCGGGTCGCGCCGATATGGCGGTCTCACGCTTTTCGGCGGCGTCCTTGCTGGGGTCCCAGGCCGTATCGAGCGCACCGGTTGAGTGGGTCGAGGACTTCCTCGTCACCAACGGCGACGGAAACCCGGAGCAGACGATGGAAGACCTCCGTGGGGGACAGGTCCATCTGCAACTCTCAGCGCTGAGCCCCACCCTGCGGTCCACTCTCGACGGGCTTGATCTCCAGATCGTCGCGGCACCGGAACACCTTCCGTTGGAAGAGTTGCTCGGGCAAGTCGCACGGGGTGAAGTACCACTCACGGTCGTCGACAGTGGAGTCCTCGAGCGTTCTCTCCACTCGAGATCACTCCGGATCTTCGGTCCCTTGACCGATCGGCGTCCGGTTGTATGGGCGGTCAGGGCCCAAAACCTGCAGCTGCGAAGGGCCGTCGACGATTTTCTCTTTGCCGAGAAGGTGCTGACCCGCAGGGCGCGGTCCAGATCCTGTCGTGACCTCCACCAGATTCGACTCGCGAGGGTGCTCAGAGTGGTGACGCGGAACTCTCCGACCACCTGCTATGTCGCGCGCGGCGGTCTCGAAGGATTCGAGTACGAGCTTGCCGTGGCCTTCGCCCGCGAAGAACGGCTGCGATTGGAACTGTCCATACCGCCGCCGGGAGTCGATCCCCTCGATTGGCTCGAGCAGGGCTTCGGCGACATCGCCCTGCTTCACGAGCCCATCGAACCGTCGAGGGAGGGGAACTTCCTCGTCAGCGAACCCTACCGACAGGTTGATCTGATCAGCGTGGTCTCACACCGCGTGGAGCCCTCGATCTCGGTCGATGATTTTGCCGGAATGACGATGGTCGCTTCTCGGTCGGTGTCGGGTCTGGTTCGACAGCTTCCGCTGGAACCGGCGATCGAGATCGAGCAACCGACACCCGACGCCGATGCCTTTAGCGCGCTCCAGGCGGTGGCCAGGGGCCGGGCGTTCGCCGCGGTGGCGGATGAGGACGCCGTGCGCCTCGAGCTCGACAACCGCAGCGACCTCGTCAGAGGCCCGGTGGTTCTTCCGGACGTTCCTCTGGTTTGGATTCTCAACACGACGTCGCCCCAGCTCCGAGAAAAGGCCGATGGATTTCTGCGACGAGCCGGAGACTCGGGGTTGATTCTGCAGCTCACCCAGAAGAGCCTTGGGATCTGGCGACCTCACGTCTCTCCTCGACTGCCTCCGGTCCCGGATGGCCATCTCACGCCCTACGACGAGTACCTGACGTGGGCGGCGAGGCAGAACGGTCTCGATTGGCGGCTCCTCGCATCGCTCATGTACGAGGAATCACGCTTCGATCCGGATGCGGTGGGACCGGGAGGATCCGCCGGTCTGTTCCAGTTCATGCCCTTCACATGGCGCGAGCTCGGTGTCGAGGACCCCCACCACCCGGGCGAGGCCATCGAGGCCGGCGCCAGGTATCTCAGTACGCTCATGGACAAGTTCGACGAGCTCGATCTCCCCGATCGGGTGGCCATGGCCATCGCCTCCTACAATGTCGGCCCGAGGCACGTTTTCGACGCCCGGCGATTGGCGGTGGAAATGGGTTTTGATCCGAACCGATGGTCGGGTAGTGTCGAGACCGCCATGTACATCCTCGACGATCCCCAAGTCGCACGCCGCTACCCTGCGGGCGTGTGCCGCTGCCGCCGAGGCGCCGCCTACACTCGCCGCATCCTTCGGCGCTACGCCGCCTACACCGAACAGTTCCCCCCTGCGTGAAAAGGGAATCAGGCAGAAAATACGTCCTGTCTAAGGGCGGTCAGCTCTTCAAGACCCGGTTCAGATCTTGTTATTCTGAAACATGTCGCGAAGCGCCAGCAGCGTCGTCGCGAACTTGGATTCGTTGAGAAAGCTCTGAATCTCCGCCTTGGAAGCGCCGCTCTTCCGTTTGGCCCTGACCTGCGAGATAAGCTCGTAAAAGTCCGAAAGAGGCCGGAGCTCGAGCCTGGAAAACCCGGATTCGTACCACGGGTTGGTGGAGACACGGTCCCAGACGACGGTGGTCGGGATTTCCTCGGTCGTCCAGATGACCTCGGCGATCCCGGTGACCTCCCGATAGATCTCGCGCAGGACCACCTGGTCATCGTTGTTCTCCATTGCACGCTTGATGACGGCGGCGGAGGTTTCTCGCTGCTGCGGTTCGCCACTGTCGGTGGCCTCCCCATCGTCGACCTCGGATTCGTCGACCTCCTCGATCACGATATCCTCGGCCGGCTCGGCTTGGGCTTCGGCGGTGGCTGCGGCCATTCGTTGTGGTGGCCGATCGGGGGCTGGGTCGGTCCTGGGAGGTTCGGTCTTTGCTCCTGGGGCGTCGGTATCGGGAGCCGCATCATCTGCCGGCGGTGGATCGGGCCTGGCGACGGGTTTTGCCGCCGGGCCGGGTGGTCGGCTGTCATCCTGGACGGCCGCCTCAGCTGAGCCGTTCTTCATTTCCTGGACCGCTCGCCTGAAGCGGAGATGGAACGAGGTCAGAAAGTTGATCTCGGTTTCACTCACCTGACGGGCGCGTCCGATCTTGGATCGCATCACCTCGAGTTCGAGGAACCTGGTTTTCAGGAGCGATTGGCCCGGTGCGAGCTTGAGAATCGGGTCGAAGAGACCCGGGTTCTCGATGATGATCTCGAACAGATCGGGGAAGACGGCATAGCTGATCACCTCCTGGTACCGATTCTCGTACCAGTCGATGGAGGCTTCCTGCTCTTTGTTGCGAATCAGATTCTCGAAGACGGTTTCCGGAATGCCGTCTCGAAACCAATCTTTACCGTGCCTACCCTCGATCCGGTTCCTGACCAGCAATCGGAGTTCGGTGAGGATTTCCGCAATCACCCGGTAGGCGTCCAGATTTTGATCGATCCAATCCATAATTAGTCCCGTGAGTTCGTACTGTACCATCGCATAGGATCGAGGGAAAGCGATTCCCGAACTCGGAAAAAGATCCCGATACCGGAGGCTGCCATGGACCAGGATGTCACTATCAATGAACTCCTCAGGAAGGCTCGCACAATCGCGATCGTGGGGTGTTCACCGAAGCCGGAGCGCGACTCGCACCGGGTCGCGGCCTATCTCCAGGGCGCGGGATATCGGGTGATTCCCGTCAACCCGGTTGCCGAAGAAATCCTCGGTGAGAAGGTCTATCCGGATCTGGCGTCGATCCCCGACGAGATCGCGATCGACATCGTCGATGTCTTTCGGCGGCCGGAGCACATTCCGGCGGTCGTGGATGCAGTCCTCGATCGGGGCGCCGACGCTCTCTGGCTCCAGCTTGGATGCGCCCACCCCGAGTCCGAGGCCCGCGCTCGGAACGCCGGTCTCGAGGTCGTGTCGGACCGCTGCATCAAGATCGAGCACCGGCACCGGTTCGGAGACTAGTCTCCTCGTCCTTGCTCCGGCGATCAGGAGCCGTTGATCAACGCGGCGAAGTCGGGTACCTCCGGCGCATCCTCGACGAGATAAACGTGGCAATTGTCACAGTCCATGGGGATCACATGTTTGCCGTCAGGGGTTGCCATCTCGTCGTCGTGACACCTCCAGCAGCCGGGGAAGTCGTCGTGACCGATGTGGTTCGGGTGGGTCTCCCAATTCGTGTTCATCTCGGGGAATGACGTCCGCGCATAAACGCGTGAGGCGTAGTCGGCTCCGCTTTCCACGAGCTCCGCGTCGTTCGCGGCGACATCGGGGTACTCATCTCGGTAGAAGGTGAGGATGGCGTCGCGGACCGACCTGACGCCTTCGACGTGGGTGTCGTACTCCCCCTCGATGGCCTTCTTCGCCTGCCGCTTGAAGTAGGGGAGTCCACGGAGTTCCGGGTGAGTTTCCAAAACCCAGTCGATGGATTTGGCCGGGGTGTTGAAGAGATGAGTCGGACGGTTGTGGCAATCGATGCAGTCCATGATCCTGGCCCGGGTTTCGAGCTCGGCCTCCGACGGAAGTTCCTCTCCGTCACGGGTGTAGGTGCGTACCTCGCCCTCGGGAGTGATGAGCTCGACCCAGACGACGCTCTCGCGACGGTCGTCGCCGGCGACGAACCGGATGACGTTGTCCGACTCGATGTGCCACCAGTGGATGCCGCCGTGGCGGCCCGTGTCCAGGCTTCCGCCGCCGGTCTTGAGGAGCATCGAGGTGTATGCGGGCGTGTTCTCCTCATCGGTCGCGTGCCTGACGAAGGTCCGAAGCTTGTCTCCGTGGTGTTTGCCGGGCCAGTGGCACTGCTCACAGGTTTCGCGGGCGGGCCGCAGGGTCCGGAGCGGAGTCTCCACCGGCCGGGGGTAGGAGTCGACGGCGGTGTGCCAAACCTGTCGGAGTCCGTCGAGCTTCGACTTGACGAACCACGAGGCGCCGGGGCCGATGTGGCACTCCACACAGGCGACTCGCGAATGAGGAGATTGCTGGTAGGCCGCGAACTCGGGCTGCATGACCGTGTGGCAGGTTTCACCGCAGAACTCGACCGACTCCATCTTTTCCACCGCGATGAATGAGCTGGAGCCGAGGATGACAGCGTTGACTGCCGTCAGCCCGATGATGATCATGGCGACGCGACGGACCTTGGGGTCGTTGAAGTTGAAGGTGGGATATTCGGATTTCTCCGCTTCGGTGGTGCCCCCGCGAATGAGCTTCCTGCGACGTCGGAGCATCCCGATGGGAATCTCGATCAGACCCAGGACAAAGACGGCCGGGAGGAAGACATAGGCAAAGAGCCCGAAGTAGGGGTTCTCGAGCTCGCCGAAGAGCTCGACCACCATGAAAGTGATGATGAGCAGCGCCGACAGCGTCGTCAGTACGACACCGGCGATGGTGATCGGGTTGTTGGCGTAGTTGAAAAGGCGTCCGACGAGCTTGCGGCGGTCTTCTTGGGCGGCCATGAACTCCTCTTTCCTGTGGTTGAAAAACACCCCATTCCGGGTGGGCGATTTATCCTATCACCACAGTAGGACTTGATCAACACCTCAAATGAGAGGAGATTGAGATGGAGAAATATTGAGTCATTGATCAACAGTCTCACAAATACTTGAAAAGAAAATTGTTAGAATAGCTCCCGTTGATTGGGCTAGATTGAATTTCGGTCTCAACAACGTGATCTGTTTTTACTTGAACACTTTCCGAACTAGAGATATAGTGCCTGCAGGAGAGGAACCTATGCGTCTTCTGACACCCTCTGTTCCTGCCGATTACCGACACCGGTTCATCTGGACCGTTTTTCTTTTCTTCCTTGCCGCGGCTCCCATGGGGATGGCTCAGGCTCAGGAGAATGCCGACTGTCTCATGTGCCACGAGGATCCCGAGCTCGTCGGCGAATTGGGAGGTCAAGAACACCCGGTCCATGTCGATCCTGCGGCCTTCTCGGCGTCGGTCCACGGCGAGTTTGCGTGCATTGACTGCCACATGGATCTCGATGGAGTCGAGCTTCCCCACGATGAGGATCTCGAAGTCGTCGACTGCGCCATGTGCCACGATGACGTGGCGGAAGAGCACGAGTCCGGACCGCACGGGAAATGGGCTCGGGACCCGCTCTCACCTTCAGCCGCGTGCGGTTCCTGCCACGGCATACACTCGGTCTTGGCGGTCGATGATCCGGAGTCCCCCGTGTCCTCGATGAAGGTCAACGATCTGTGCGCTCGTTGCCACAAGAGCGAGATCCGGCGGGTGGCGGCCAGTCCGCACGGTCAGCAGCGCCAGAACGGCCCGGCTGCGAGCTGCGCCGACTGCCACACCGGACACGCGATGGACGCTCCGAAAACAGAGGTTCAGCAGGTCGAAGTCTGCGGGCAGTGCCACGATCGGCAGGCGAGCGCGCATGCCATCAGTCTTCACGGACGCGCCTCGGCGGCCGGCGATGAACTGGCGCCGAGCTGCATCACCTGCCACGGTGGCCACGAAATCAAGAGGGGCAGCGATCCGACGTCGCCCACCGCAACCATGAATATCCCCCAGCTCTGCGGGACCTGTCACCACGAGGGCACCGAAGTCAGCATCGAGCATGACATTCCGCAGGACCGAATCTTCGAAAACTACTCTCAGTCGATCCACGGCGAGGGCCTGTTCATGAAGGGGCTCACGGTGACTGCGGTGTGCACCTCGTGTCATACCTCCCATATGATCCTCGAGCACACCGACCCGAGGTCGAGCATCGCTCGAGAGAACGTCGCCCAGACCTGCACCGTTTGCCACGCCCGCATCGAAGAGGTGCATGTCAAGGTGGTCGAGGGACGATTGTGGGAAGAAAAGCCACACCAGATTCCATCGTGCGTGGAATGCCACCAACCGCACGAGATCCGCAGCGAATCACTGTCCTCCATGGGGGCCGCCAACCGCGACTGCATGCGGTGCCACTCGGATCCCGATCTGATCATGGAGGGTGACGGAGATCCGGTTTCGCTCTATGTGGACGAATCCTCGTACAACGCGTCAAAGCACGCCGGGGTCGCTTGCGCCCAGTGCCACACGGAAGTCAACCCGCAGCTCGAGCGGTCGTGTGAAGCCATCGTCTCGGTGGTGGATTGTTCAACCTGCCATGCCGAACCGACACAGCAGTATCGGATGAGCGTACACGGCCTCCTGGCGGCTGACGGTGATCCCGATGCGCCGACCTGTCTCGACTGCCACTCGAAGCATGCCACCGAAGACCTGCGGATGCCGACCTCACCGACCTATCCCAGAAATGTGCCGAAACTGTGCGGAAAATGTCATCGGCAAGGGGAAGCCGCCGCCAAACGAATGGAAACGACGCCTGCCGACATCGTGGAAAGCTACGCCATGAGCATCCACGGCAAGGGTCTCGTCGAGAGCGGGCTCGTGGTTTCGGCGACCTGCACCGACTGCCACACCGCCCACCACCCGCACACGGCCGAGCACGCTGACTCGACGGTTCACAAGAGCAACATCTCGGCCACCTGCGGCACCTGCCACCACGGCATCGAGGAGACCTTCCGCACGAGTGTCCACTGGACCGAAGATCCCGAGAAGGCTGACGATTACCCGACCTGTGAGGACTGCCACAGCTCGCACACCATCGGTCGTACCGACGCCGAGGGCTTCCGGTTCACCATGATGAATCAGTGCGGCCGGTGCCACGAAGACGAAGCTGAGACCTTCTTCGATACCTATCACGGCAAGGTTTCGAGGCTCGGGTCCGAGGGCGCCGCCAAGTGCTACGATTGTCACGGCACCCACAACATTCTGCCCACGGACAACCCCGAGTCACGACTGAGTCGACGCAACGTGGTCGAGACCTGCGGTCAGTGCCACCCGCGCGCCCACCTCAAGTTTGCCGGCTATCTCAGCCACGCGACCCACCACGACAAGGACAAGTACCCCTTCCTGTTCTACTCCTTCTGGTTCATGACCGCGTTGTTGGTGGGAACCATGACGTTCGCCATCCTCCACACAATGGCGTGGTTGTGGCGTTTGCTGCGGACGAAGGACCAGTGGATCCATCACAAGCTGGCCAAGGAGGAGCGTCTCTACCAGAGATTCAGCCGGGTTCATCGACTGATGCACCTGGTGATGCTGGTGAGCTTCTTCACCCTCGCTCTCACCGGGATGGCGCTCAAGTTCTCGTACATGACCTGGGCGCAGACCTTGTCGATCGTCATGGGTGGTTTCTACACCATGGGCATCCTGCATCGGATCGGCGCCATCGTCCTGATCACCCTCTTCGCCTACCACATCACGCGGATTTTCGGCGGCAAGAGGGAGTCGGGCAAGAGCTGGTTCGGTTATATCTTCGACACCAACTCGCTGATGTTCAACTTCACCGACATCAAACAGGTTTTCCAGTCCATCAAGTGGTTCTTCGGTCGAGGCCCGAGGCCGCACTACGGTCGGTTCACCTACTGGGAGAAATTCGACTACTTCGCGGTCTTCTGGGGCGTGTTCGTCATCGGGTCGACGGGGCTTGTCCTCTGGTTCCCGGTCTTCTTCACCCGGATACTGCCGGGTTGGTCGGTCAACGTGGCGACCATCATTCACTCGGATGAAGCGCTCCTTGCGGTCGCGTTCATCTTCACCATTCACTTCTTCAACACTCACTTCAGACCCGACAAGTTCCCCATGGACCCGGTGATCTTCACCGGAAGGGTCTCTCTCGAGGAGCTGAGACACGACAAACCCGGCGAGTATGAAGAGTTGATGGCCAGCGCCAGCATCTCGGAGATCGAGGCCAAACTGGTCGACCCGGTGTCGAAGACCTGGGATCGGATCATCAGGATCTTCGGATTCACCGCGTTGGGCACGGGATTGACCCTGATTGCCCTGATCGTCTACGCCATGCTCTTCGGATATCGATAGGGACAGGGGCGACAGGGATGGGCAAGCGCGGATTCACGGAATGAATCGCATGCCGTTGGTATTGAGATGTTCAGGCCGTCGATGGGGAGATGAATATGCCGCTGACAGATAAGAGGATCGTGGTGGCCGAGGACGATCCGGACCAGATGGAATTCCTGACGACCATTCTCGCCGACCACGGCGCTAAGGTCTTCGAAGCCCAAAACGGTAATCAGGCGCTCCGGTTGGCGCGTGAGGTCGACCCCGATGTCGTCACACTTGACATTCAGATGCCGGGTATCGATGTCATGGAGGTCATTCGTCAGTTCAGCGAGGACGAGGAACTCATCGACATCGGCCTCTGCATCATCAGCGGGCGTCCCGAGTTGCGCCAGTTTCTCCTCGACAAGTTCTCCGGCCGTTGCCGTGCCTTCGTCGACAAACCCTACGAGCCATCCGAGGTGGTCGAGACCCTGACCCGGTTGATGAACGGCTGAACAAGGGTTCGCCTACCCAGGCTCGTCGAGATGCGCATCCTCGGCGCGGTTGTAGATCCAGGTCAGACCGACGGCAAAGATGGCGGCAATGATGCCGAGGGCGGCGTCGAAGAAGTGTGGCGCCGTGAGGGCCAACCTGATGAGCACCGTGGCCACCGCGAATCCGAAGTAACGAAAGACAACGGGGTAGGCGATGCTGGATCTCAGTGAAATGAGCACGATGAGAACATCGGCGAAGATCAGCAGGGTGTAGAAGATCTCGAAAAAGTGTTGCGACAGGGCGTTGAACAGGCTGCCCTCGATGGCGCCTTGATTCCAACTCGAAACAACCTGGATCCCGATGACGAAGAGGCTGGCGAGAAGGGTCAGCGCAATCAGTTTCTTCATCGCGACAAAACTCGACAGTTCGGTCAGGTCCTGAGTGATCGGCCGGTGCCGTTGCAGACGTGTGTAGAGCACGAGAACGGCGAAGATGGAGAGAGCACCGAAAGCGTCGGAGAGGATATAGAGCACCTGGTGGCGGACCCCGTCGGACCATTCGATGGGTTCGGGGAATTTGGAGAGCTCCTTGAACGACTGGCGGACGAGGATCAGAGACATGATCTCGAGCTGTTTTCCCACCGCGGTGGCAACCGACTGGGCAAGGGCGAAGATCAGCGAGATGACCTCGGCCAGGAGGAGCAGAGTGAACGCCCAGATGATCGCATCGAAGTGCTTGTCGGGGATGTGTTCAGCCACCTCGGCCGGCAACCAGCCTCGGCGATTGAACTCGATCACGACCATACCCATCAGAAAAACCAGGGTCAGAGCAGTTGCGATCGAGCGCTGAGTGGCCAGGTTCTCCCATTTCGACTCCAGGCTGTCAAAGATCGGCGATGTGCGATTGAGGATTCTTCCCGGCATCCTACTCTCCGTCTTCGTTTTGGAGTGGTCGAACCAATCCTGCGTAGCGGCGTTCGACGGTGAATCCATAGCGGTAGAAGAACTGCGGTCGGAAAAAACCCGTGGTCAACCAGCGGAAGTTTCCGTCCTTGAGCCGGTTGGCGAGCTCCTCGATGAGGTGGCCGGCGACACCGAGTCCTCGTGCGGTCTCGGTGACCACAACCTTGTCCAAGTGGGCTGTCTGAGCTTCGGGATCGACCTCGTAAAACAGCCCGCCGAGCAGGTGTCCGCGATCGGACACGGCGACCAGAAAACGGTGTTCCGGGCGAAATTGGACGGGGAGTTTGGCGGCCAGAAAGAGTCGGTGGAGCCGCGCTATCTCCTTGGGGCTCAGCGCATGCCGGATCGAATAGCTCCGCCCATCGGGATCCTCGAAGCTGACGACCATCTCGCTGTGCTGGACGCCGCTGGCGAATGAGGCCACGTACTCGGTCTCATCCTCGGGTCGGAGATGGGGGTAGGAGAGACGGGCCAGAAAGTAGTCGTGTTCAGGGTCGAGATCGAGCTTGGCGCGGAGATCGGCCACCGCCGAGCTGAGATCATCAGTCACAATGGCGCCGGAACGGAGCGCGGCGATGATGTCCTCGAGGCCGTCGGCGAGGGCGGTGGGGGAGTGCCTGAGGACAGTCTCCTTGAAAAACCGCGCCCGGCTTTCCGGGTAGGATTCGCGGAGCTCGGCGAGCCGGTAGGTTTCATAGAGCTCCTGCAGAGTCCGGGCACGAATGGTGTGGGTCGCATCGGGCGCCAACCGGTCCCACTTCCGGAAACGTTTCGCTGCGAAGAAGAGTCGTCTCGGCAGGAAACCGCGAACTGCGACAACCTCGAGATAGCGCTCGAGATCGGCGGCCCAGTCGCATTCGGTGGTTCGGGCTTCTTCGAGGACCTCTCCCAGGAGGGTCGTCCCTTCTTCTTCGCCGACGACTTCGAGGACCGATGAGAAGACCACATCCCAGCGGACGATCCCCTCGAGTTCGGGATTCATGCTCTCGATCGGAAGGATGAGCCGGTCTCTAAAGCTCTGGAGCATCTCGAGCATCGAGCTGAAGCCGGTCCGGGCGGCGATGGAGACAAGCCGGGCGCCGGCGTGATAGTCGTGGGTTGGAACGATGACGTTGCCGGGCGCCGGGTCCGAAACCATCAGCCGACGACCGGTGCGTTCCCAGAAGTCGACATAGGCCGACATGGAGCTCCAAGCGGCAAAGGGCCACAGGGCCGCCAACCTCTCCCGATCGAGCTCCTTCCGCGACAGCCTCGCGATGGCCCGATCCAGGGTCTCGCCCGGGATGAACTCCTCGGTCCACAGTCCGTGCTCGGGCCAGTAGCCGCCGAAATCCTCCACCAGTGGTCCTCGATTGATCTCCTCGGAGCAGATGACCAGCCAATCGATCTCCTCGAGGACCTCTTTCTCCTCGAGATCCCGATTGAGATTGATCGCGAGATCGAATCGGCCCCGGTTGCGGGTCTTGACCGCCATTCGGAAAACCGACTTGCCGTGTTCGGTGCCGAGATGCCGTATCCACACACCTCCGGGCAGGATATCGTCGAGACGGACCGCGGCGCCGCGGGAAAAGAGGAAGATCCCCTCCTGGAGCATGGTGGTGCTTTTGATGGCGGCCAGGAGTCGGCGCCGGGCCTCCTCATCGACGTCGTCGGCGAACTCCACGACATCGTCCCAGCGGTATTCGAGGCCGGTTTCGGGATCGACGGCGATCCGCGTCGGGCGACCGAGCCAGTGGCGGAAGCCGTCGCCGAGTTGGGTGAGCGCCTGCCGCGCGAGGCGGGTTCCGTCCGGGGTCGGGGCGGCGATGCTCATGCGGGTGATGAAGGCCCGGAGCTGTCTGAATCGGGCGGGGTGGGCGGCGCCATACTCGGCGAGGAAACCAAGCATGGAGACCGCGGTCGAGGCGGCCTCCGGACTCTCGGTTCCGAGTCGGAACCGCTCTTCGGTTTCCACGACGAGCGCTCGGATCGTTTCGGGGGAAAGCTCGTGCTCGTTGAGGGCGGCCCTGATGGGCCCGGCAAAGAGATCGGGGTTGGCGTCGAGGAAGGCTCGAAGAGTGTGGGGGTAGATCGACGGTCGTTCGGCGAAGGTCAGGACCCGGAAGGCGTGCTGCGCCACGTCGGGGAGGGCCCCGGATGCGGCGTGACGGAGGATGTTCAAGGTGGTGTCGGTGAGCGCGCCTTCGCCGTGCTCGACCTCATGCTCGAGGATCGTCACGGCCGACTCGCCGGTTTCGGGATCTCTCGAGTGGATGAGGTGGGCCGCGTGGTGGAGATCCATCAATCCGATCTCCGGATGCTGAGCAACAGCGGCCGCGGTCCTCCGGTTCTGATCGCTCACTTCGGTAACGCAGACCCGCCGGCGCCACTGGATCCTCGACTCGCGGAGACGCCGGCGATCCCGGTGCTCGACCTCGAGAGGCGCGAAGGAAACCAACTCGTCATTGCCCAACCAGAGAAGGGGAGTCGACAACAACACCCCGACATCCAGGGGTCCTCGTCCACTGACCCCGTAGGCCACCGAGCCGACCTGGATCTCCCCCTCGGTAAGCTGACGGATCGTGATGGGCGTTCCGATTGTGCCCAGCGTGAGGCGATCCCCGTCGACCTCGAGCTCCTGGGTGGTGATCCCGATGGCCTGAAAGAGCCAGTTTGGAACGGTGATGTTGGCGCCGCCGACGGACAGGGTGGTGCGTCGGTAGAGCAACTTGATGATGTCGGCGAAACCGCGTTCGATGATTTTGCGTCGGAAGGTGCCCTTGGGGGTGAGCTCGCCGTGATCCAGATCGAAGTCCCGATCGATGACGGCAAAGTCGATGATCCGTTCAAAAGGGGCAAGGAACGCATTGGCGCTGACCACCAGCGAGCGGTAGTGAGCCTTGAGTTCGCTCGAGCTGAGGGAGGCGAGATCGACCTCTTCGAACTTGTAGTTGGGATAGATGAGGGCGGTGTTGTACGGCCGATGGTCGCCGACCAGGAAGATTCTGGCCACCGATTCAAAATCGCGAAAAAGGTTTTCGACCTTCTGCGGCGCGATGGTTTGCCCCTTGACGTTCTTGTAGATCTCCTTCTTGCGGTCAACCATGTGAAATTGGCCGTTGGCGTCGCGCCCCATGAGGTCGCCGGTGTGAAACCAGCCATCATCGTCGAACGAGGGTCGGCCTTCGGGGTCCTTGAGGTAGCCGATCATGACGTATGGGCCGCGGATCACCAGCTCTCCATCACCGGCGAGTTCGGCTTCGATCCCCGGCAGGGGAGTGCCGAGGGAGTTCTCGACATAGCCGCCGGGGACGGTCATGGTTATTCCGCCGGTGGCCTCGGTCATGCCGAAACCGCTCATGAGCTCGACCCCGTACCGTTGGAAGAAGCGGAAGATTTCGGGGTCGAGATAGCCGGCCGCCGAGAGTCCCCACCGGAGCTTGCCGCCGGTGACCCTGTCGACCGCCTTTTTGATCTGCGGATCGCCGGCGGTCTCGATGTCGACCTCCTGGCGGATCATTTCATGGAGTTGGATCCACTTCATGGGAATGCTGATGAAGACGGTGGGTTTGTAGGCCTGCATATCGGCGACCAGGGAGTCGATGGAGGGGCTCTCGACGAATCGGTAGGTGGCGCCCCAGAAGATGCTGCCGCAGAGCTCCAGAAATCGGCCAAATGTGTGGAAGAGAGGGAGATAACTGAGGAATCGATCATCCTCGCCGATCTCGGGTAGGGCGAGGGCCCTGGCAAAACGCTTGAACACGATGTTTCGTTGGGAAAATCGGATGCCTTTCGGCCTGCCGGTGGTTCCTGAGGTGTACATGACGGTCGCGAGGTCGGAGATTCTGACCGTTGCTCGTCGCTCACCGAGCGTCTCGGAGGAAACATCGCCGGCCCTGCTCAGTACGTCGTCGAAGGCCATCACGCCCCGCGTTGTCGCGGCCACACCGTCCATGACGACCACGTTGCTCAGCTCGGGCAGCCGCTCGCGGTTGGCCGCGATTTTCTTGAGCTGCACCGAGTCGGAGACGATGACGGTCCCCACACCGGCGTGTTCGAGTATGTAGCCGACCTCGGAATCGGTGGCGGTGGCCGGGATCATCACGTTGACGATGCCGGTGGTCAGGCAGGCGAGGTCGGTCAGCGCCATCTCGAGTCGGTTTTCCGAAAGGATGGCGACCGGACGATCGCTGTTCGAGGCGGTGAGAGCGAGCAGGCCCCGGGCGATGAGGCCGACTCGACCGGCAACCTGGTGCCAGCTCACATGCCCGCCACCATTGGCTTCGGGGAGTTGGAACAGGGTTCGCGATCCATAACCGGCGACGCGTTGCTCGAAGAGCGGCCCGAAGCTGAAGTTGGATGCCTCCACAAGACGGAGAATCAGGTCGGACCACTGATCGACGGCGTCCGCTTCGACGATTCGATTGAGAAGAGTCGGGCGACGGATGGCGTCGAGGTACGACCATGCCTCCCAACGACGTTCGTCCTCGGGTCGTGGGTCGCCCGGTTGTTGGTAATCGATCAGCCGCTGACCGAGGGCGTGGAGAACCTCCAAATCGATGTGCTCGATGATCTCGTCCCCAATGGTGCGGTTCTCGAGAATCTGGACCGCTCGCGCATCGGTCTCATCCCGGTGTCCCGGGATATCGTCGGCGAGAAGCGCCACCAGTTCACGGGCGGCGACGGCGGGTTCGGTGTCGAGGAGATCGTCAAAGGGGTCGGACATGGCGTCGGTGCTGCTCATGAACCTCACTCTACCCGATTCCAGGGGTCGGTTTGCAGAGTGAACGCCGACCCGGAGAATCGGTGCTGAAAAGCGATTCTTCGGCCGGGCCCTGGCGCGGTCGTTGGGGAAGTGGTTCACTGGAATGCGCGATGACCGGTTCACGGTGGATGCTCGATCGACGCCCGCGCCGGCCCTGGTGGGTCCGGTTCGCGATCAGCGCGATTGCGATCTGGGCTACGATCATCATCACCATGGTGATCTTCGAAGAGTCGTTGATCTTCTTTCCCGACCGATACCCCGGAGGGTTCTGGGACGTCGAGGCGGTTGCCCGTGGCTCGGGGACCTCGGTGGAGGACTGTTTCTTCCCCACCTCTGACGGGAAACGACTGCACGCGTGGTGGTGCCGCCCCCGGACCGCTGGAGGGGGCGGGCAACCCACCACCGAGATGGTCTTGCTCTGGTTCCACGGCAACGCCGGCAACCTCTCTCAGAGATCGGAGCTCATGTTTGCGCTGGCGGGGATCCCCGCCCAGGTTTTCATAGTCGATTACCGAGGCTACGGACGTAGTGAGGGCCGACCGAGCGAGAATGGGCTTCTCCGCGATGCCCGTGCGTCCTGGCGCTATCTCAGGGAGGACGGGGGTGTCGATGCCGAGCGGATCGTGATTTTCGGTAAGAGCCTGGGTGGAGCGGTGGCGGTGGATCTGGCGGAAGAAGTGACGCCCGCGGGCCTCATCGTCGAGTCGAGCTTCGTCTCGGTTCCCGATATGGCATCCCATCACTACCCGTTCGTTCCACGTTGGATGATCCGGACCAAGTTGGACTCGCGGTCGAAGATCGGCGGTGTCAAGTGCCCGGTCATGGTCATCCACTCACGGGCCGACGAGATCGTGCCCTACGAGCACGGCCGACTGCTCTTCGACGCCGCGCCGGCCGACAAACGGTTCTACGAGGTCGAGAATGCCGGGCACAATGAGCTATGGCTGGTGGGAGGCGAAGAGTATTTCTCGGCGCTTCGTGGTTTTCTCCTCGATTGTCGGGGAGGGTCGGGAGAGAAAGAGTGAAACGAGACCGCGAGCGAGTGGTGCTGATCACGGGGTGTTCGTCGGGGATCGGGCGCGCCATGGCCGAGGAGTGTCGACGACGGGGTTTTCGAACGGTGGTCACCGCTCGCGATCCGGCCGCCCTGACCGGCTTCGCCGGCGATCGGTCGTTGATACTCCCCCTCGATGTCACCGATGGCGTGAGCATCGATCGGGCGGTGGCGGACGCGATTGAGTGGGCCGGGGGGATCGACATCCTGGTCAACAACGCCGGATACGCCCTGGTGGGTCCCGTTGCGGAGGTTCCCCTGGATGGTCTTCGCCGGCAGCTCGAGACCAATGTTGTCGGAGCGGTCGCAGTCGTTCAGGCGGTTGTTCCGCACATGATCTCGGCAGGTGGAGGATGCATCGTCAACATCGGCTCGGTCTCGAGTCTTCTGGCCACTCCTTTCGGGGGTGCCTACTCGGCGAGCAAGGCTGCGCTCCACCTCCTGTCCGATGCCCTTCGTCCCGAAGTCGCACCGTTCGGGATTCACGTAGTGGTGGTTCGGGCCGGAGGGGTGGCGACAAATTTCCCCGAGGCGGCCGGCAAGGGCCTCGAGCGGTACCGTGATCCCTCGTCGATCTACCACGACAAGTTCGGGGCCATGGAGGAGCGGGCGGCGATGTCGAAGAACCTGGCCATGCCCGCCGCCGACTTCGCCCGCCGAACCATGGATGCCGCGACCAGGAGAAACCCGCCCGCGATCCTCAAGATCGCCGGCGGATCCAGAATCGTCCCCGTCGTGGCCATGTTGCCGAAGAAGCTGCTGGCCAGCGTATTGGGGAGGAAATTCGGGCTCAGATAACCGCGGTGTACCATCCATCGAAGGTGCCGCGGGATCATTTCTCCCTTGTACAATGCATGTCATGGATTCATTGTCTGAACGACATGCCAGATTTTTCATGGTCGTCGCTGAGAGCGTCACCCCGGAGATCGTGTCGCTGGATTCCGGCGGCCGCGCCCGGATGGCGGCGATCATCGACGCGGCTCTCATGGATCGCGACGCAATCACCCGCACCCAGTTCGGGACCTTTCTGACGGTGATCCGACTTGCGCCCGTCCTTCGTTTCGGGCGGGCTTTCGACCGTCTCGACGGAGATCGGAAGAATGCGGTTCTGCGGTGGTTCCAGGATTGCCCGGTCTCGATTCTTCGCAAGGGCTTCTGGGGTTTGAAGGTGCTCGTCTTCATGGGCTATTACGGGCAGGAGGAGACCTGGAGCGAGATCGGCTACGCTCCCGATTTCGACGGGCGGGCAGGGGTGCGGCATGCGTGAGCTCGACTACGATGTCGTGATCATCGGTTCGGGCGCGGGCGGTGGCGCGGTGGCCAAGGAGCTGGCGCCGTTGGCCGCGGCGGGCAAGCGAATCGCCGTCCTCGAGTGGGGACCGAAGCTGGCAGACGACGCCTTCACCGGCCGGGAAGTGGAGATGGCCCGCCAGCTCTATTTCGATTCGGGCGGTGTTCTCACCAAGGACCGGACCCTGACCATGGCCTACGGTCGGGCCTACGGGGGTTCGACGGTGGTGTACACGGGAACCTCGCTGACCATCCCCGAGGATGTCGTCAAGCGGTGGGATGTTCCGGGGATCGAGTACAACGACCTCCAGCGACGATCCGCGAAATATATCGAAGAAAACAACGTCCACAAGCTCGAGGAATCCGAGCTCAACGACAACAACCGCCTCTTTCTCGAGGGCTGCATCAAGCTCGGATACCGGGCGCAGCAGTTCCCCATCAACGTCAAGGGCTGTCGCTCGTCGAGTCTGTGCAACCTCGGCTGCCCCAACGGCGCCAAACAGGGCACGCATCGGGTCCAGCTGCCGGCGGCGGAAGCGGCCGGCGTCGAGGTCATCACCAACTGCAGGGTGACCAGGGTGGGGGAGAGAAGCTGCGACGCGGTCGTGGCCGACCCCGGGTTCGGACTTCCCTCGAGTTGGGAGTCGGGTGAGGTCCGAGTCAACGCAAAGGTGATCGTGGTTTGCGGCGGGGCCATCAACTCCGCTGCGCTGCTCCTCCGATCGGGATACGGCGACCGGCTCCCGACCCTCGGGCGCTATTTGACCCTCCACCCGGCGCTGATTCTGGTCGGTGAGCACCCGCACGAAATCTCCAACTTTCACGGCCACCCCAAGAGCTTCTACTGCGACGAATTCTGGGAATCGGAGAAGTTCCTGCTGGAAACCTGCATGTACTTTCCGTTCATCACATCGAAGAATCTGATCGGTTTCGGCGCCGAACACTCCAAGCTCATGCGCGCCTTCGGTCGTTTGCAGATGATCCTGGTGCTGGCCGTGGATCCTGCACTCGAGTCGAATCGGGTTCTTGTGGATCGTGACGGCGAGCCGGTGATCGACTACACGATGGGTCCGAGCGTCCTCGATTCGCTCCACCGAAGCATGGTCGCGAGCGCGAAGATCTTCTTCGCCGCCGGCGCCCACAGGGTCCATGCGCCTGCGGGTGCGTCGTTCTTCATTGAACGGAAGGATGCAGATCGGGTGGAGGAGCTCATTCCACGCTCCAACGTGATTCCCGGAAAGATCTCGGTCGCCAGCGCCCACATCATGGGGGGCTGCGGCATGGGGCGGGAAGCATCGGACTCCGTCACCGACAGCTGGGGACGCGTGCACGGATCTCCGGGCCTCTACGTCGGCGATTCGGGTCTCTTTCCGAGGGCTTCCGAGATCAATCCCTATGTCACGGTCATGGCGTTGGCCGATCGTGTTGCGGAGCACATTCGCGACAACGCCGGGGAGCTGCTGGCACCATGAGAGTGCGTGGATCGAAGCTCGTCTCCCGGGCCCTCGCCGACGAAGGCGTGAAATTCACCTTCGGAATTCCAGGGACGCACAATATCGAGCTCTACGACGCCATCGAGGAGGAGCCGGATGTCGAAGCTGTCCTGGTGACCTCCGAGGTCGCGGGTGCCTTCATGGGCGACGGCGTGTCGCGGTCCTCGGATCAGACCGGAGTGCTCAACGTGGTGCCCGGTGCCGGCGTGACCCACAGCATGTCGGGAATCGCCGAGGCCTATATGGACAATGTTCCGCTGGTGGTTCTCGCCTGTGGAATCCGACAGGACACCGGAGCGGCATTCCAACTGCACGACATCGACCAGCTCGCCGTTCTTCGTCCGGTTACAAAGGAGGCAACGCGGATCGCCACGGCCGCCGAGATCTATCCGACCATCCGCCGGGCGTTTCAGATCGCTCGGCAGGCTCCGTCCGGACCTGTGGCGGTTGAAATTCCCGCCGACTTCATGATGCTGACCCAGGATGTGCCGGATCCCGTCTGGGAACCCGATCCCGTGCTCGAGCGGACGGCGGATCGCGATCTGGTCGAGCGTGCAGCGCGTCTGCTCGGCGAGGCGAAACGGCCGGCCATCTATGTCGGCGCGGGAGCCGTGGACGGACGACACGAGCTGATCACTCTCGCCGAGCAACTGGGAGCGCCGGTGGTGACCACCTTTCAGGGCAAGGGGGTCTTCCCCGAGTCCCACCCCCTCTGGTTGTGGTCCGGCATCGGCAGGACGACGCCACCTTTCGTACGGACCGTCATGGAGAGGTGCGACTGCCTGCTTGCGGTGGGGTGCCGTTTCGGCGAGGTGGCCACCGGCTCATACGGGATGGAAACGCCGGAAACTCTGATCCATGTCGACATTGATCCAGAGGTTCTCGGACGCAACCTCCCGACCACCCTCGCAGTCGCGGCGGACGCCGGAGACTTTCTCAGGCGATTGACAACCCTGATCGAAGGAAAACGCCCGTTCGACGGCCTTGCCCGGGAGATCGCGGAGGGACACGAGAAGGTGGGGCGAAACTGGCGCAAATCAGCTTCGAGAAACCGCGTCACCCCGTATGCGTTCTTTTCCTCGCTGCAGCGCCATTGCGGCGATGATGCCATCTACACCACCGACAGCGGTAACGGGACCTTCCTCGCAGCGGAGCACCTCCGTCTCAATCATCCCCGATGTTTCCTCGGTCCCATCGACTTCTCGTGCATGGGTTACTCGGTACCGGCCTCCATCGGCGCGGCCTTTGCCAACCCGGACCGGGATGTCGTGACCCTGGCCGGCGACGGCGCGTTCCTCATGACCGGGCTCGAAGCCCTGACCGCGGCCACCTATGGTGCCGCGCCGTTGATCTGCGTTCTGAGGGACGGCAAGCACGGTCTGATTGCAGAGTTCCAGAAGATCCCTCTCAATCGCCAGACCTGCAGCGTCCTGCCCGATTTCAGTCTCCAGTCGTTGGCCGAGGCGGTTGGATGTCGATACTTCCGGGTCATCAGCGACTCGGAGCTCGATTCGGTGCTGCCGAGCGCTTTGGAGCTGGTGCGGAAGCGGACTCCGGTGATCCTCGAGGTCGCCATCGACTACTCCGACAAGACCTACTTCAGCCGCGGGGTGGTGACGACCCAGTTCTGGAGGTATCCGTGGCGCGAGCGTCTGAGGATGCTCGCCCGGGCGTTGCTCAGGAGGATGGGTGGCTGACGAGTCCGGCTCCACCAATGGCCCCGGTTCGTCCATCGACGAGACCATGACCAACGTCAGGCCTGGTCCGCCCGGCGATGCGGACGCCGGTTTCAGTCTGAGCCCGGTCTTCTCTTCCGGTGAGGTTCTGGCCGGACGGTACCGCGTGGAGCGTTTTCTCGCCCGCGGGGGGATGGGTGAGGTCTACCGGGTCCTCGATCAGGAGCTCGGTGAGATCGTTGCGCTGAAGACCATCCTGCCGCGGTCGGTGGGGGATCCCATGTCGGTGGACCGCTTCCGGCGTGAGATTCAGATGGCTCGTCAGGTGAGCCACCGCAACGTCTGCCGAATCTTCGATATCGGGAAGCATCTCGGCCCGGACGGTGAGGAGGTCGTTTTTCTCACCATGGAACTTCTGGAGGGGGTCTCGCTCCGGGCGAGGTTGCGCGACGGTGTGATGAAACCCGACGAGGCGCTCGACGTCGTCGAACAGTTGACCGCGGGGCTGGGAGCAGCCCACCGAAAGGGCATCGTCCACCGTGACCTCAAACCATCCAACATCTTTCTGGTGCCGGAGGGCGAGGAAACCCGTGTTGTCATCGCGGATTTCGGTCTCGCACGACCGCAGGTCAAGGACGAGAGTCAGCTCACGGTGACCGGCACCGGTGAGATCCTCGGCACGCCCGCCTACATGTCGCCCGAGCAGATTGAAGGGAAGATGGCGACCACCGCCTCGGACGTCTACTCTCTCGGACTGGTGATGTACGAGATGCTGACGGGCGTCCAGGCATTCGAGGGTGAGAGCGCGTTCCAGATTGCCCTCAGCAAGCTGCGTGACGCCCCCACAACTCCAAGCATGCGCGGCGCGAATATCCCACCGCGCTGGGACCGGACCATCCTGCGCTGCTTGGAGAAGGAGGTGGGCGATCGCTTTGCCCGCGTTGAGGACATTCCGGCGGTCCTCGCGGGCCGTCGGCGTCTGCCTTTCCTCCATCACCGCCGACTCGTGAGGCGACGGTTGTTCTGGGCGGCGGCGCTCGCCGTGCTGGTGATCGGCATCGGCGTGGCCGTCGTTGCGGTCAGGGGCTGGCCGCCGTGGCGGATCGTTTCCAACTCGCAATCACCGGTGGTTGTCAGGCAGTCGGTGGCGGTCCTGGGTTTCGAAAACACGACCAAAGCACCGAATGCGGCGTGGATCTCCACCGCGCTGAGCGATTTTCTCACCACCGAGCTGGGGGCAGGAGGCGCGATCAGGGCCGTCCCGAGCGAGAGCGTCGCACACGCGAGGTCGGAGCTCGGGATCGATGAAGTGACGACCCTGGGACCCGAGACGCTGGCTCGGCTCCGGGATCTGCTCGCCACGGATCTCGTGGTGCTCGGGTCGTACACCGTCCTTGGCGAAGGACCGGAGGCCGAGATTCGGCTCGACTCCCGGGTTCAGGATGTCAACGCGGAGGAGATTCTCATCCTCCAACCCGTGACCGGAACACGGACTGATCTTGCGAGCATTGCCATCGGAGCCGCCGCGGAGATACGTGGTCGATTCGGACTCGATGTGGTTGAAGATTCGGCTGCAACCGAGGCTTATCCATCGGATCCCGGAGCGGCCCGGCTCTACGCCGAAGGGGTCGTGCGGCTGCGGTCCTTCGATCCGGAAGGGGCTCGGGATCTTCTCGAAGAGGCGGCCGTCGCCGAGCCCGACTCGCCGTTGATCTGGATCGAGTTGGCGAAGAGTTGGACGCAGCTCGGATATGGCGTCAACGCCATCAGGGCCGCCAGACGGTCCACCGAACTCAGTGAAGGGCTTGGGCGAGAGCTCAGGCTCCGAATAGAGGGTGAGTACCAGGTTCTCGCCGGTCGCATGGACGAGGCTGTGGACACTTTCAGATCGTTGTGGCTGGTCTACCCCGACAATCTCGAGTACGGCATCCGGCTTGCCAATGCTCAGGTTGCGGCCGGTATGCCGGATTCTTCCCTCGACACCGTTGCCGAGCTGAGAGCCCTTCCGAAGCCGCTGAGCGGGGATCCGCGGATCGATCTCGCGGAGGCCGCCGCGGCTGGTGAGAAGGGGGATGCTCACCGGCAGGCTGCAGCTGCGAAAAGGGTCGTGACGGCGAGCCACCGGATCGGCTCGGGCCTGCTCGAGGCCGAAGGCCGTCTCGCCCTCGGCAGCGCGCTGAGAGAGACCGGTGAGCTCGATCAGGCGTTGATCGAGCTCGAGACCGCCCGTCGGCTGATGCGGACCGCCGGCAACCGGACGGGGGAGGCCAGCGCCGCCTACTCGCTGGCAGTCGCTTATCTCGCGATGGGAGATATCGATGCAGCCGTCCGAGAGGCGGAGACAAGTCTGACGACGGCTCTGGAGGCCGGCGCCAGGATCATCGAGGGCGACGCACTGAATCTGCTGGGCAGCATCCTGCTCCATCAAGGTGATTTTGCGGCGGCTCTGGGGGTTTTCACCTCCGCGCTCGAGCTCCAGCGTGAAACCGGCAACTCGAGCGGCGAGGCGGACGCCTTCAACAACCTCGCTCTGGTCCAGATGTGGTCGGGTGACTTCGTCGGCGCCGTCGACAGCTTCACCCAGGTCCGCGCCCAGTACCGCGAGTTGGGCAAGCCGCAGGGCGAGGCGGCGGTGGTCATGAATCTCGCCCGGATCGATGCTGTTCGCGGTGACCTCGACGGCGCACGGAGTCTCTTCGAAGAGGCGGCCGGACTCTACCGGATTCAGGGAAACGCCGAGGCGCTGGCCGAGGCGCTCTTCGGGCTCGGTGAGGTGCTCTTGACCCAGGGGGATCTTCTGGGAGCGCGGGCTCGGCACGAGGAGGCGTTGGCCCTGCGCCGCGACCATCAGCTCGGCACCGAGGCGGAGAGTGAGTTCGCCCTCGCCGGCCTGACCCTTTCGGAAGCGGCTCTGGGTAGGCGGAGCTATGACGACGCGGTGGAGGAGCTGTCGCGTTCGGTGGCGACGCTCGCGGACCAGAATCGCCCCGCCCTCGAGGCCGATGCTCTCAACTACCTCGCCGAGGCTCACCTCGGGGCGGGACGGGTCGACGAGGCGGAGGTCGTCCTGGATCGAATTCGGGCCCTGGCCGCGTCATCGAACTCGGTGACCTTGATGGTCTTGCGGATCAACGAGGCTCGATTGGCGGGTCGCAACGGTCGATTCGAAGAGGCCGAGTCGATCCTCGCGGCAGTCATCGAAGAGGCCCGAGCGCAGTCGAGCTTCGGCGTCGAGCTCGAGGCTCGGTTGGTGCTGGCCGAGATCTCGGCGGAGGCCGGTGATCTGAATGCGGCCCGCCGGATCCTCGGAGAGCTGAGTCAGGAAGCCTCGGCCCGGGGTTGGAACCTGATCGCAGACAGAGCTTCGGCGATCACTCGAAGCCTCCCTCCCGGCAACGACTGAGCGATTCCAGGCTCGAGCTGGTATAATCGGTACTCGTCGGAAAATTCCGACGGCGTCTCCCGAGGGAGCACCGAAATGCAGAGTTGCCCGGTCACATGTCGGCGGAGGGCGCCGGTTGCGGTCTTTCTGTGCCTTGTCGGCATCGCTTGCTTCGCCACGGCGGCAACGGCGGACGAGACATGCACGAAGTTCTTCAACCCCGGTGGATCCGTTGCAGACTTCAGCTGGCACCTGGACGGCAATTGGACTCCGTTTGGTGTGCCCGGGCCCACGGACGTCGCCTGTGTCCTTGATCCGGGCAGCTATTCGGTGCTGGTTGATGAGCCGGTCACCGTTGCGGGTCTTCGGATCGACGCCGCCGCCGGCAATGTCAAGGTCAAGATCCTGACCACCGACTTCACCCTCAACGGTTTCGCGTACCTCGCGGGGGCCACCAAGCTCAAGGTCAACGGCGGAGCGGTTCTGCGCAGCGATGCGGGCGGCCTCATCGAGGTCCACTCCAAGCTCGTCATCGAAGGCGGCACCGTCGAGGTGGGGGTCGAGCTCTACGGCCATTTGAACTGGTGGGGCACGGGATCTGTCACCGGGACATTGGTGACCCACCCGGGGAGCGTCATCGAGGTCGAAGACCCGGAATCGGAGGCCCATTTGACGGTGGACCACGGGTTCGTGCTCCACGGCGACCTGGCCTTCAACAATACGATGGAGCAGTCCTTGACGGTGACGACCGGTTCGTTGATCGTCTCCGACACCGGAACCATCTCGGCCCGGCCGACGGCGGGCGCCGCACAGATCGTACCCGAGCTGCGGGCCGAGGTCGTGAATCACGGCCTCATCGCGGTGGATGGACTGGATCTGCGCCTGTCTCGCGATGGATCACAGCACCAGAACGCCGCCGACGGAGTCATCCAGGTCTCTGACGCCGAGCTCGAGATCGATCTCGGCGGCGATGTCGAAGTGCCCTCAAACTTCACCAACTACGGCACCATCAGAGTGGCCGATGGCGGGCGCATCCGAGTCGTGGGCTCATCGGGTGAGCACGAGGTGCCCTCGAACTTCACCAACTCCGGCACCATCAGAGTGGCCGATGGCGGGTCGATCAGGATCCTCGGCTCATCCGGGGAGAAGGCGGCCATGGCTGCGGTCAATCACGGTTTCATCGACATCGAAGCCGATGGCATCTTTGGGGTCACCGATGCGATTTTCGACAACCCGCCTTCAGGATGGGTCAGGGGCATGGGGACTCTCGACCTGAGCCAGAGCTCCGGAGTCGTCTTCGACGGCACCTTGAGCCCGGGGCTCTCGCCCGGCATCCTCACGATCGATGGTTCCATGAACATCGGAACAAATACGACGATCGCCATCGAAATCGGCGGCGAGACGCCGGGAGCGAATCTCGACCGCCTCGACCTGACCGGGACGCTGGGCGCCGCCGGAGTTCTCGCCGTCACGCTTGACCCACCCTATCAACCCTCCGGCGGCGAGCGATACCAGATCTTGACCTTCGACCAGCTCAACGGTTGGTTCGAGAAGGTGGATCTTCCGCAACTCACGCACCTGCTCACGTGGGATGTTGACATCGACCAGCACGAGGTCGGACTCGTGGTGCTCTGTCAGGGGACGCAGCTCGGCATCGAGCTTGCGGTGGACCGGGATCCGGTTTCGGTCGGGTACGAGGTCATCGTCCGGGCGAGGGTGAGCAATCACTCACAGGTGACCGCCACCAACGTGGTGGTCAGCAACGTGCTCCCTTCAGATCTGGCCTTCCGTCCGGATCTGTCTTCGCCCGAGTGTCTGCTCATCGGTTCGACCGTGGAGTGCTCGGTTCCGAGTCTGGCTCCAGCGGCCTCATCGGATCTTCTGATCGCCGTGGAACCGGTTTTGGCCGGTGAGACGGACAGCATCGGTCTGGTCAGTGCGTGGGAATGCGACACCGATGCCTCGGATGATCTGGCGACAGCCACCATCATCGCTGTGGCGGCGGTCCCCTGCGACGCCAATGACGATCTCAGCATCGACGCGGATGATGTGGTTGCGGCGGTCGGGCACATCTTCGGCGAACGCGCCGACGGCAACCCCGATTGTCGGCTCGCCGACGGCATCACCGCGGACGACCTCGCCGCCATCATCGAGGCGAGTCAGTAGCGGCATCGTCCGAACATGCCATCGCAACATCTCCGACCAGATCGGGTGGCTTCCGGTAGCAGGTGAGGTGTCCGTCGCCGTAAAACCGAATGAAGCCGGGGGTCAGAAACTCGCCGAGGCAGTCGGCGATGCTGAAAATCACGACCTCTCCCGGTTCCTCCTCGAGGGTATGGGCGAGTCGTCGATAAAACTCGCGACCCGGACCTTCGGGTCTCACCGGGCGGTAGAGGTAGACGAAGTTCCAGCCCCCGAGCGGGGTCTCAAGGACATCGCCGACTCGCCACTCGACCCTGTCCTCGGGAATCTCCAGCCACCCCTGGAGGCTGCGACCGATCTCGACCATCGCGCTCGAGATCTCGATCTGACAGCTGTGGGCGTGAGGACTCAGTTTCTGCGTGAGCAGAGCCTGAAGCCCGTTGCCCGCCCCGAGATCCACGCTTCTCGTGTTCCGGCGGATCCACCGTTCAGCCTTGAGGATCGGGCTCAGACCGCCGGCGTGGCTCCAATAGCCGCCGGTGGCGTCGACCCGGCGCCGTTCGCTTCGGGTGTAGGGCGCCTCGTGCATGTGGAGGTGGGCATAGAGCTCGAGAAACCGTTCCTCCAGCTTTTCGCCGTCGTGACCGCGGCACGCTTCGAGAAACGCCTGCCGGGACTCGCCGTACCGGGGAAAGAGCCGTGACGCGCCCCGGGGTTCGGGGAGGGAGGCGAAGAGCTCCATGAGGATGACCAGCCGCCGACGCTCGCCAAGGGAGCGGCCGTCATCGTGGAGGAGGTTGAACACGTGCTCGGCGTCGAGAGAATCCCCTGACCTCTTCATACAC
>JARFRM010000049.1 GCA_029287235.1 Thermoanaerobaculales bacterium
AAAAAATAATGGTGCAGGCGGATGGGTTCGAACCACCGTAGGCATACGCCAACAGATTTACAGTCTGCCGCCTTTAACCACTCGGCCACGCCTGCGAATCGATTACTTTCTCTCTTGGAGCTGGCGATGGGATTCGAACCCGCAACCTGCTGATTACAAATCAGCTGCTCTGCCGTTGAGCTACGCCAGCACGCGCTCGATCCCCGACTCCACCCTAGCTTTGAAAGAACATACCTCTACCTCACGCAGAGGGAATGGGACAGTAACACAGGCCCGACGGAGATGCAAGGGGCGTTCCGGGGGTAAATTGCTCGTTCCCAGCAGCGTCGTCGCAAGGCTGAAACGCAACACGAATCGTGATGGCGAGAGGTCGTGAATCGTGAGTCGTGAGTCGTAAGTCGCGGGCGCATCGCAGAGCGTGAATCGTCAATCGTGAATCGCGAGTCGCAGGTGACTCCGGCGAGAGGCGCGTTGCCTTTTCGAGGATTGATCTCGACAGGCTCAATCGGTGTCTCAACGAAGTCATCTCGCCCTTCCGGAAACCAAGAAACGACTTACGATTCACGACTTACGATTCACGACTCACGACTCACCGGTCGTGAGCTGATACATCAACACCCCAGCCGCCACCGACAGATTCAGACTCTCCACACCTTCGGCCATGGGGATGGCGACGAACTCGTCGATGGCGCTCCTGGTCTTGGCCCTCAGGCCCCTGTGCTCGGACCCCAAACACAGAACCCAACGATGCGTCGGGTCGATTTCGCGACTCGGCGTGCCTTCCATGGCCGCGCCGATCACCCAATAGCCGGAATCGCGAAATGTCCTCAGCGCATCGGCGGCGACGTTGACCCTCACCAGCGGCACACGCTCGAGATGACCCGCCGCCGCCCTGGCCGCGGCTCCGCCAAGGGGAGGCGCCGACGGACCGGCGATGACGATGCCGTCGATCCCGAAAGCAGCGGCAGAGCGCACCACCGCTCCCAGGTTGTGGGGATCGTCAATTGTATCCAGAAGCACGACCGACGCAGATTCACCCTCGGGACGGACGAGCGTTTCGATGGTTCCCAGCTCCACCGGCGCCGAACGCAGCGCGCACCCGTTGTGGGGATGGCCGGACGCCACTTCGTCGAGTCGTCGCTTCGGAACCCGGCGGAGGGGCAGGCCTCGATTTCGAGCGATGGATTCGATCTTGGCGAGGCGACCGTCACGACGACCATCCTGGAGCCACAACAACTCCACCGGACGATTCCCCTCGAGTACCGCGAGGACTGCGTGAAAACCAACGATCCACTCTGAATCAGTCATCGCGGACATCCTCCTCCAGAAGAACGACGGCGAGCGCCCCGACGCCCTCGCGGCGGCCGACGAAACCGAGCCCGTCGGTGGTTGTCGCCTTGACCGAGACCGCAGTGGGATCCACCGCGAGCAGTTCGGCCAGACTCCGTCGAAGGGCGTCGCGATGGGGTGCGATTCGCGGTCGCTCGCCGATGATGGTCAGGTCACAGTTTGCAACCCGATAGCCCGCTCGATGGACGAGATCGAGAGCAAAACGAAGAAAGACCCTCGAATCGGCGCCGCTCCACTGCGGATCGGATGAAGGAAAACGTTCACCGAGATCACCCGCAGCCACCGCGCCGAGAAGTGCATCGGTCACCGAGTGAAGCGCGACATCGGCGTCGGAGTGGCCGCCGAGACCCGCCCCCCCCGGCAGCTCGAGTCCACACAGCATGAGCGGGCGATCGGCCCGAAAGCCGTGAACATCAAAACCCTGGCCGATGCGGTAGCCGCCCATCAGTGCCGCCCGATCAGCGCGCGAACCAACTCGAGGTCGGTCGGGGTCGTGATCTTGGGATTCGGGTGCTCGGCCACGACGCAGCGAACCCGTCCCCCATCCGCCTCGATCAGTGCGGCCTCGTCGCTCCACTCATGTCTCAGATCCTGCCGCCGCCATGCGGTTTCGAGGGCGGCAACCCGAAAAACCTGCGGCGTCTGGGCCAACCGCAGGGACCCTCGATCGAGAGTCTCTTGCACGATTCCATCGTTATCGATGCGCTTGACCGTATCGAAGATCTCGGCGCAGAGGATCGCTGCAGACGCATCGCCTATCGCGTCGATCACCCTTCTGATGTCGTGGGAGTGGACCAGCGGCCGTGCCCCATCGTGAATCGCGACGATCTCCGCGCCCAACTCGGCCGCTCGTTCGACCCCGAGCCGAACCGATTCCTGGCGGCGTGGGCCGCCGACGATCACTGTGGTCCTCGGCGAGTCCGATTCCAGTACGGTTCGCCAGCCTTCCACCCAATCTGGCCCTACCACCGCCACAACCGGCACAGACGGAACCGCAGCGCGAACCGCGTCGACCGTCATTTCCAAGACGGTGCGATCGCCCAACCTCTCGGACATCTTGTCCACGCCGACGCGACACCCACGCCCGGCGGCGGCGATGACGAAAGCGAGTTTCGCCGACATGAGGCTCTGACAAGCATCATTCGTAGTCATGACGCTCCTGTGGGTCTTGATGCTCTCGGGGTTCTTCCCGAGCGGTGCCAGGCACCTTTTCGTCGGACGAAAAGAGAGCCAGGCACGCGCCGCCGAACGGACCATCCGCTCCGGGATCGACGGGATGGTGCGATGGGCTAATACCTATTACCTAATCGCTAATACCTAGTCTGAGGCCGGCGGCCTCAGACCTCGAGGATCTCGGCCTCCTTGGCCTTGAGGATCTCGTTGATCTTCCCGACGTAGGAGTCGGTCAGCTTCTGCACGGCCTCCTGGCCGTCGTACATCTGATCTTCGGAGATCTCTTTGTCCTTCTCCAGCTGTTTGAACTGGTCGTTCCCGTCGCGGCGAACCTGGCGGATCTGGTTGCGCCCGTCCTCGGCATCGCTCTCGGCGATCTTGACCAGGTCACGCCGACGCTCCTCGGTCAACGGCGGGATATTCAGGCGAATCACTTTGCCGTCGTTGTTGGGGGTGAGCCCGAGGTTCGACTTGAGGATCGCCTTTTCGATCTCGCCGAGAACGCCGGGTTCCCAGGGGGCGATGGCGATGGTCGTGGGATCCGGCACCGACAGCGATGCCACCTGATTGAGGGGCGTCGCGCTGCCGTAGTAATCGACCATCACGCCATCGACGACCGCCAACGACGCCCGTCCGGTGCGGAGCTTGGTCAGCGATTGTTTGAAAGCGTCCGTCGCGCCCTTCATACGGTTCTCAATCTCTTTCAGAACGTCAGCGCTCATGCATCCTCCCCCGGGCCTATCAGGGAACCCATGTCCTCGCCGAGGACGACTCGTCTGAGAATCCCCGGCTTGTGGATGTTGAAGATCTGAATCGGGATCTGGCTTTCCATGCACAGCGAGATGGCCGCGGCATCCATGACACGAAGACCCCGCTGGAGCACCTCTTGATAGTTGAGCCGAGGCATCAACCGGGCATCCGGGTCCTTCACCGGGTCGGCGGTGTAGACGCCATCGACCTTGGTCGCCTTCATCAGGACCTCGGCATGGATCTCGTTGGCGCGGAGGGCAGCCGCCGAGTCGGTGGTGAAGAAGGGGTTGCCCGTTCCCGCAGCAAAGACCACGACACGCTGCTTCTCGAGATGACGGATCGCCCGCCGCCGGATGAAGGGCTCGGCCACCTGGTGCATGTCGATTGCCGTCTGCACCCGGGTCGGCACACCGATCTGTTCGAGGGCCGACGACAGGGCGAGGGCGTTGATCACCGTTCCCAGCATGCCCATCGAGTCGCCGGTAATGCGATCAATGCCCTGCTCGTGGGCGGAGACGCCGCGAATGATGTTACCGCCACCCACGACAACCGCTACTTCGATTCCGAGCTCGACCACGTCGGCCAGCTCCTGGGCGATGCTCTTGACGACCTTGGGATCGATGCCGAAGGGCTGAGAACCCATGAGGGCCTCGCCCGAGAGCTTGAGCATGATTCGCCGGTAGCGCACGTGGGATTCGGGATCGCCCATCACTCCCCTTTTCCGGTCTCCTCACCTCGCTTGAATCGAACAAACCCTACCACTGTGGCGTCCGCGCCACCGGACTGTTCGATGTGCTTGCCCACCGTGACCGAAGTGTCCTTGGCGAAGGGCTGCTCGAGCAGGACCTCGGACTCGAAGAATTTCTCCATCTTGCCCGTGACGATCTTCTCGGCGATGTGCTCGGGCTTGCCCTGCTCCATTGCCTGCTTGAGAGCGATCTCCTTCTCAGTGGCCAGAATGTCGTCGGTCACCTCTTCGCGGTTGACGAAGCGCGGCTCGGATGCAGCGATGTGAAGAGCCACATCGTGGAGGGCCTCGTCTCCGGCGGCTGCGGAGCCTTCGACCACGACGCCGATGGATCCGCCCCCGTGGATGTACGACGACAGCGCATTGCCCTCGCCGGCCTCGACGATCTCGATCCGGTTGAGAACGAGATTCTCACCGATGGTCGCGACCATCTGAGAGATCATCTGCTCGACGGTGTGATTCTCATCTTCCGAAAAGGGCAGAGCCTTGAACGCCTCGACATCGGTGACACCGCTGGCCAGAGCCTGCTCGGCCAGGGCTTTGGCGAAGTTCTGGAAGTCATCGTTGCGGGCGACAAAATCGGTTTCGCAGTTGAGTTCGAGAACGGCCATCTTGGCGGCGTCGCCGACGATGACCACCATACCTTCCGAAGCCGACCGGTGGGCCTTCTTGGCCGCCGCGGCGAGTCCCTTCGTACGCAGAATCTTGACCGCCTCGTCGATGTCACCGTCGGTCTCGGTCAGTGCCCTCTTGCAGTCCATCATTCCCGCCCCGGTCTTCTTCCGGAGCTCCATGACCGCCTGTGCCGTAATTGCCATTTTTCTTCCCTTCGTGCACGAGGGGCCAGGTGCATTTCAGCTCCTGGCCCCACCGAGATTCTCTTTCCGGTTGTGGGCTCAGGCCTTGGCCGGAGCCTCCGCTTCGTCGGTCTTCGGCGCGTCGTCCGCGGCCTCTTCAGTGGTCGTCTCCGCGGTCGCCGCCGGGGCTTCTTCCTCAGCCTCTGCTTCGACGATCTCTTCCACCGTCGCCTCGAGCGGCTCGGACTCTTCAACCGCATCGGGCTCGGCCTCGACGGCCGGCTCGTCTTCGGTCTCAGGTTCGGTCTCGGGTTCGGGTTCGGTCTCGGGTTCGGTCTCAGTCGCCTCGGCGGGCTCGGCGACCTCGACTTCGACCACCTCGGCGACCGGAACTTCGGCCCCTTCGGCAGCCTCGTCACCCGCGACTTCGTCTTCCTCACCGGGACCGACAAATCGCTCGTCCGCCAGGTTGAGTCCCTCGAGCACGCTGTCGGCGATGCGTGAAGTGAAGAGACGGATGGCGCGGATGGCGTCATCGTTACCCGGAATCGGGAAATCGACCTCTTCGGGATCACAGTTGGTGTCGACCACCGCGATCACCGGGATTCCGAGTCGATTCGCCTCTTTGACGGCGATGTGCTCGTGGACGGTGTCGATGACAAAGAGCGCCTCGGGGAGACTTTCCATGTCCTTGATACCACCCAATGCCCGATCCATTTTCTTCCGCTGACGCTCGAGCCGGATCCGTTCCTTCTTGGTGAGGTGTGAATCCTCGGCTGCAAGAGTCGATTCGATCTCTTTGAATCGATCGATGGACTTTCGGATGGTCCGGAAGTTGGTCATGGTGCCACCGAGCCATCGGTGGTTCATGTAGAACATCCCGCAGCGCACGGCCTCCTCGCGGATGGCATCCTGCGCCTGTCGCTTGGTTCCGACGAAGAGCACATTGTGACCATTGGCCGCAAGGTCGCGAATGAACACGGCCGCTTCGTCGAAGTAGTGCAGGGTTTTCTGCAGATCCACGATGTGGATCCCGTTGCGTTTGCCGAAGATGAATGTCTTCATCTTCGGGTTCCACCGCCGAGTCTGGTGTCCGAAGTGCACACCCGCCTCGAGCAGCTCCTTCATCTGAATCGTAGCCACGTGCCTTGTCTCCCTTACCGCTTCGAGAACTGGAAGCGCTTGCGGGCCTTGGGTTGACCGTATTTCTTGCGTTCGACCTTCCGCGCATCCCGGGTGAGAAAGCCGGCAGCCTTCAACCGGGGTCGGAGCTCGGCGTTGTACTCGAGCAGGGCGCGCGAAATACCGTGCCGAATGGCGCCGGCCTGGCCGGTGGGGCCTCCGCCGTCGACATTGACCAGGATGTCGAACTTGTCGTTGGTTTCGGTCAGCATCATGGGCTGCCGAATGATCATCTTCAGCACCCTGTTCGGGAAGTACTCGTCGAAGCTCCGGCGGTTGACGATGATATCGCCCTTGCCGGGTCTCAGATAAACACGGGCCACGGCCGTCTTCCGTCGACCGGTACCGTAGTATTGGATCTCAGCCACGCGTCCCCCTCTCTCTAGAAGACGTAGTTCTTGGGCTGCTGAGCCTCATGCGGATGATCGGGACCGCAATAGACCTTGAGTTTGCTCAGCAGTTTTCGGCCAAGGCGGTTCTTGGGCAGCATGCCCCACACCGCGGCCTGGATCACTCTCTCCGGATACTTTTCCATGCGCTCCTTGGCGGTTTCCACCCTCAAAGAGCCCGGACGACCGGAGTGGCGATAGTACTTCTTGTCCTCGAGCTTGTTGCCGGTCATTCGGACACGATCGGCATTCACGACGACGACGAAATCGCCGGTGTCGAGGAACGGCGTGAACTTGGGCTTGTGCTTACCGCGGAGGAGCCGCGCAACCTCGGTGGCGAAACGACCCAGGACCTGATCCGAGGCGTCCATGACAACCCACTCGCGGCGGATTTCATCCGGTTTTGGAACGTAGCTCTGCATCGCGTGCGTCCTTTTCTGCAACCCCCTTGCGGGCGCAAGGGAACAAGACTCTAGCCGAGAGGCCACCGTCTGTCAAGCAGTTGTGTGGCCGTTCTTTTCTCCACTTTCGAGCGCCGGCGCCGGCACGCCACCGGCGGCCAGGGCGGGCCGTTCGCGACCGGGGAGATCGCGGAGGCCGCCGGCTCCGAACCAGAGGTGGAGCGAGCTTCCGGTCGCCTGCACGGTCACGATCTTCAGATCCAGCTCCGGCGGCAGCCACTTCCTGAGGTCAACCACGACGATGCCCTGACCACGAAAGACCGTGATCAACTCGTTGTTGATTGACTGGAGAATGGCCTCCACCGCGGCCCTGGGAACCGGCAGGCCCCCGTACACCCGCAGCTTGCGCATGCGAAAACCCAGGTGCCGATGGCGCAGGCGAAGCTCGGCAAGCTCCAACGCAACACGAGAGCGGACGCCTTTCCATCTCACGGTGGCGGAAACATCGAGGGCGTCCCCGGCGGCCGCAAGCGCCAGGCCTTCCACCTGCTTCACGTCGGCCAAGAGCTGAACCAGATGCTCCTCCACGAGGACCAGATCGAGGATCAGGTGAAGGCCGTCCCAGCGCGCCAGGGACCTGGAGGTCAAGGTCGCAGTCATCGGGGTCAGTATACGCAAATACCCGTCGGGTGGATCGCGATGGGGCGCCGACTCACCATGTCCGGTTATCAATGTCGAAGCCCCACACCCCACCCGTAACGAGATCCATCTGATTCGAATCGATACACATCAACGGTGACGCGCGACCACCGAATGGTCCTCAGATCTGGCACCGGAATTGCAAACTGCTTAGCAGGAGGGTGCCATGAGAGACCACACAACACACAGCGAGAACCACCCGAATCCGGTACCGGCGGAACCGACCGTCGAAACTCCCCCGCCGACCCACGAACAGGTTGGCGACTCCGTCCGTCTCGATCATCCAAACCACGAATCCGGATTCTCCATGAGCGAGCTGTTGATCGCGGTCTCCATCGTCGGCATCCTGTCGGTGGTGGTGCTGGGCGAGATCCAGAATGCCATCGAGAAGGCGCGTCTTTCCGCCTGCCTGGCCAACGCGGTCACCATCCGCGAGACGGTCTGGGCGAACTGCGACGGCGGGATGGCCTTCCCGGAAAGAGAAGAACTCTGGGGTGATCTCTTCCGCGGCGTCGGTCCAAAGGGGTACTGGTACGCCCTCGACAACGACGATGCCAACCGGGGCCACGGCAACGATCTCGACGGTTTCGACGAGCAGAACCCGGGAAACGCCCCTCGAACGGACAGGAATATCTATTTTGTCCTGGCCTGCGAGCACGACCACGGAAACCTCGCGGACTATGTCTATCTCGAGGATGACGGCTCGCCGCAAATCGCCATGGCCGGCGACAAGCCACCCATCTGGTACAAGTTCTACCGCAAAGACTCCAAACCCGCACCCCCCGGCGGCGGAAAGCCCCCCGGCGGAAAGCCCCCCGGCGGAAAATCCTGACACGACGTTATGAGGTCTCCGGGGGGACGAGTCCATCGCTACTGAACCCCCGACAACCACAGTCATGGGTGGGACGGAGAAAGACCATTCTTGAAATTGACAGGAACGCGCCGCAAGGAGGGACCAATGAACGACTCGAAAGCGACCAGCCAGGAACCTGATCAAACATCGCCCGGCGGATCACATGCGCCACCGACAACCCGACCGCACGTCACCCGACGTCGCTATCTGATCGATCGGCGCCGACAGTTGCGAACGGTCGCCCTGACTTCGGGCGTGACGATTTTCCTCCTGGCCGTGGTCAACATCGCCTTTGGTGTCATGCGGAGCTCGCAGTCGATGGTTCTGTCGGCCGCAGCGCCCCAGTTGAATCCGATTCTCGAAAAACAGGATGCGAGCTTCGCCACCACACTGGCGGTGATTTCCATCGTATTCGTGATTGGTATCGTCGCGATCACCATCGCCGAAACACACCGAACCGCCGGAGCGATCTACGCGGTCAAACAGAGACTCGACCGAGTGCGTGACGGTGATTTTCAGGCCACCCTCAAGTTGCGCAAACGAGACACTCTGCGGGATCTCGTGGCGCCGTTCAACGAGATGGTGGGCGCATTGCGATCCGAGGCCCTCTCCGAGGCGGACGAACTCGACCACCTCGCCGACGAGGCATCATCCACCCCCTCGGGGAATTCGGGGTTGGCCGCCAGACTCCGCGAGCTTGCCGAGAAGAAGCGCAATCTCGGAACCTGACCAGCCCGAATCACTCATGAGGTTTCGTCGCGAGGACGACAAGGCGCCGATGCCAGGCACCCTGCCCGCATGCTGTCGAGGTCTCGCGGGCTCGACCCCGAACGGACGTGTCGTTTCCGACGATCTTGGCCGGCGGAACCTCTCGGCGGCGGTGGACAATGGGACAAAACTGGGTCGGAGGGGGCTCTCATGGGCAACCGCGCTTCCGGGCATCGGGTTCGGTGTCGCGCTGACGGGCATGGGGCGATGGGTAGGCTAGAATCCAAACATGCCTGATCAGCAACGCCTTCTCGATATCATCGACCGGTTTTCATCGACACCGGTGGCGCTGATCGGCGATCTCGTGCTCGACCGCTTTATTCTGGGCACCCCCAAGCGGATCTCCCGAGAGGCGCCGGTGATCATCCTCCGGCACGAGGAACAACGCGATGTCCCGGGCGGCGCCGCCAACGCCCTGGCCAACATGGCCGCACTCGGCCTCGGTGTCACCGCTCTCGGGGCCGTCGGCGACGACGAACCCGGCGTGGCTCTCAGGACGGCACTCGCCGATCGCGGGATCGACACCGGTTCACTTCTCGTCGTCCCCCGCTACCGAACCCCGACCAAGGTACGGATCCTCGGCGGCGGCGCCTCATCGCTCAAGCACCAGGTCGCACGCTACGACATCGAGGACGAGCTCCCGGACGACGGAAGTTGGTATCGCGAGCTGCTCCTGAAGCTGCCCGCCATCGGCGACTGCACCGCCGTGGCCATCTCAGACTACGGCTATGGCTGCGTCCAGCCCGATATTGCGGACGCCCTGCGCGACACGGTCGGTCGCGACACCTGGATCACCCTCGACTCACGCTACCGGATCGGCGACTTCGTCGGGGTCGACGGCGCAACGCCCAACCTCGAGGAGCTCGAGGTCGCCGTCGGCCGAAGCCTCGACGGCGACGGCAAGGTGGTCGACGCCGCCGAGGAGCTGAGATCACGCCTTGACGCGCGTTTCCTGCTCGCCACCCGCGGCAACCAGGGGATGACCCTGATCGACGCCGACAGAGTTGCGGCCCACATCCCGGTCTTCGGCACCGATGAGGTCGCGGATGTCACCGGCGCCGGCGACACCGTACTCGCGGTGCTGACCGCGGCGCTGGCGGCGGGTGCGTCACCGCTGGAGGGCGCTCGACTCGCAAACATCGCCGCCGGTCTGGTGGTCATGAAGCTCGGCACCGCCACGATCTCGGCCGACGAGCTCCGCGCCGCCGTCACCGGAGCTCAGGCGTGACGGCCCCGGACAAAAAGCTCAGATCCATCGACGAGCTCGCCGGCGAAACCGCCGGTTGGCGAGCGGCGGGCGAGACGACGGTCCTGGTCAACGGCGCTTTCGACATGCTCCACGTCGGTCATCTGCGCTATCTGGCCGAGGCGAAGGATCATGCCGACCATCTGGTCGCGGCGGTCAACTCGGATGTCTCGGTCCGGGCCTCCAAGGGAGAGACCAGACCCATCATTCCGGAGGCCGAACGGGTGGAGATCCTGTCGCACCTCTGGATGGTGGATCGCATCTGTCTCTTCGATGATCTGACCGTCGGGCCGGTGCTCGAGCGGCTCAGACCCGATCTCCACGCCAAAGGAACCGACTACACGGTCGACAACGTCCCCGAACGACTCGTCGTCGAAGCCTACGGCGGACGCACGGTGATCTGCGGCGACCCGAAAGACCACGCCACCACCGATCTGATCGGTATCATCATCGAGCGGTTCGGACGGCAATGAGGATCGTTCTCGTCCGACTCTCGGCCCTCGGCGATATCGTTCACACCTGGCCGTTGGCGGTTGCTCTTCGCTCTGCCCAGCCGACGGCCCACCTCACCTGGGTCGTCGAGGAGTCTCTGGCGTCCCTGGTCGAGGGTCACCCGGCAATCGATGCGGTGGTCGCCGTGGCGACCGGGCGCTGGCGAAAACGGCCCCTGTCGGCCCGAACCCGGGCCGAGATCGCCGCTTTCAAGAGCCGCATCCACGAGCTTCAACCCGATCTGGTCATCGATGCCCAGGGCACCCTCAAATCGGCGATGATCACGCGCTGGTGCATGGCTCCTCGCCGCGTCGGTCTGGCCCGTCCGTGGCGCCGGGAGCTGATCGCCGGGCTCGCATACAGCGAAACCCGGCCCGGAAGCTCCGTCCACCCGCACGTGATTGCCACCAACCTGGAACTCGTTCGGGCCGCGGGGGGAAAACCGCCGGCGGCGCCGTCCCCGCCGGACGGCCACTGGCTCTCGGCGCGATCTCGACCTCTCCCGGATGGCTTGTTGGACGAGAACTACGCCGTCCTGCTCCCCGGAGCAGGTCAGCCCGACAAGATCCTCCCGGCAGCGACTCTTGCCGAGACCGCCCGGCACCTCGTGGACATTGGGATGGAAGCGGTGGTGGCCTGGGGCCCGTCTGAGCGGGATCGAGCCCGGGAGGTCGTCGCGCTCGCAGGCGCCGGAGTTCACCTGGCGCCGGCGACCGATCTCATGGAGTTGACCTTCCTGCTCGGATCGGCGGGCGTTGTGGTGGGTGGTGACACAGGACCGGTTCACCTGGCGGCCAGCCTCGGTGTGCCGACCCTGGCCGTGTTCTTGACCACCGATCCGGAACGGAACGGACCGGCGGGCGCCAAGGTGGCCGTCGTGTCCGGAGCGGCTCCCGGACGAGGGCCGAGCGGGTCGGCGACGACCGGCCGAGCGCGGGAGGTGTCGACCGCCGAGATCTGCGCCGCCGTTGACGGCCTGCTCGGGAGTCGGGAATGACCTCGTGTCGATGTCGTGCACGTCACACAATTGTTGACCTGTTTCAGTGCTACAATTTTCACTGAAGTGATATAGCGGAAAGGGACTATGCCTCTAAGAATTGGAGAACTGCTCACAAAGGCCAAGTTGCTGACCGATGAACAGCTTGAAAAGGCCCTGGAAGAGCAGAAGCAAAGCGGCGGCCGGATCGGCGAGCACCTGATTCGACTCGGATTCGTCACCGAGGAGGATATTCTCGACTGTCTTTCACAGCAGTACGGGGTGCCGTCCATCAATCTTCAACACTTTGAGATCGACGAGTCGATCATCCGGTTGATCCCGGCGGACGTCGCCCGGAAGTACCAGTTCATTCCGGTGTCGAAGACCGGGGCCACTCTGACCGTGGCCATGGGCGACCCGACCAACGTCTTCGCGATGGACGACATCACGTTCATCACCGGCTACAGGGTGGAACCGGTCGTGGCTTCTGAGGAAGCTCTTCGGGAAGCCATTGACAAGTACTACGGCACCACCCACGCCATCGAGCTGAAAAAGGTGATGGACGATCTTTCCACCGTCGAAGAGACCGCCCTCGAGGTCCTCGACGAGGATGAAGAAGAAGATCTGGACATCACCGATGACGAAGCGGCAGCCGATGAAGCTCCGGTCGTTCGTCTGGTCAACCTCATCCTCACCGATGCCCTCAAGCGCGGTGCCTCGGACATCCATGTCGAGCCCTACGAAAAGAGCTACCGCGTTCGTTTCCGCATCGACGGCGTGCTCTACGAGATCATGAATCCGCCGATGAAGCTCCGGGACGCAATCTGCTCGCGTCTCAAGATCCTCGCGCGTCTCGACATCGCGGAGAAACGTCTCCCCCAGGACGGCCGGATCAAGATCAAGATGAAGCTCCAGGGCAAGCTCAAGGAGCTCGACTACCGCGTTTCAACCCTGCCGACCCTGCACGGTGAGAAGATCGTCCTTCGTCTCCTCGACAAGGACAATCTGATGCTCGACATGACCAAGCTCGGCTTTGAAAAGTCGAGCCTGAAGAATTTCGAGCACTGCATCACGCAGCCCTATGGCATGGTTCTGGTGACCGGTCCCACGGGCTCCGGAAAGACCAACACCCTCTACTCGGCCCTGTCGCGGGTCAACACGCCCGAAGTCAACATCATGACCGCCGAAGACCCGGTGGAGTTCCAGCTTCCCGGCATCAACCAGGTTCAGATGAAGGAGAGCATCGGGCTCAATTTCGCAGCCGCCCTCCGCTCCTTCCTCCGCCAGGATCCGAACATCGTGCTCGTCGGTGAGATCCGCGACTTCGAGACCGCCGAGATCGCCATCAAGGCCTCGCTCACCGGTCACCTCGTTCTGTCGACGCTCCACACCAACGATGCGCCATCGACCATCAACCGACTCATGAATATGGGCATCGAACCCTTCCTCGTCGCCACCTCGGTCAACCTCATCGCTGCGCAGCGACTGATCCGTCGGATCTGTACCAATTGCAAGGAGGAGGAGGACGCCCCGTTGCAGGCGCTTCTCAACGCCGGTTTCTCGGAAGCAGAGGCCCCCGAAATCCAGCTCTATCGAGGCCGCGGCTGCGACAACTGCAACCAGCGGGGTTACAAGGGCCGGCTGGGGCTTTTCGAAGTGATGACGATTTCTGACGATATTCGCGAGCTGATCCTGTCGGGAGCGACCGCCATCGAGCTGCGCCGAAAAGCTCTGGAAGAGGGCATGGTCGGCCTCAGGCAGTCGGGTCTACAGAAAATTCGCGATGGCGTCACCACCATTGAAGAGGTCGTCCGCGAGTCCGTGTTGTAGTCGGATGGAAAGGTTCTGAGATGAGCGTCAGCCTGCATCAACTGCTCAAGACAATGGTCGAAAAGGGGGGGACGGATCTTCACATCACCACCAACTCCCCTCCGCTGATCCGGATTGACGGCCTGCTCGTTCCTCTCAATCAACCGAACCTCACGGCCGTCGACACCAAGAAGCTCGCCTACTCCGTGCTGACTGACGCCCAGAAACACCGTTTCGAGGAGCATCTCGAGCTCGACCTCTCATTTGGTGTCAAAGGGCTCGCACGGTTCCGCGCCAACATCTATATCCAGCGCGGCGCGGTGGCCGGGGCATTCCGCCGAATACCCTTCGAGATCCTCGGTTTCCGGGAGCTCGGCCTGCCTCCGGCCGTCGAAGGTCTCTGCAGCAAGCCCCGCGGTCTGGTGCTGGTCACAGGACCCACAGGATCCGGCAAGTCGACGACGCTGGCAGCGATGATCGACAAGGTCAACCGTGAGAAACCGGTCCACATCCTCACCATCGAGGACCCTGTGGAGTACCTGCACACCCACAAGAAGGCGATGGTCAACCAGCGTGAGCTCCACGCCGACACCCTCTCGTTTCCCGCGGCCCTGCGCTCGGTGCTGCGTGAAGATCCCGACGTCGTGCTCATCGGTGAGATGCGGGATTTGGAGACCATCGAGTCCGCACTGAGAATCGCCGAAACCGGTCACCTCACCTTCGCCACCCTGCACACCAACTCGGCCCCACAGACCATCAACCGCATCATCGACGTTTTTCCCGAGCACCAGCAGTCACAGGTCCGCGCCCAGCTGAGCTTTGTCATCGAGGGGATCATCTGCCAAACGCTTCTGCCGCGGGCATCGGGAAAAGGTCGCGCCCTCGCGTGCGAGATCCTGGTCCCGTCGAGCGCGATTCGAAACCTCATTCGCGAGGACAAGGTCCACCAGATCTACTCGATGATGCAGGCGGGCCAGATCAAACACGGAATGCAGACCTTCAACCAGAGTCTGGCGACGCTCTATCACCGGAGGCTGATTTCGCTTCAAACCGCTCTCGGTTACAGCTCGCATCAGGATGAGCTGCAGGACATGATCAACCGGGGTGTCGGTGCAGTCTCGCAGTCTGAGAGCCAAGCAACCTCGAGGAGGACCTGAGATGCCGAGCTATGAGTGGAAGGGTCGCGATCGCCACGGGAACCCGCAAACAGGTGTTCTCATCGGTGACAACAAGGAAGCGGTCATTGCCGCTCTCAGGAAGCAGCAGATCGTCGTCACCACCGTCAAGGAGAAGGGCAAGGAGATCGCGCTGCCGAAGTTCGGCGGCGGCATCAGCTCCAAGGATCTCGCCGTTTTCACCCGCCAGTTTTCGGTGATGATCGATGCCGGTCTTCCCCTCGTGCAATGTCTCGAGATCCTCGGCCAGCAGCAGGACAACAAGGCTTTTCAGAAGGTCATTCTCCAGGTCCGGCAGGACGTCGAGGGCGGGCTGTCGCTGGCGGAGGCGCTGCGCAAGCATCCGCAGGCCTTTGACGACCTCTATGTCAACATGGTTGCCGCGGGCGAGGCCGGCGGTATCCTCGATACGATTCTTCAGCGCCTCGCGCTCTATATCGAAAAGAACGTCAAGCTCAAGAGCCAGGTTCGATCCGCCCTGATCTATCCGGTCGCGGTCGTGACCATTGCCGTCATCGTGGTCTATATCATCCTGTGGAAGGTCATTCCCGTCTTCGCCACCCTTTTCGAGGGTCTCGGCGCCAGCCTGCCCTTCCTGACCCAAATGGTGGTCAATCTCTCCGCCTTCATCGGCAACTTCTGGTGGCTCATCGCGTTGGTCGTCGCCGGCACCATTTTCGGTATCCACCAGTACTACCAGACCGAAGGTGGACGCTACCAGTTGGACAAGCTCCTGCTCAGGATTCCGGCCATCGGGATTCTGTTGCGCAAAATCGCCGTCGCACGCTTCTGCCGAACCCTCGGCACCCTGCTGAGCTCGGGTGTGGCGATTCTCGAGTCCCTGGACATCACCGCGCGCACCTCGGGCAACGCGGTCATCGAGGAAGCCATTTTGATAGTCCGCAAGGAGGTCGAGGAGGGCAAGAGCCTCGCCGATCCCCTCAGCCGCACGGAGCAGTTCCCGCCCATGGTCTGTCAGATGATCGGGGTCGGTGAGCAGACCGGAGCCATGGACACCATGCTGAGCAAGATCGCCGACTTCTACGAGGATGAGGTGGATGCCGCAGTCGAGGGAATGATGGCCCTCCTCGAGCCCATCATCATTTCGTTCCTGGGCGTGGTGATCGGTACCATCGTCGTTGCCATGTACCTGCCGATGTTCAGCCTCATCAGCCAGATCGGATAATGCCCTCGAGCGCTCAGATCGAACGCGCGGGCGGGGCTCACACCCCGCCCGTCGCTTCCCCGTCGCCGAAGACTCTACGGCGGTTGATCGGGCTCCGACTGATCGTCATCTCGACCCTCTTTCTGGGGGTGCTGCTGATTCAGGTCAACACCCAGCTCATCCTTCCGCTGCGCTCCTTCTACGGACTCATCCTCTTCGCCTACGGGTTGTCACTGCTCTATCTCATCCTCCACATTCGATCACTCCCACCGAATATCCAGGCCGCCGTTCAGCTGGTCGGCGATCTCGTCATCGTCACCGGATTCGTCTACGCGACCGGCGGCGTCTTCTCGCCATTCTCCTTTCTCTATCTGACGGTGATCGTGGTGGCGGCCGCGATGCTTCCGGCCGGCGGTGTGATCTTCGCCGGTCTTTCAGCCATCGCCTACGGGCTCCAGGCCGTTCTCATGTACTACCGGCTCCTGCCGTTGCCCACCACCCTCGAGGGCATCCCGGTTTCGCCGTCGGCGTCGCGGGTTCTCTACCAGATCCTGATCCACATCGTCGGTTTTGTGCTCGTCGCCCTGCTTGTCTCCTATCTCACTTCATCGCTTCGGCGCGCCCACACCATGCTCGAAGAGGAGACCGAGCGATCCAAACAGTTCGTGGCGCTGACCCAACACGTGGTTCGGTCGGTGGGGGCGGGAATTCTCGCCGCCGACCTCGAAAGAAGGGTCCTCTACATCAACCCCGCCGGGGTCTCGATCCTGGGGATCTCCAACGTTGACGATGAGATCGGCAAGGCCCTCGAATCGGTGATGCCGTTGGCCGAACACAACTGGGGTCTCATCGCCGGCCGGGCCAGGAATCACGCCATGGCCCGGATCGAAGGCACCCTCGAGCGCTCCGACGCACGCCTCGGCCTTTCGGTGAACCCACTCAAGGACGAACGAGCCAGGGTGGTCGGGTTTATCGTCAACTTCCAGGATCTGACCGAGCTTCGCATCGAAGCGGAACGTGAACGGATGAAAGACCGAATGGCGGCCACGGGAGAGATGGCGGCTCGGATGGCGCACGAGATCAAGAATCCTCTGGCGTCCATCTCCGGCTCGGCCCAGATGCTCAGCTCGGTGGGCGGGGTTGATGAGACCGGCCGCCGCCTGCTCAACATCGTGGTGGACGAGAGCCGCCGCCTTTCCGGCATCCTCGACGGATTCCTGGTCTTCGCACGACCAGGCCAGGCAACCCACGCCTTGTGCGATCTCGGCCGGCTCTTGAACGACTGTCTCGCTCTCCTTCGCCGATCCGACGAGATCAACGCCGGACACGAGCTCGTGCTCGAGTCGCCGGAAAGGCTGGTGATCCTCGGCGAGGAACACCTGCTGCGCCAGATCTTCTGGAATCTCTCGCGCAACGCGGTTCAAGCCATGCCCGATGGCGGCACACTCAAGATTCTTGCCGAACGGCGGGACGAGACCGCGGTCATCCAATGGCGGGACAACGGAGTCGGGATGTCGGAAGAGATCCGTCATCGAGCATTCGAGCCGTTTGTGACCACCCAGTCGAACGGGACCGGTCTCGGACTGGCCGTGGTCTACTCCGCTGTTCGGGAGCACGGCGGATCGGTGGACATCGTGACCACTCCCGGTCGCGGGACCACGGTCACCGTCGAGCTGCCCAACGTGCTGGATCAAGCATGAAGTCCCAACGTATTCTGGTCGTCGATGACGAAAAGTCGATCCGCGAATTTCTGACCATTCTTCTTCAACAGGAGGACTACGAGGTGGTCACGGCGGCCAGCGTCGCCGAAGGAAAAGAACGACTGCTGAAAGACCGGCCGAATCTGGTGATGTGCGATCTCAAGCTCCCTGACGGGTCCGGCCTCGAGGTTCTCCAACACGCCCGCGATCAGAATCTCGCCACCCCTTTCATCATCATCACCGCACACACCACCCCGCAGCACGCCCTCGAATCCATGCGCGCCGGCGCCGCCGAGTACCTTTCGAAACCCTTCAACGTCGAAGATCTCAAGACCATCCTCACGAAACTCCTGTCGAGGCCCAGCGAGGATCCTCGTCCCTTCGAGGTCACCGAGTTCATCGGCTCGAGCGCCCCGATCCGACGAATCCTCGACATGATTCCTCAGATTGCCTCGACCCCTTCCACCGTTCTGATCACCGGCGAGAGCGGCACCGGGAAAGAGCTCCTCGCCCGCGCGATTCACGCCGCATCGACGAGTGCCGGCGGACCGTTCCTGAGCGTCAACTGCGGCGCCCTTCCCGAAGGACTGCTCGAATCGGAGCTCTTTGGTCACGTCCGGGGGGCCTTCACCGGCGCAGTTCGGGATCACGCCGGGCTCTTCGTCGACGCCGAAGGCGGCAGCCTCCTCCTCGACGAGATCGGAGAGCTGACCCCGCCCATGCAGGCGAAGCTCCTGAGGGTGCTCCAGGAGCACCGGGTTCGGCCGGTGGGCGGCACTCGCGAAATCGAGTTCAAGGTGAGGGTCATGGCGGCGACGAACCGGGATCTTCGATCCGACGTCGACGGCGGAAGCTTCAGAGAAGACCTCTTCTACCGACTCAACGTGCTTCATCTCCATCTCCCGCCCCTGAGCCAGCGGGCCGATGATCTCCCGGAGTTGGCCCGGCATTTCGTCGAACGGACATGCACCCGTTTCGACATCCCGGCCAAGCGACTCACGCCCGACGCCGTTCGGGTTCTTCAGGCTTACACGTGGCCCGGCAACGTCCGCGAACTCGAGAACATCATCGAACGCACGGTCGCCTTCGAGACCTCCGAGCTCATCACGTCGGGGAGCCTGCCCGAGCACCTTCGAGGCAGCCGCGACGAGGCGAGCTTCGACCATATGAGCCTCCCGGAAGAGGGCATCGACCTCGAAGAGCACCTGAGCACCGTGCGGTTGAACCTGATGCGCCAGGCCCTGGAAAAGACCGGCGGCCAGCAAAAACGCGCCGCCGAGCTGCTGAGGCTCTCCTACCGCGCATTCCGGTATCATGCCGAGAAGCTGGGACTGGCGAACGACGACGACTGAGTCCCACAGTGGAGAAACCATGACCCACGACAATCCGATGCGCGGTGAGAAATATCTCCGCCTGGTGGCGTTTCCGCTGGCGATGCTTGCCTTGCTTGCCGGCTCGTGCGCCCCATCGACCGAAACACCCACCGAGCCGACCGCGACGGGTGCGATCGAGGAGACCTCGTCCGCCCAACCGGAACCGATGGAGATGCCGAAGGTGCTGCTTCCGGACGGATTCGAGGTCACCCTCGAGCTTGCCGTCACCCCCGACGAGCTGTCGCAGGGACTGATGTTCCGGCCCAGGCTTCCCGAGCACCGGGGCATGCTCTTGATCTTCGCCGAAGAACGCCTGCCGAGTATCTGGATGATGAACACCCTCGTGGCACTCGACCTCGTATATCTCGATTCCACCGGAACCGTGGTCGACGTCATCACCGACGCGCAGCCGTGTCCCGGCGAGCCGTGCCCACGGTTCACTCCCAAACAACCGGCCAGGGCGGTGCTCGAGATCCCGGCCGGGGCCGCGACCCGTCACGCCGTGAGCGAGGGAGCGCAGCTCGAGTTCCTTCACACTCTCGAGTTCCCGGTGGACGGCTGAATCAACCGACGCCGGATGTGTCGGCCTTGGAGTCCTTCTTGGACTCACCGGCGCCATCGGCGGATTTCGTCGACCCGTTGTCGTTGGTTGCCGAGGCCGTTCCCTGGCTGCGTCCGCCCCCGTAGTCGGTCACGTACCAGCCACTGCCCTTGAACTGCAGGGCCGGGGTGCCCAAGAGACGGCGAACCGCTCCTCCGCACTCGGGGCACACCTCGACCGGATCGGCCGAGGCCCGTTGAATCCGCTCGAAACGGGCCCGACAGAGGAAGCACTCATACTCGTAGAGGGGCATCGGCCTCAGACGTCCTTGACCCGAATCCGTATCGCCTGCGATGTCTGTTCACGACCAATCAACCCGAGGACCAACAGAGCGTAGAGAATCCGGGCGTTGATTCCCGGGTTCAACGGTCCGGCTTCGCACAGCTCATACAAGGTTCGCGACCCGTCCGTGAGATCGAGAAGCTGTCGTTCCTCGTCCTCGAGCTCGATTCCCTCGAGGTGCGTCGACGGTTTCATCGGTCGGAGAATGCCACCGCGGCCTCCGAGTCTCGCGGTCACGTCCTTGGGGTCGGTGAGGAAACGACAGCCCTCCAGAATGGCCTTGGTCGTGGGGATCTTGATCTTGTAGACCTCGTCGTCGCGGAAGCTGCCGACCCGAAAGACCACCGACCCGGTTTTCCAGGCGAAAAGACTCCAGACAATGGACTGGACCTGCTTCCGGACCGCGGCGCCGAGCTCATGGGGTTCGAGGAAGCCCATCTGCACCAGGATCGTTCCGTGCCGACGCCCGGGGGCCCGCTTGAACTCGTCGGATGACAGACGGAGCTGGTCCTCAGTGATGAGGTTTTCTCTCAGAAGTGATTCGCCGAGGCTTTCCTCTCGGTCCGTCGAGGTCGCGAAAATGATGTCACCCGTGGCGAAGTAGACGCATTTGCTCATGTCTTCACGGGTGCATTCCAAGACCCCGGGCACACCGTGGCGGTGAATCGTGGCAAGAATCTCGGGCAGCGATTCGCTTTCCAGATCCCCACGAAATACAAACTCTTCACTCACCATCGAACCCGCAGCCCCCAAGATGAAAAAATCACGGCAAAACTGGCGGAAGCGCAAGGGAATCGAACCCTCCGACCGACCCGACAAGAGCCGGCCCAACGGATTTGAAGTCCGCGGAAGCCACCAGACTCCACGCGCTTCCCCGCAACGGATATATTAACACCCATCCCCAATTCATCCGGATAATGGTCATCACTCTTCGGCATCCGGAGGTTCACGACCCATGATTGCCGGCTGACCGGCGAACACCGACGCCGTGGACATTGACACGCACCCGGCCATTTGCTACAACTACGCTCCCTCGTGGGGCCGTAGCTCAGTTGGGAGAGCGCCTGAATGGCATTCAGGAGGTCGTCGGTTCGATCCCGATCGGCTCCACCACGCTTCGTTCTCGACCCCTGGGAGAGATCGAAGCCTGCCACGGCGAAGCTCCGAGCGAAGCCGGGCCTCCCCTCAAAGCAATCCATGGTCGAGAACTACGCCCTGGCAAGCCCTGTCACGGCGTCTTGTGACGGCGTAGCTCCGAGCGAAGCCGCAAGCTCCGAGCGAAGCCGGGCCTCCCCTCAAAGCAATCCATGGTCGAGAACTACGCCCTGGCAAGCCCTGTCACGGCGTCTTGTGACGGCGTAGCTCCGAGCGAAGCCGCAAGCTCCGAGCGAAGCCGGGCCTCCCCTCA
>JARFRM010000321.1 GCA_029287235.1 Thermoanaerobaculales bacterium
CCCCGGTGTACCGGCCTTACGCGTTGCTTATGGTTTGTTGATTTGGCGTTCTAATCAACCACTCAATGTTTGGGTGTGGGCGCCTTTAAAAAAAATTTAAAAAACCGCGCGGCGTTTTCTGCCCTAACCGGCCCACCCCAACGCCGGGTTTTTTTTTAATTTTTTTGCCCGGCCCACCCCCGGACCCGGACCCCGGACCCGGAGGCATTCATGCACGAAGAAATCAGAGACGTTCTGAAGAAGGCCTATCAGATCGAGGTGGACGGCTACACCTTCTACTCCATGGCGGCCGATCGGGCGGACAAGCCCGCCGTCCAGGAGCTCTTCGACAAGCTCGCCCGCGACGAACTCCAGCACAAGGCCTATCTTCAGGGCGTCATCGGTTCATATGAGGACAAGGGCGTCGAGGCCTTCACCATCCAACGTAGGGATCCTGACCTCAAGACCTTCACCGACACGATCTACACCGATGGATTCAAAGCCCAGGCGCGGGACGCCGACTTTGAGATGGGAGTGTTGTCCATCGGGATGACCCTCGAAACGCGTGCGATCCAGTACTTTTCGAACGCCGCGAAGAGCGCTTCGGAGGACGAGGTCCGCGATTTCTACCAGTTCCTCGCCGACTGGGAGAAAGAGCACCTCGACGCGCTCCAGAAGCTCCACACCGGTGTGCGCGAGGACTACTGGGCGGACGGCGGATTTTCGCCGTTTTAGGTTGAGACGCGAGACGTGAGTCGGGAGAGACTATGAGGATAGAAAGTAGGAGGTTGTAGGCGCGGCTAATCCTGATGCGATAGACCTCCTCACAGCGAACGAAGCGAGCGCTGACCTTCTGACCTTCTTACTCTTCAACCCACATCCACCGGCCCGCGCTTCAGGAACTCCATGAGCTCGTCCGGAGGCATGGGTTTGGCAAAGAGGTATCCCTGGCAGTAGTTGCAGCCGAGGCTGCGGACGATCTTCAGCTGCTCCTCGGTCTCGATACCCTCGGCGAGCGGGTCCATCCCGAGATTCTGGGCGAGCGTGACGATGGCCTGGACGATTTCGGAACCGCCTTCATCTGAGTCCAGACGCTGGACAAAGCCCTGATCGATCTTGATGAAGTCGACGGCGAAGCGCTGGAGGTAGGCGAGAGATGAGTAGCCGGTGCCGAAGTCGTCCAGGTGAACCTTGACACCGAGATCGCTCAGCCGCTGGAGGACGCCGATGGCGAGCTCGGGTAATTCGATGACGGCGCTCTCGGTGATCTCGAGTTGGAGGCGGTTGGCCGGCAGCTGGACTTCGTCGAGCAGCTTCTCGATGTAGACAACGAGTTCGGGGCGGGAAAACTGCCGACTGAAGAGATTGATGCTCACTGCGGGTGAGTCGTCGGCGCCGAGGTCCAGCATCCATTGCCGCGCCTGCTGGCATCCGGTGCGCATCACCCACTCGCCAATGGGGTTGATCAGCCCGGTCTCCTCCGCCACCGTCAGGAACTCGCCCGGAGGAAGCAGTCCGCGGTCAGGATGCTGCCAGCGCACGAGGGCCTCGCAGGCCACGATTCGGCCTGACGAGGTGTCAACGATGGGCTGGTAGTGGAGTATGAACTCCTCCCGTTCGAGTGCCCTTCTCAGGTCATTCTCCATGTGGAGTTGGCTGAGCACCAAGGGATGCATCGTCTCTTCATACAGGGAGTGACGTGCGCGGCCCTCGGCCTTGGCGTGATACATGGCGATGTCGGCGTCGCGGAGGATTTCATCCGGGTTGTCATAGCGAATCGAGCTGATGGCGATGCCCGTGCTGGCAGTGGTGAAGACCTCCTGGCCGCCGACCTGGAATGGTTCCGACAGCGCATCGTGGATTCGACGAGCTACCGAGATGGCCTCCTCGTGGCCTTTGATGTCGGGGATGAGGACGGTGAACTCATCCCCACCGAGCCGGGCCACCGTGTCTCCCGGGCGCACGGCCCGTCGAAGTCGGTGGGCGATCTCGACCAGAAGCCGATCACCGGCCTGGTGACCATAGCCATCGTTGATCAGTTTGAATCGATCGAGGTCGAGGAAGAGAACGGCGAATGGAGCCTTGTCGCGGCCGCGGGCTCGTTCCAGGGCCAGATCCACCCGATCGTAGAACGAGGCTCGATTGGGCAGGCCTGTGAGTGGATCGTTCAGGGCCGAGTGCAGGAGTTGCTCCTCGGCGTGTTTTCTCTTGGTGATGTCGACCAGCACGCCTTCAACACAAAGATCACCGTCGAAGCGAACCGTTCGGGTTTGCTGGAGCACCCACTTCACCAACCCTGACTTGGTGATGAGTCGGTACTCGGACTGCGGGCTCACCTTTCCATCCCCGATCTCGAACCCGTTGGCGGCGGCGACCACAAAGGTCCGATCTGCCGGGTGGATGATCTGTTCCAACGCCGACTGGTCGAACCGGAGAATCTCCTCGAGCCCGAAGCCCGTGATGTCGGCCATCTTTTCGTTGGCGTAGGCGACCTTGCCCTCCTTGACGACAAAGATCCCCTGCAGAGACTGTTCGGCAAGGGAACGAAATTTTTCCTCGCTCTCACGAAGCGCCGCCTCGGACCGCAATCGCTCGGTCTGGTCGACATAGATGCCATAGACCAGAACCACGTCTCCATCCTGGATCACCGGAACTCCGAAGACCTCGACCGGAACTGTGGTTCCATCCTTTCGGCGACGAACCGTCTGATGAGCGACGGTTTCGCCGCCGAAGGTGCGACGTGACAACCAGCTTGCTTCGTCGTGTCGTTCGGGCGGGGTGATCACGTCGTTGATCTTTTCGCCGATGACCTCCGATCGGGCAAACCCGAACAGCGACTCAAAGGCCGGGTTGACGGCGATGACCTTTTCGTCGGCGCCGGTCATGAGGATGGCCAGCGGAATGTTCTCGTAGAGCTGGGCGAAGCGGTGCGTCTCGTGACGGAGCGCGCGTTCGACGCGTCCCCGTTGAATGGCGGTACCGATGATTCCGGCGGCGGATCTGAGCGCTTCGATCTCGGAGATCAACCACTGGCGTTCGGTGATGCAGTCCTGGAATTCGATGAGACCCCAGAGTTCTTGATCAACGAATATCGGCGCCGCCGCAATTGAAAGCACACCTTGACTGCCGAGGATTTTTCGCTCCAAATCCGACAGCTCGCAGACCCGGGCGTGGACCGAGTAGCCGGCAAGCAACTCACGATGGAGCCGGTCGAGTCCGATCTTGTACATCGACACGGCTTCGACGCCCGGGTTGCCCTGTCGCCGTTCTGACCCTGCGGCCGCCCATTCGAACCGATGGTTCAGGACGAAATCCTCCCCCTGTGCCTTGATGGCAAAGACGGCGACTCGACTGACCTCGGTGGCTCTGCCGAGCTTTTCCAAGACCGAATCGATGTTGGTCGTCCAGTCGTCCTGGGTGACCATGGCGCGTGCGACGAAGCTCATGGCCCTGAAGATCTCGGTCCCGTGCGACAGCACCTTTTGCAACTCGACGCGTCCCGTGATGTCTACGAATACGCCGAGAACACCCGCAACACGGCCGTCCTCGTCGTAGAAAGGCACCTTGGACGTGTCGAGCCAAGTCCTCTTACCATCGGCTCGGAGTTGCGGCTCGACGATGTGAAACTCGGGGCATTCGGTCTCGATGATCCGACGATCGACTTCGCGGTAAAAGTCGCTTTCGCTGTCGGTCCCGGAGAGGTCGTGATCGGTTTTCCCGACGATCTCATCGGGTGAGGCGAGGCCCGCGGCCTTGGCGAATCGCTGGTTGCAGCCGAGGTAGACGGAGTTCACATCCTTCCAGAATATGAGCTCGGGCTCCTCACCGAGGACCCGTCGTATCCTCGCAAGGGCGGCCTCGATACCCGGCTGTTTTGCTGATTGCCGGTTGTCCATCACCGCAGTATCGGCGCCCGGATTCGGTGTGCCGGTGTTGCCTTCATCAGAAGGAGGTGGAGGATGGATGGATTCTGTGTTCAAATGCCGCACCTCAGTTTTCACGACTGAGTACTGATATCATATCAGGGCCGAGCGCTTTCTAGATTGACAATTATAAAAGAATGAACGACTTCACCATCGTGGTAGTGAAAGGTTGCTGAGAATATGGAACTCCGTGAGACCTTCGAATCCGCCACCGAGCGAGCCGGAAAGCTGCCGCACCAGCCCAACGATGTTCTCCTCGAGCTCTACGGCTTGTTCAAACAGGCGACGGTGGGGGATGTCTCCGGCGAGAAGCCGGGCATGTTCGACTTCAAAGGTGCCGCCAAATACGACGCCTGGGAAGGTCATCGAGGGATGACCAGCGAAGAGGCGATGCAGGCCTACATCGAGCTTGTCGACCGGCTCGCGGCCGGGTAGCGACCGAGCCCGTCGGGAACGCGATTTCGGCGTCGAACGGGGTGCACCTTCGGGTAGAATGCCTCTTCCCGGAGGATGAGCGATGAACGAAGGCAACACGATTTTGGTCGATGGACAGACGCTCACCGTTGAGGCGGTTGAAGCCGTCGCGCGTGGCGGCGCTCCAACCACGCTTGATGCGGAGGCTCGTGATCGTGTCGCTGCTTCTCGCCGGGTCATCGACGATATTCTCGAATCGGGCGAGGTCGCCTACGGCATCAACACCGGATTCGGGCGGCTCGCCGAGGTTCGCATCCCACCCGATCAACTCGAACAGCTTCAGCTCAATCTCCTGCGCTCTCACGCCTGCGGCGTCGGTGAGCCCTTTGGTGAAGCCGTGGTTCGCGCCATGCTCCTCCTCCGGGCCAATGTTCTCGCCACCGGTCATGCGGGGTGCCGCCCGCTGGTGGTGGAAAAGGTCCTCGATCTCCTCAACGCCGGAGTGCATCCGGTGGTGCCGAGCATGGGTTCGGTGGGCGCCTCGGGCGATCTGGCGCCGCTGGCTCACCTGGCCCTGCCACTCGTGGGCGAGGGCGAGGCGGTCCTCGGTGGCGAACTTCTGCCTGGCGCTGAAGCGCTGAGGCGTGCAGGTCTGGACTCACTGTCGCTCGGTGCCAAGGAAGGACTGGCCCTGATCAACGGAACCCAGGCATCCGCCGCCGTCGGCGCGTTGGCGCTGGCAGACGCGGGCCGGTTGTTGGGTGCCGCCGATGTTGTGTGCGCCCTCACCCTCGATGCCCTCGCAGGCACGGACGCCGCCTTCGAGAAATCGGTCCATGAAGCTCGGCCCCACCCCGGGCAGATGGAAAGCGCGCGGCGGTTACGGCATTTGCTTGAGGGTTCGGCGATTCGCGAATCCCATCGTGATTGCGGCCGGGTTCAGGACGCCTACTCTCTGCGCTGCTCGCCCCAGGTCCACGGTACCGGGCGCGACGCTTTCGATCACACCCGGAGGGTCCTCACCATCGAGCTCAACTCAGCCACCGACAACCCCATGGTCTTCCCCGATGGCCGGGTGATCTCGGGCGGCAACTTCCACGGTGCGCCCATCGCGGCGGTTTTCGACTACCTGGCGGTCACCATCACCGATCTCGCCTCGATCTCTGAACGCCGTTTTGCACGGATGGTCGACACCTCGCTCTCGGGTCTGCCGCGGTTCCTGGTCGACGACGCCGGTGTGAACTCGGGGTTCATGATGGTCCAGGTCTCGGCGGCCGCGCTGGTCAGCGAGATGAAGACCCTCTCACACCCCGCTTCGGTGGACTCGATTCCGACTTCGGCCGGCCAGGAAGACCACGTCTCCATGTCCACCTGGGCGGCGCGCAAGCTGGCTCGTGTGGTCGATCTCGGGCGTCGGGTGTTGGGAATGGAGTACCTCGCAGCTGCACAGGCAATCGAGTTTCACCGCCCGCTCAGGACATCGGACGATCTCGAGGGAGTCGTCGGCCGACTGCGTGAAAGGGTGCCGCGATACGAGGACGACCGGTTCATGGCGGACGACATGGATGCCGCCGCCGATCTGGTCTACGAGCTAAGCTGAACGATCTCGGCCGGAGAAACCGCAGAAAGCGCAATTCGACGCAGATGGACATCGCAATCATCGCAGCTTGCCCACAGATCACACGGATAAACACAGATAGCCATCTCGCCATCTCATTTTTGCCCGCAGATCACGCAGATAACGCAGATGACATCGCAGATCGGATTGAATCGCCCTCGAAATCACTGACGGCTTGGTACAGGTCGATAGGTTGACTCTTTTTTGACTCATCGCAGAGAGTGCGCGGCTCTCTCCCTGCCTCTTGAGGGAAGCACCCGCTTCTGTCTCCTCGCGAACCATGACGGGTGCTTGCGATGGGTTTGAAATGCGATGGATCCGTGCGATGGATCTGCGTTTATCTGCGTTATCTGCGGGCATTCTGCGACGAAATCCGTGTCATCCGTGTGATCTGTGGGCTGTGATGGGTCATATTTGCGATGGTCTGCGCTATCTGGATAGGTGGTGCCACCCTTAGCAAACATAGCGTTCTTCGGCGAAATGACCGCAACAATGCTAGTGATGCGAGGGGTGGCACCCATTCACCCATTCCATTCGAAATATTAGTGACCGTGCTGAGGGTTGATCCTGTGACGGAGGATCCCTGATGACGTTCACGAAGCTGAGCATGGTTGTCCTGGCCATTTGCCTGATGCCGATCCCGGCCACCGCCGAGACTCGCCCAGAGACCGCCGCAGAAATGGGCATCATGCAGGGTTCGCCACCGACGCGGGTGATCGACATCGCCTCGTGGGACAAGGGCCCCGACAATCGCTGGGCGTTTCAGCACATCAGCGAAATCGTTCCGGTTGCCACCATCAGCCGTGGGAACGGCCCTGCGGCACCCCTCGGCTCCTCGCTCAAAGATCTTTCCGGTTTCAGTTTCAACGCTCCGAACGGTCGAGAGACAACGATCCAGGAAATGCTCGTGCGGACCTACACCGACGGCTTCATCGTCCTGCACAAGGGTGAGATCGTCTTCGAGAAGTACTACAACGGGATGACGCCGGACACCCGGCACCTCCTGATGTCGGTTTCAAAGTCGGTGACGGGGGCACTCGCCGGAATCCTCGTCGACGACGCCCGTTTGAAACCCGATGCGTGGGTGACCGACTACATTCCGGAGTTGAAGGACGCTCCGGGTTTCGGCGGTGCCACGGTCCGCCAGATCCTGGACATGACCACCGCAATCGTCTTCAGCGAGGATTACGCCGATCCGAATGCAGAGGTGGTTGCGCACGAGGCAGCGACCGGGTGGCGTGGCGCGAATGCGCCGATGGCCCGAGACGGGGTGTACGCGTTTGCTCGTACCATCAAAAAGGACGATTCCCGGCCGCATGGGAAGGTATTCCACTACGCCTCGATCAACACTGACGTCCTCGGCTGGTTGATTGAACGCGCGTCGGGTCAGCGTTTCGCCGACTTCATGAGCGACGCGATCTGGTCGAGGCTGGGCGCCGACCACGACGGGCACCTCAGCGTCGATTACCGGGGCTCCGCCGTCGCGAATGGAGGTTTCGTTCTCACCCTCCGTGACCTGGCTCGGTTTTCCCAAATGGTGCTGGATGACGGTTCCTTCAACGGTCGCCAGATCGTGCCTTCCGGCTGGATCGACGACATCCGCTTCAATGGTGACAACTCGGCGTGGAAACCGACGCACTACAGCGAGATTTGGCCCAACGGGTCCTACTGAAATCAGTGGTATGTCACAGGAGATGATCAGGGCTCGTTTTTTGCGGTCGGCGTGAATGGTCAGCACATATGGATCAACCCATCGTCGAGGGTCGTCATCGTCAAGTTCTCCTCCTTGCCGATCAGCGCGGACAAGGAGAACATCAACCTCGGATGGGCGGCCATGGACGCGGTTTCACGGTCATTGGGAGAGTAGAGATCAGGATGGGCACCCACTTGGCACCCATCCGCAGAATTAACTAAGCGTTGATGCGAAGTGTGGCAACTATCTCTATTAGCTGACGTGAATGGCCGAGATCGGGAGATACCGCAGATAGCGCAGATCAACGCAGATAGCCATCGCATCATCGCAGTTGGCCCACAGATCACACGGATGGACGCAGATTCCACCTGTCACGGCGTAGCCGTAGGCGAAGCCGGATCGCACCGTCGCATGAATGACCGCAGATAGCGCAGATCAGCGCAGATTGATCCATCGCCTGT
>JARFRM010000102.1 GCA_029287235.1 Thermoanaerobaculales bacterium
CGGCGGCGCCTTTCGGGCGGCATTTGGACCGTTTTTCGCCTGTTTCTTGGCCCATACCACCAGTATGAACCGGCGAAACAGGCGAAAAACGGCCACAAATGACGCTCCGAAATCCATCCACCATCTATGCGGTGCAGACTCTTAGGTCATTGGAATCACTCCTCGAGGGGCTCAACGGGTTGGCCGAGCGCATCGTCGATCTGCTTCTCGACCTCGGGGATCTCGCGATCCTCCACGACCGCCACCTCGACGACCAGTAGCTGCCGGGCGTGGTCGTACATCTTGCGCTCGCGGAACGACAAGGTCTTCCGGCCGGCGACCTCGGCGAGGCAACGAAGGACATCGACGATCTCGTCCAGGTCGCCGGTCTTGATGCGCTCGAGATTGGCGCGGTAGCGATCCTTCCAATCCTCGACACCATTGGCCTCCCCCGAGCTCAACCGCTCGAGGGCTTGACTCACGATCGGCTTCTCCGACAGAGGACGCAGACCGACGCGTTCAGAATTGGCGACCGGGACGACAACTTTGGAGTCGGTGCTCAGGAGCCGCAGCGTGTAGCAACTCATGGTCGTCCCCGCGAGCTCTTCGTCGGTGATGCACTCGACGACCGACACCCCTTGGCTCGGGTAGACTACTTTGTCTCCGACGTTGAACTCCACGGACCCTCCTCAAGGTGAACAATCCATCGTAGCACGGCCGAAGCTGCGCCTGAACCGGGAGAGAACCTGAGGGTCAGGAATGAGGCGGTGACGACCCGTCGTACCCGGCGAATCAACCCTGCGATGGACCCAAGACTTAATACCTAAGACCTAAGACCTAATACCTAATACCTAGTACCTACTTTCATCACTGATCCTTCTTGCAGTGCGGACAAACCAGCGCTCCCGGCCGTACGGGTTCGCCACAGTGATTGCACGGCACTCGTCTCTCATCGACCCGCCGGGCGACGACGGCCGAGCCACCGACCACGGCGAGAGCAAGGGCCATGGACACCGGCGGCACGATCATCGCGGAGCCGGAAAGGGCGGCCGATGCCCCCGCCTCGGAAAGGGAGGCAACCTTGCCGGCGCTCTCGTGGGTGTCCTCGGCGAAGTCACGGTACGGCTGCCGCACCTTGTTTCGCAGCCAGTGGACCCCTGCCGCCGTACCGCCACCCAAGACCCCGGAGGCGCCGAGCTGGGCCACATCGCTATCGAGCCGGCCGGTGACCGCGGCGAAGCCGATGAATCCGGCGACGATCTTGGGCAGATACGACACGATGTCCGAGAAACGGCCCAGATCCGGGTGGGAGTCGACGACGATCTCGAGCACCACCAACACCCCGAGGATCCCCATGACCATTGGATCAGCGATCCAGATGAAACGCCCTGTCAGCTCGAAGTATGGGGTGTAGTGAAAGGCCCCGAGGGCAAGAACGGGGATAAATGCCTTGGCCCCGGCCCCGGTCGCGAGTCCAAACGCGGCCATATAGGTCATCAGTGTTTCCATGGTTGTCCTTTCATTCCGCCAAGCTCCGCAACCAGTCGATGATGGTCACCGCCGACCAACCCACCGCCAAAGCTCCGATCACGACGCCGATCATCACCACGATCGTGATGGTTGCCAAAGTGGCCATGAGCACCGTTTCCCACGCCAGCATGGGTTGGCGCGACTTTTCGCGGGTGAGGCTCCACGCCGTGTAGACGTGAACCACCTCGGTGAGCACCACGAAGGTCACCGCACCACTCACGATCCCGGCCAAGGGAACAGCCATGGCGGCATAACCCGGAAGTCCCAGCCACAGAAAAGCGAATCGGGCCATCCACCGGGTGAACAAACGCCGGGTCGGGCCCAAGTAGCGTCTTGCCTCGCGGACGACATAAACACGCAGTACGACCAGGTGAACGAGGGCCACAAGCGGCGCAAGCAGAACCCCACCGATGTGAATCAGCGACACCGCGATGGCGATGACCGCAATTGCCGGGGCTCCCCACTGAAGTACCTCCTGAACACGCGCCCGCTGCCGGGCCTCTATCGCTTCATAACGAAGATCGAGCTCACGAGGTTCGCCATCGGGTCCATCGAGGGGCCGCTCGCAGTGGGGGCAGGCCGCCGTCTTGCGCTCAACGAAACTCAGCGGTTCAAGGCACCATGGACATCGATGAGACATTGGGGAAGTATACGTGGCCTTCCGCCCACTCGAGGGCCGGTGGTTGGATTGTGAATTGAGCCTCCTGCAAGATTCGTGGTCAGGATCGGGCGAGTGTAAAACCCGCCTCTACGAATCCTGTAAGAAAGAACCGTAGGGGAGGGTTTTATACCCTCCCTCCACGATTGCCGAAGGGTCGATCGGCGCAGTAGAAGGACATTTTTGGACGAGGCTGGGCTCCTAGCTGTGGATTCTCAAAGCTAGACGAACATCAGGATCTTGCGCACCGCCTCGTCGATCTCCTCCTCGGTCGTGAACCGCCCAACCGAAAACCTGACAGTTCCGAGAGCAACCTCCGGCTCGACCCCCATCGCGGAAAGCACATGGGAGACCTGGACCTGATTACCGTGGCAGGCGGCGCCGGCGGATGCGGCCACATCGTCTCCCATGACATCGAGCAGTTCACCGGCGTTGACACCCGGAAAGCTCACGCTGAGGGTGTTGGAGAGCCGTTCGAACGGGTGTCCATGCTCGATCAGACCGACGAAACCACCGGCGAGCCCGTGGCGAAGACCATTCCTCAGCGATACGAGTCGTCCCATCTCGTCCGTGAGATCCTGCGCCAGGATCTCGCAGGCTGCGCCAAGGCCGACGATTTCGAGAATGTTCTCGGTACCGGCGCGCAGACGACGTTCGTGCCCCGCGCCACGGATGAGCGGCTGGATCTCCACCCCCTCCCGGACGAACAAAGCACCGATTCCCTTCGGCGCATAGAGCTTGTGGCCGGCCACCGTCAGGAGATCGACCCCGAGATAGTCGACATCCACGGGCACCTTGCCCACAGCCTGAGCCGCGTCGGTGTGAACCAGCACGCCGCGTTTCCGGCACATCGCTGCGACCTCGGCCACCGGCTGAAGGGACCCGACCTCGTTGTTGGCGAGCATGAGGCTGACCAGCACCGTGTCCGGACGGAGGGCGTTGATCAACTCGGCCTCATCGACCCGACCGTGATTGTCGACTCCGACGACCGTCAGATCGATGAGTCCCTCCATCTCCATGGCGATGACCACCTCGAGCACCGCCGGGTGCTCGACCGCCGAGGTCACCACGTGGCCGCCTCCACGTGCCGCCACGACCCCTCGAAGAGCGAGGTTGTTGGACTCGGACCCACCGGAGGTGAAGATGATCTCATCGGCGGTGCAGCCGAGGCAAACGGCGACCTGGGTTCGCGCCCGTTCCACCGCTGCGCGCGCCTCGCGGCCGGCGCGATGGCCGGACGAAGGGTTGCCGTAGAAACCGGTGAGGTAGGGCGTCATTGCTTCTGCGACACGGGGGTCGGTCGGTGTCGTCGCGTTGTAGTCGAGATAGATGAAGTTCTCCATACCACCCACAAGTCTACCCTCCCAAACCATCCCTGTCGCCATATCATCGACGACCACAGTTCGAGGTTGCACTGCCCGGTCCGGGGGGATACCATGCCTGTCCGGCGCGAGTCGCACGCCGAATCCCGACAACCCGACCGTGGAGGTGTTCGATGCCCAACGGAATCGTCCCGATCCCGCCCCCAATCAACGAACCGGTTCGTAACTACGGCCCCGGCTCGCCCGAAAAGGCACCGCTCAAGGCCAAGCTCAAGGAGATGCTCGCCGAAGAGATCGAGATTCCCCTCATCATCGGCGGCAACGAGGTCCGCACCGGCAACACCGCCAAGGCTGTCTGCCCGCACGACCACGGCCACGTCCTCGGCACCTACCACAAGGCAGGCGATGCCGAGGTCAAGCAGGCCATCGAGGCCTCGCAGAAGGCCTGGCGCGAGTGGTCCGAGGCACCCTGGGAGGACCGCGCCGCGGTCATGCTCAAGGCGGCCGAGCTGCTTCAGGGACCGTGGCGCGACACCCTCAACGCGGCCTGCATGCTCAACCAATCCAAAACCGTCTTTCAGGCCGAGATCGACGCCGCCTGTGAGCTCATCGATTTCTGGCGCTTCAACCCCCACTATCAACGCTTTATCTACTCGCAACAGCCCGAGTCCGCCCAGGGCTATTGGGACTATGTCGAGTACCGAGCCCTCGAAGGATTTGTCTTTTCGGTGACACCCTTCAACTTCGCCTCCATCGCCGGCAATCTGCCGACGGCGCCGGCGCTCATGGGAAACACCGTTCTGTGGAAGCCCGCCTCGTCGGCGGTCTTCACCGCCTGGAATCTCATGCAGCTCTTCAAGGCCGCCGGTTTCCCCGACGGAGTGATCAATTTCGTGCCCGGTTCCGGTGGTCAGGTGGGCAACCCTGTCATGGCCAGCCCGCATCTTTCGGGGATCCATTTCACCGGTTCCACCCCCGTTTTCCACCAGATGTGGCAGACCGTCGGAAACAACATTGCCTCGTACAAGACCTACCCGAGGATCGTTGGCGAAACCGGCGGCAAGGATTTCGTTTTCGCCCATCCTTCAGCCGATGTTGAGGCGTTGGCCACCGCGCTCGTCCGCGGCGCCTTCGAGTACCAGGGCCAGAAGTGTTCGGCCGCGTCCCGCGCCTATATCCCGAAATCGCTGTGGGCCAGGACCAAGGAACTCATGCTCGGTCAGATCGACGAGATCATGGTCGGCCCGCCCACCGATTTTCGAAACTTCTTCAATGCGGTCATCGACAAGGGCGCGTTCGACGACCACGTCGGTTACATCGAGCACGCCAAGGCGTCACCCGAGGCCGAGATCCTCATCGGCGGGACCTACGACGACTCGGTGGGCTACTATGTCAACCCCACGGTTGTCCAAACCACCGATCCCCATTTCAAGCTCATGGAGGAGGAGATCTTCGGCCCGGTGCTGACGATCTTCGTCTACGACGACGCCGATCTCGATGAGGCCCTCGTTCTCTGCGACACCACCAGCGCCTACGCCCTGACCGGCGCCATCTTCTCCGAAGATCGGCTCGCAGCCATCAAGATGGCGGCGGCGCTCCGGCATGCGGCGGGCAACTTCTATCTCAATGACAAACCCACCGGAGCGGTCGTGGGCCAGCAGCCCTTCGGCGGTTCGCGGGCGTCGGGAACCAACGACAAGGCGGGGTCGTACCTCAATCTGATTCGGTGGACGTCGCAACGGACGGTGAAGGAGAACTTCGTACCGCCGAAACACTTTGCCTATCCGTTCATGGGTGAGAAATAGCAATTCGTCGGACGAATTGCGGTGGCTCTCGCTACCGCTCGTGCCAGTTTGATCATCGCAACCGGCCGCGGCTCACGCCGCGGCCTTTTTCGTGCACGGTTGTATCCGAACACCTGCCGGTCTTCAGAGATCTACCGGCTGAGAATACAAGCTAATACCTAATACCTAACTGCTAATACCTCCCCATCCGGGCGTCAGCCCGGGTGGGGGTTGACAACTCAGGCAACTTGCCTTAGATTGATCTCAGGCAATCCGCCTGAGGAGTCATCATGGGCCGAAACGGATCCGAGATCACCGACACCGAGCTGGCGGTCCTCCGGCAACTCTGGCGACGGGAGGAAGCCACCATCCGCGAGCTGACCGACGCCCTCTACCCCGATGGCGGCCACGCTCACTACGCGACGGTGCAGAGTCTGCTCGACCGACTCCAGAGCAAGCACTTCGTTGACCGCGAGAAGGACGGGCGCGTCAACCGCTACCGCGCGTCGGTCAGCCGCGCCGAGCTCGCCGGCCGTCGTCTGCGCGCCACCGCCGACGCTCTCTTTGACGGCGCCATGGCTCCGCTGCTCACCCATCTCGTGGACAGCGCTGATCTCCAGCCCAAGGAAGTCACCGCTCTGCGAGAGCTGGTGGAACAGCTCGACGACGGAGGATTGGGCCGCCGGAAAGGAGACGATTGAGATGGAACAACTCATCACCTTCGGTCTGACCAACTCACTCGCCGCAGCATTACTGGCCATCGCCGCGGCCCTGTTCGCACGGTTCACCCAAAGGCCGGTCCTCTGGTACGCCCTGTGGCTCGTCGTTCTCCTGCGTCTCCTCGCACCGCCGGTCTTCGCGATTGATCTGCCGATTCCGGATTTCGCTCGAGCGTCAGCGAGCTCCGATGCCGCCACCGTTGCGGTGAGTGGCGGAGCCGTTGCCGTCTCGGAGTCGGGGGCGGCTCTGGACCCGCTGGCCATCATCGGGTTGATCTGGGCGGCCGGAGCGCTGGTCGTGATCGGTTTCGCCATCGCCCAGTCGTTTCAGCTCAGGCAGATCCTCTCCTCGAGCGACCCCGCATCCGGCGACATCAACAACCGCGTCCGCGATCTTTCACGGCAGCTGGGCGTCCGGCGCTCACCGACCACGGTCCAGGTGCTGGACCGTGTTCCGCCCATGCTGTGGGCGTTTCTCGGATCGGTGCGGTTGATTCTGCCCACCGAGCTGCTCACACGCCTCGACGCCAGAGAGACCGACACCCTCCTCGCCCACGAGCTCGTCCATCTCCGTCGGCGGGACCACTGGGTGCGCCATCTCGAGCTCGCAGCCCTGGCCCTTTTCTGGTGGAACCCGATCGCCTGGTGGGCGACGCGGCGGGTGCGCCGGGCCCAGGAGCTGTGCTGCGACGAGCGCGTGGCGGAGCTGCTGCCCAATCACCGCCGCGCCTATGCAGACACCCTCGTCGAGACCGCCCAGTTCCTATCCGGCCGCCGACTCCCTCTCGGGTCGCCGGCCCGCGCCATGGCGGATCTCTCACAGATGAAAGGCAGGATTCAAATGATCATGGCAACCTCGCAAGCCGGCAGAATGTCCCTGGCAACACGGCTCCTCGCGGCGGCGATGCTCGTGGCCGCCCTCGCGGTGACGCCCGTCCTGACTGCAACCTCGGACGAGCCGGAGTTAACCGGACGGCCCGTCGATCTGGTGCTCGAGGAGGCTGATCTCGACGATGTCCTCGCGACCTTTTCAAAGCTCTCAGCGATCGAAATCCTGGTCGAATCCGGGATCTCCGGAAAGGTCACGGCGAAGTTCGAGCAGGTGCCGTGGGATGCCGCTTTGTTCACGATTCTCAGAGACCAGGGCTTGACCTGGGAGCGAACCGGCGACCAGCTCATCGTGCGGCGACCCGATAGCGAGGGCCTGGTTCCGGTCAGCCCCGCCGTCGGAGAACCAACGGCTCGGCTGGCGGGCAAGCTCGATGGTGAGGATGTCTTCCGCTACGTCCCGGACGGCAGGATCTCGGAACCCGTGATCATCGGAAAGGTCATGCCGAAATATCCTCCCGAAGCCCGCAAAGCAGGCATCAAGGGGATCGTGGTGGGCGATCTGATGATCGACGAGATCGGGATGGTCCGTGACGTGGTCATCAAGGAGAGCGTCTCCGACGAGCTCTCCACGGCCGCCATCGAGGCCTTCGAGCAGTGGACCTTCGAGCCCGCCATCATGGACGGCAAACCGGTGGCGGTGAGATACATCGTGACGGTGGCGTTCCGGTTGGAATAATCCCCATCGAACAACGCGAAGGGTCCACCGGAATCTGACCTACGAGTTGAACCTGGCGAATACCTCCGCCCCGGTCATGTTGTGGGTCTCGTTGGCGAAGTCGTAGTAGTCGGGTTTCTCGTCGATGAAGACCTGGTGGTCGAAGGTCAGGCCATCCTGATCGGCAAAGATCCCCGCCGCCATGAAGATCTGCCCGTTCTGCTTGAGTCGATAGAACAGATTGGTCCCGCAGGTCGAGCAGAAACCCCTTTCGGCCCACTTCGAGGAGTCAAAGACCGCGACGTGCTCTGAGCCCTCGATTTCGATCTCGGTCCCGCAGTCGACGGCCATCAATGGACCGCCACCCCAGGTCCGACACATGGAACAGTGGCAAGCGCCGACTCGGTTCTGCGCATTGTGGGCGGTGATGCGGACTGCGCCGCAGAGACAGCTTCCGATTCGCTTGGTGGTGTTCGGCATGGTTGACTCCTTGTCGTGTTGGTGCGAGGGTTGTGCTTCGGGTTCGCGGATTGATTGTAGTCGTTCCTTCCCTTCCCCGTAGCCGTCACCGTCCCCGATCCCGATCCCGTTCCCGCGATGACCCTCTCCCACTCCCTCTCCTTCTCCCTTGTCCGCGACAGCGGCAGCGGCAGCGGCCGGGGCCGGAGCAGCGACAGCCTCCCGGAAGATCCTGCTCACCGGGGCGTGCCGGGTTTGACAATGTGCCCCAGAAGCTTTCCGGCAGCGTTCTTCCTCCCGCACATTGTCATACCGGGCAA